>JAKLKF010000079.1 GCA_023150805.1 Myxococcota bacterium | reverse complement strand
GCCCGGACGCCCCACGGCGCCACGACGCTGAGATAGCCTGCCCCTCCACCAGGACAGGAGCGGCCATGGGCGCGGTGCGTGCGGGAGTGAAGGGAGCGATCCGGAGGGTCGCCCAGGCCGTGGCGCGGCGCGTGGCCCAGGACGATCTGTTCGAGAAGCCGGGCGAGCGGGCGCCGACTCCGCCCCTGCCGCCCCGCCCGGCGGCGCCCGCGCCCCCGCCGGCCGCGGCCGCGCCGAGGCCCTCGACTCCGCCGCCGTCCTCTCCTCCGCCCTCCTCGCCGCCCGGCGCTCCGGGCCTGGAGGTGCGGGGCTGCGAGCGCGCCGACCTCGACCGGGTCAGCCGGGCCCATGGCCCCGGGCCGCGCCCGCGGGTGGTCAACCACTGGGCGACCTGGTGCGTGCCCTGCGTGGACGAGCTGCCGCTGCTGGTGGACCTCGCCCGCCAGCTCGAGGGCAAGGCCGACTTCCTCGGCGTCTCCTGGGACCTGTTCGATCCCCGCGGGGACGAGGACGACATCGTCGAGCACGTGGCCCGCTTCGCGGACGGGCACGGCGTGCCCTGGGGCAGCCTGCTGGTGACCGCGCCGCCCAAGGACTTCTTCAAGAAGCTGGCCCTCCCCTCGCAGAAGGTCCCGCAGACCTGGGTGATCGGCGCCGATGGGGCGGTGCTCGCGCGCTTCGACGGCGCGCTGGACGCGGCGCAGGCCCACCGGATCCGCGAGCTGCTGGGCGGGGAGGCGGGATGATCGGCGGCGCGCCTGTGCTGTGGTTGCTGGTGGGCTGCGCGGCCCGGACCCCGCCCTCGGCCGAGCTGCCCCCGCCCGGGCAGGCGGCGCCGGGGACCCTGGTGATCGCCCACACCAACGACCTGCACGCCCACTACCTGCCCGAGCGCGCGGAGTGGCGCGAGGACCAGGCCCTGCTGGGGGGAATGGTGGCCATCGACGCGGAGCGGCGGGCCTTGGAACACCGCTTCGGCGAGGAGGCCGTGCTCTTCCTGGACGCGGGGGACGTGCTCACGGGGACGCCCCTGATGGAGCTGGAGGTCGGGGGCGTGGCCGGCGGCGGCATGGCGGTCCTGCTCGACACCATCGGGGTGGACGGCTGGGTGCCGGGCAACCACGAGTTCGACCGCGGCTTCGACCACGCCCAGGCCTTCGTCGACCTGGGCCAGGCGCCCACCTTGAGCGCCAACCTCCGCGCGCCTTGCGGCGGCCCGGCCCTGGACTGCGGCCCGGCGCTGGCCGGCAGCGAGCCCTGGCGCATCTACACCGTCAACGGCTTGAAGGTCGGCGTCTTCGGGCTCACCACCTCGGGCATGGCGCACCTGACCGACGACGCGACCCTGGCCCGCATGGAGGTGCTGGGGCACGCGCAGGCGGCCCGGCAGGCGGTGGAGGCGCTGGAGCCCCAGGTGGACCTGGTGGTCGCCCTGACCCACATCGGGCTCGAGAACGACCGCCTCCTGGCGCAGGAGGTCGACGGCATCGACCTGGTCGTGGGGGGCCACTCCCACACCCGGATGGAGGCGGCCGAGCGCGTCGGGGACACGTGGATCGTGCAGGCCGGCAGCTACGGGCGCCTGCTGGGGGTCGCCGAGCTGGCGGTCGCCGAGGGCGCCATCACCCAGCTCTCGTGGGCAGCCGAGGAGCTCGACCCCGACGACCTCCCCATGCCGGCCGACCCGCAGGTGCAGGCCCTGGTGGAGGGCTACCGGGCCGAGCTGGACCGGCGCTTCAGCCAGCCGGCCGGCCAGGTCACCGCCACGATGACGCGCCTGGGCGGCGGCGAGACGCCGATGGGGCGCTGGTGCTCCGACGTCGTGCGGCGCGCGGCGGGCGCGGACGTCGGGCTGTTCAACGCCGGCGGCATCCGCGCGGACCTGGTGGCCGGGCCGGTCACCGTGGGCGCGCTCTACGAGGTCTTCCCCTTCGGCAACGAGGTCGTGACCTTCGAGGCCTCGGGCGCCGACCTGCTGGCGATGATGCTGTCCACCGCGATGGCCGAGGTCGAGGACGACCGGGGGACCCTGCAGTGGTCGGGGGTCACCTTCACCTGGCAGGTCCGGCTGGGCTCGCCCGAGATCGTGAGCGCCCAGGTGGGCGGCCAACCCCTCGACCTGTCGCGGCGCTACCGGGTGGCGACCATCGACTTCGTGGCCGCCCAGTGGGAGCGCAACCTGGGCGTGCAGCCCCAGGGCGTCGTCGGCAGCGGGCGGAAGGTGCTGGAGGCGGCGGTGGCCGAGGCCCAGCAGGGGCCCCTCTCGCCGCCCACGGATCGGCGGATGCAGCGGCTGGGTCCCTGAACGGCGGGCCCCTCTCGCCGCCGCGCTCCTGGGCGGGAGCGTGACGGGCGGGGGGCGTCCCGGCGATGTCCGCTCACCGGGCACCCGCCCGCGATAGCCTCGGTGCCTTCAGGCGGGGGTCTTCCCGTCGCCCTGCGGCGTGTCGGCGGCGCGTCGTCCAACCTCCCGGGAGCATCCATGCTCGAGTGGCTCAAGGAGTTCGCCCCCATCGGCATCCTGCTGGTGGTCGTGGCGCTCGTCATCGCCCGTCTGCCCAGGGTGGAGGGGGTCTCCCACTCCGACGCCTTCCGGCGTCGGCGCGTGATGAACTGGCTGCCGCTGGGGCTGACCTACGCCTTCCTCTACATGGGGCGCTACAACCTCAACGTCAGCAAGTTCGCCTTCGAAGAGATGCAGGACCCATCGGGCGGCGCGATGATGGGCAACGACGACTTCGGGATCATCTTCCTGGTCGGCACCTGGGTCTACGGCATCAGCTTCGTGCTCAACGGGCCGCTGACCGACCGCTTCGGGGGCAAGGCGGCCATCCTGGTCGGCGCGGGTGGCGCGGCGCTGGTCAACCTGCTGATGGGCCTGGCGACCTGGACGCTGCTGGGGGGCGGAGCCGGCGCGGACTTCGTCGCCCGGAACTTCCTGCCGCTGTTCAGCGTGCTCTATGGCGCCAACATGTACTTCCAGAGCTTCGGCGCGGTGGCCATCGTCAAGGTCAACGCGCCCTGGTTCCACGTGCGCGAGCGCGGCGTGTTCGGGGCGATCTTCGGGATCCTGATCTCGCTGGGCATCTACTTCGCCTACGACTGGGGCGATCTCATCCTCAACCACCTGGGCGTGTTCTGGGTCTTCATGATCCCGGCCATCCTGCTGGGCGTGTTCTGGGTCCTCGACGCCTTCCTGGTCCAGGACAGCCCCGCCCAGGCCGGGCTGGCGGACTTCGACACCGCGGACGCCAGCTCGGGGGACGACGGGGCCCGGCTGCCGGTGCTCGAGGTCTTCAAGCGCATGCTGTCCAACCCCGTGATCGTCACCATCTCCCTGGTGGAGTTCTGCTCGGGCTTCCTGCGGCAGGCGATCATGCAGTGGTACCGCACCTTCGCCAAGCAGACCGACGGGGCGCTCCACCTCAAGGGCGACTTCGTCTACGACAACTGGGGGATGCTGCTCTGCGTGGCGGGCATCACCGGCGGCATGGTGGCCGGGATCATCAGCGACCACCTCTTCAAGTCGCGTCGCGGCCCCGTCGCCGCGCTGCTCTACGGCGTCATGCTGGTGGGGGCCCTGCTCCTGACGGGGATCTACGACGCCGGCCCCCTGTTCCAGGTCGGCGGCTTCGTCTTCTACCCCCAGGCCTGGCTGGTCGTGATCCTGTCGATGGCGGTCATCGGCGTGCACGGGATGCTGTCCGGCACGGCGAGCATGGACTTCGGCGGGCGCAAGAACGTCGGGGTCGCCGTCGGCATCATCGACGGCTTCGTCTACCTGGGCACCGGCGCCATGAGCCTGACCTACAGCCTGGTGCTGCCCAAGGAGCAGTTCGACGACGCCGGCAAGCTGACGGGCCCGGTGCTCGACCCGGCCAACTGGCTGGGCTGGCCCCTGGCCATGGTGCCCCTGGCGCTGGTCGGCCTGCTGCTCGCGACGCGGGTGTGGAACGCCACCCCCAAAGGCAAGAGCGCCGCCCACTGAGGGGCGGCGCCGAGGGGGGCCTGGGGCTGCGGGCGGCGGGGGGCGCCCGGTCCCGCGGGCGTGGCCTCAGTCCCGCGCGGGCAGGGGGCCGTCGGGCAGGCTGGACCAGTCGGCCTCGCCCGGCTCGTAGACCGTCGCGTAGAACTGCGGGTGGACCATGTGCTTCTCCCGCGCCTCGGGGTCGCGCATGATCTGGTAGGTCTGGTTGGTCTGGGCGAGCGCGTCCCGGAAGGGCGTCAGCGGGATGTTGAAGCGCGCCGCCAGGGCGGCGCTGTCCACCGTGAAGTCCTGGTCGAACCAGGCGGAGAGCTCGGCCAGGCGGTGGGCGTAGCGCCGCACGGGCCGCCCGAGCTTGCGGCCCAGGGTCACGGCCGGGCCGGGCAGGACCCGGGCCTGGGGCTGCACGCCGACCACCTGGCACGCGGCCTCGAAGGCGTCGTGCGCCGAGATCCGGTCCGGGCCGCCGACGTCGATCACCTGGTTGGCCACGTCCGCCAGGTCCAGGCTGGCGGCGGCCATCAGGGCCACGTCGCGCGAGGCGACGGGCTGGAGCTGGTTGCTGCCCCGGGAGGGGAGCAGGGCATGGCCGGTGTCGTGGACCTTCCACGCCAGGTCCAGGAAGAAGTGCTCGTGGAGCTGCGCGCGCAGGATCGTGTAGTCCAGGCCCGAGGCGATGAGCTGCTCCTCGGCGCCCCGGCGGGCGTCGAAGGAGGGCACGGACAGGCCGCGGTCCACTCCCATGCAGGAGATCATCACCGCCTTGCGGACGCCGCGCTCCTGGGCCGCCTTGAACAGCGCCGCGTGGCCCTCGACCGTCACCGTGGTGTGGTTGTTGGCGCGGGACTCGAGCTGCAGCCCCGAGGCCACCACCAGGTACTCGACGTCCCGGCAGGCCCGGCGCAGGCTGACCGGGTCCAGCAGGTCGCCGAAGAAGAAGCCGCAGCCCGTGTCGTTGAGCCAGTAGTAGTGGCTGCCCTTGCGAACGAGGGCGCGCACGTCGAGGCCGAGCTTGCGAAGGGTGCGGATGACCTGCTCGCCGAAGCGGCCGGTGCCGCCGGTCACGAGGATCATGGGTGCTCCGAGGGAGGCGGGGCAGAGGGCGGGTCGTGGGCTGCCCGTGTAATGCGCCCGCGGGCGGGAGGGAACCACCTGCCACCTGCTTGCCTCACGACGCCTGCTCGCCCGGCCTCCGCGATGGGTTTGCCACCCCGGTCGGGCGAGGCTACCGCTGCCCCGCTGGAGGAGCCATGCCCGATCCCAAGCCCGTCGTTGCCAGGTCGCCCGTGGTCGCCGATCCCGACGACCCGGCCGGGTCCCCCACGCCCGCGGGGGTCGATCCCGACGAGCCGGCGGGCCCCGCGCCGCGGCCCGGCCCGGCGGGGACCGGCGGCGGCGACGCCGAGGTCAACCAGGCCGGCGCGCTGCTCAGCCAGGCGATGCTCAGCCTGGCGCGGGTCGTCCTGCGGCGGGGGCGCGACGGGGCGAAGCGCGCGGCCTCGTCGGGGCGGGTCCGCCTGGACCTGCGCCAGCTCCGGCGGGACCGGGACGTGATGTACCAGAAGCTCGGTCGCGAGGCCCGGCACCTGCTGGAGGGCGGGGAGGTCCAGCACCCCGGCCTGGCCCGGGGCGTGGAGCGCATCAAGGAGATCGAGGCGCGCATCGCCCAGGTCGAGGCGGACCTGGTCGCGCGGCGGGCGGCCGAGGTGGCCGCGGGCGTGGCCGGCGACGACGCGACCATCGCGGACGCCGCCGAGCCCGGCGGGCCCACGGGCAGCGACGAGGAGTAGGCGACCGGGTCCGGCGGGTCGGCTCGTGCCGCGACCTGTCGGGAGCGCCCTTGCCGACCTGGCGACGGCACGCTATGACAGCGGCGTCGCGTGGGGGACACCTCTCGCGGCGCGTCCCAAGGGGCTGTAGCTCAGTTGGGAGAGCACCAGAATGGCATTCTGGGGGTCAGGGGTTCAAGTCCCCTCAGCTCCACCACTTCAGACGCCGGTCAGGACCTCCTGGCCGGCGTCTCTGCTTTCGGGCCCGCTCAGGGCTGCGCGGCCATCGCGCCCGCGACGGGGATCGACGGCGCCGGCGTGCTGGTCGGCGAGGGCCGCAGCTCGACGGCGCGGCAGGTCGTCGGGTCCAGGGTCCAGCCCTCGGGCACCCGCCCCAGGCGCTCGGGGACCAGGTCCTGCAGCGCGGTCGGGCACCGCTTCCCGGCGGCCAGGGTGCTGTCGAGCGCCAGGCGCTGGGTCTCGGTGCGGACGCGCTCGGAGGCCTGCCAGGCGTCGACCAGGTCGATCGGGAGCTGTCCCTGGGGCCAGCCGGTCGCCAGCGCCTGCCGCGCGGCGCGGACGTCGTCCGCGCGGGCTTCGGGGGAGGCGCGCACCGCCGCGGCGCCGCGCTCCGCGGCCACGGCGAGGCCGGCGCGCTCGCTCCAGCCCGGCTCCGGCAGGCGGTTGAAGGTGGCGATCACGGCGGCGTCCACGACGCGGGCGGGAGCCGGCGCCGCCGCCTCCAGGGCCAGCAGCTCTCGGGGCCACTGCGCATCGGGGCGGGCCTTGCCCAGCCAGGCCACGGCGGTCGCCCGCGCCTGCAGCCCTTCGACCCACAGCTCCAGGGAGCCCAGCCGCTGGAGGTCCGCGCCGAAGGCGTACAGGCGGAGCGCCGCGTCGACGTCGCGGTGGCGCGTGTCCCGGGCGAGGGCCTGCTTGCCGCTCTCCACGGCGCGCGTCGCGGCCGCGGGCAGGCGCTCGGGCAGGCCGGGGAAGCCCAGCGTGGGCTGGACCACCGCGCAGCGCTCGGCCCCCAGCGCGTCCGGGGCCCGCAGCAGCTCCTCGGTGTAGCGGCAGGCCTGGGTCTCCCAGCGCTCGGGGCAGCCCGCGCAGGCCACACGGCCGAGCTGGTTGGCGCTCTGCTCGACCTGCGCGCGCAGCTTCTCGGGCGTGGGCGCCGGTCGTGTCGACACCTCGTCACCGCAGCCGGCCACCAGCGTGGCCCACAGCACCGCCGCCGCGAGCCGGAGACCGGCGCGTCGGGAGGAGGTGGGGAGATGGAGCTGCCGCACGGGACCCTCGCCCGCCCAGCATAGGGCAGCGGGCCGCCGGTTGTCGCATCTCGTTCCGTCCCGTCCTGCGACGGGATGTATCGGGCCCGGACAGGCGGCCCCGGCCCGGACGGTCAGTGAAGCCGGGCCTGCTGCTCGAGCTTCTCGGTGAGGTGCTGGTGGAAGCGCTGCAGGTAGCCCATCAGGCTCTGGAGGTTGCGCCCGTCGGCGGCCTTGAGCAGCGCCATGCGGCCGCGCTTGAGCGCCTGCTCCAGCTCGAAGATGTCCTGCTTGGGGAGCAGCCCGCGGTTCTCCCGCAGAAAGCCCTCCAGGGTGACCAGCTCCTTCTCCACGTCGTTGCGCAGCACCTTGAACTCGCGACCCTCGTCCTCGTCGCGAGAGGCCTGCGCCGCCTCCTCCCGCAGCCGGTCGATCTCGACCCGAGACATGCCGGTCGGCGCGTCGATGCGGATCTCGTCGGCGACGCCCGTGCGCAGGTCGGTGGCGCTCACGTTGACGATGCCGTTGGCGTCGATGGAGAACTTGACCTGGATCCGCGGCACGCCGCGGGGCGCGGGTTGGATGTTCTGCAGCTCGAACTCCCCCAGGCTCACGTTCTCGCGAGCGTCCCCGCTCTCGCCCTGCAGGACGTGGATCTTCACCGTGCGCTGGTTGTCGACCACGGTGCTGACGAGCTGCGCCTTCTGCGTGGGGATGGTGCTGTTCTTCGGGATGAGGCGCGCGAAGCGGCGGCCCTGCACCTCGATGCCCAGCGAGAAGTTCGTCACGTCCAGCAGCGTGACCGCCTTGACCTCGCCCTCGAGGATGCCGCCCTGGATGGCGGCGCCGATCGCGACCACCTCGTCGGGGTTGAAGGTCTTGTTCAGCGGCCGGCCGAACAGCTCGCGGACCAGGTCCTGCACCCGGGGGATGCGGGAGCTGCCGCCGACCATGATGACCTCGTCGATGTCGCGCACGTCCATGCGGGCGTCCAGCAGCGCGCGCTTGCACTCCTCGACCGTCTTCTGGAAGAGCGGCTCGGCCAGGGTCTCGAAGGTGGCGCGGGTCAGGCTGACCTGCAGGTGCTTGGGGCCGGACTGGTCGCTGACCAGGAAGGGCAGGTGGATCTCGGTCGTCGGCGCGCTGGACAGCTCGAGCTTGGCGCGCTCGGCCGCGTCCCGAAGGCGCTGCATGACGATCTTGTCCTGGCTGACGTCCAGCCCGTGCTCGCTGCTGAAGCGGTCGAGCAGCCAGTCGACGATGCGCCGGTCGATGTCGGCGCCGCCCAGCGCGTTGTTGCCGCGCGTGGCGCGGACCTCGGCCACGTCGCGGTCGACCTCGAGCAGGGAGATGTCGAAGGTGCCGCCGCCCCAGTCGTAGACCGCGATGGTGCTGGCCTTCTTGCGGTCGTGCACGTAGGCCAGCGCGGCGGCGGTCGGCTCGTTGATGATGCGCAGGACGTCCAGTCCGGCGATGGTCCCCGCGTCCCGTGTCGCCTGGCGCTGCCGATCGGTGAAGTAGGCGGGCACGGTGATGACCGCCTCGGTCACCGACTCGCCCAGGAAGTCCTCGGCCGACTTCTTGATCTTCTGGAGCACCATCGCCGCCAGCTCCTGCGGGCTGTAGCTGCGGCCGTTGACGGTGATCGCGCAGTCGCCGTTGGGCGCCTCGCTGACCTGGTAGTTGACCAGCCGGAGGTCGTTGGTCGCGTCGCGGTACCGTCGCCCGATGAAGCGCTTGATCGAGTGGATCGTGGCGTCCGGGTTGATCAGCATCTGGCGCTTGGCGATGTCGCCGACGAAGCGCTCCCCGTTCTTGGTGAAGCCGACCACCGAAGGGGTCAGCCTGCCACCTTCCTCGTTGATCACGATCCGGGGCTCGTTGCGCTCCATGTAGGCGCAGACCGAGTTGGTGGTCCCGAGGTCGATTCCGATGATGCGTCCCATGGGTTTCCATTGGGTGGGGTGGCGCAGGCAGACGGTAGCAGCGGGAGTCGGCCCTGGTAAACTCGGGTGGCTTCAATATGTCACGAGGCAGCCGCCCGCGGCGGCCGGGTGCCCGGAGCCGGAGTCGAACCGGCACTCCCTGCAGGGAAGAGGCTTTTAAGGCCCCTGTGTCTACCGTTCCACCACCCGGGCCCGCGGCGCGCACGCCTCGTCGGTATCACGGCGGCGCAGGCGCCCGGCATCACGGCGGCGCAGGCGCCCGGCTGCCGTGGTTTCTGGTGGCCCTGGTGGTGCTGGCCGCCTGCCGGCTGGGGGTGCGGCGCCAGACCCGGGACCGCGCCCTGGAGAGCCTGCGCGCCTGCGATGCCCGCCTGGGAAGCGGGCTGCCGGACCTCGACGCCCTCGACGCCCACCTGCAGTGCCTGCTGGAGGTGCACGACCGCGTGCCGGACGACGGGCGCGTGCACGCCGCCATCTCCCGCGACCTGTACCTCCGCGCGCTGGCCTGGCCCGATCCGGTGCGCGACGACCTGGGCGCGGCCCGGTCCTGGGCGCTGCGCTGCCTGGCGCTGCGGGTCGAGGTCGCCGGGCGCCTGGAGGCCGGGGGCGGGCGGCTGGACGCGCGCGCCGTGGAGCGGGTGCCAGCCGAGGACGTCGCCTGCCTGGGCTACGCGACCCTGAGCTGGGCCCGGTGGCTGCACGCGCGCGGCGCCGCGGGCGCGGCCATCGACCTGGAGGTGCTGCTCGCGATGGGTGATCGGGCAGTCGCGCTCGCGCCCGACCTGGAGGGGGGGCTGCCCTGGCAGGCGCGGGGCGTGGCGCGGGGCGTGGTGCCGGCGGCCCTGTTCGAGCGCTTCGCCGTGGAGGGCGAGGATGCCGCGGCCTCGCCACGAGCGGCGGCGGCGCGGGACCTCACCCAGGCGCGGGCCCTGGCCTCCGACCGCCTGGAGCCGGCGGTCGCCATGGCCGAGCTGGTCTACGGCCCGTCGGGGGACGAGGTCGCCTGGCGGCGGACCCTGGAGACGGTGGTCGCCTCGCGCGGCGCGCGGGACGGCCTGGACGCCCTGGAGGACGAGGCGGCGCGGCGACGGGCGTCGCTGCTGCTCGAGGCGGGCCCCCCCGGCGCCGACACCTGGTAGGAGGCCACGCGCGGGGCGCCCGCGATCTGCAGACGCAGCACGGCCCCGCCGGGACGGGGCCGCCAGTTCCTGTCGCCGGGGGCGGACCGCCCCCCACCGCCTAGTTGACGGCCTTCTTGATGGCGCGGCGCAGCGCCTTGCGGCGACGCTTCTCGGCCAGGCGCTGCTTGAGGCGGCGCTTCTCGCCGGGCTTCAGGTAGAAGCTGTTCTTCTTGATGTCCTTGCGGATGCCCTCGCGCTCGACCTTGCGGCGGAAGCGGCGAAGGGCCTTCTCGAAGGGCTCGTTCTCGCGGACGGTGACCAGGATCAAGGCAGACCTCGATTCAGGGGTGCTCGATTCGGGGGAAGGGGCAGACCGCGCGCGCCTATCGCGACCTGGGCCGGCGTGCCACCCCGGCGACGCGGCGCGGCAGGCGCGGGTCGCTCAGAAGACCACGCCCACGGCGGTGCCCACCGAGAGCACGTCGTGCAGGCCGCCGTCGATCCGGACGTGGAAGTGGTCGGAGAAGTTGACCCGCGCGCTGGCCGACAGGTCGACCATCGGCAGGACCTTGGGGATCCGCTTGTAGCCGTCGGAGCCACAGACATCGACGCGGTCGTAGGCCGGCGACGAGGGGCGACAGGTCGGGTCGAGGTTGTCGGGGTTGCTGCCGGGGTGCCACTCCTCCAGCCCGCCGGTCACGACCACCAGGCCCAGGCCGGCGCCGAAGAGGAAGCTCAGGCCGACGTCGCTGGCGTCGGGCCCGGTGGGGATGGCGTCGATCTCGTGCAGGTAGCTGGCGCCGAACACCACCCCGCCGAAGCCGTCGGGGCGGACCCAGTCGCCGTCGTCGTGGTCCGCCGGCTCCTCGACGTCGTCCCAGTAGCCCTCTCCCATGGTCGAGTGGATGTACTCGCCGTAGATGACGTAGTTGCCGGGCTCCAGGTCGAAGACGTACTCGCCGCCGAAGGCCCAGCCGCGCACCTTCGGCCGGTCGTAGGGGTTGGCCCCCTCGTCGTCGGAGTCGTAGAACCAGGGGTCGATCACCGACGAGGGCACCGACAGGTAGCGCGCCCGCGCGTTGAGCTGCATCAGGTAGGTCCGGTTCCCCCGCGTGCCGTGGCCCCCCTTGGGGGCGGGCGCGGCGGTGGTGGTGCTGTCCCCGCCGGTGGGTGGGGCGTCGCCTTCGGTCGGCGCGTCCTGCCGGTCGGGGAGGGCGAGCGAGGCTGGCAGCGTGGAGGCGCGCGCGGGCCCGACGAGGAGCGGGAGGGTGCCGAGCGCGGCGATCGGGAGCAGGGCCATGGGCCGTCCGAGGGCGAGGGGAGGGGGGGCGATTCTGTAGACGGGCGGGGGCCCTGTCAATAAGGCCCACAGGTGCAGCGCGCCCGGCTCCGGCTCCGATCCTCCCTCCTGCTGGCCGGACTGGGCCTGGGGACGGGCCTGCCAGGCGGCGCCTGCCACCTGGGGGTCCCTCCGCGCGCCGCGGGCGCCGCGGTCCACCTGGTCGGTGTCGACGTCGCCGCGGCCGAGCCCGCCCTGGCCGACGCGCTCCGCCAGGGCCTGGCCGACGCCTTCGCCGCGCGGGGGCTCGCCGGCGGGCCAGACCCCCTCACGCTGCGCGTGGTGGAGGCCACGACCTCCTCCGCGGCAGCCACCGAGGCGCTGCGCGTGCACCGGGCCCGCCTGGCGGTGGAGCTGCAGCTGCTGGGTGCCTCCCCTCGCGCCGTGGTGCTCCGCGCCGAGCGGGCCTACCCGGCCGACCCCCAGGACGGCCTCGCCGCCGCCAGCGCTCGCGCCGCCGCCTTCCAGGCCCTGGCGGCGCAGCTCTCCGAGGACGCCGCCCTCTGGCTGTCCTCCGCACCGGGGGCCGTGACCGACCCCGGTCGCACCCCCTCTCCCGGCTCCCGACCGTGACCGACGCCCCGGCCCTGCCTCCCATCGCGATCTTCGTCGGCGACGAGCCCCTGCGCATGCAGGAGGCCGAGCAGGCCCTGGTCCAGCAGGCGCTCGGGCCCATGGGCGGCTTCAACCTGGCGGTGCTGCTGGCCAGCGACGGCGACGTCGTCGGCCGGGTGATGGACCTGGTCCGCACCGTGCCGATGATGTCGAGGTACCGCGTCGTCGTCGTGCGCGACATGGACAAGGCCAACGTCGAGCTGCTCGACGCCTTGATGGCCTACGCCGAGAAGCCCGTGCCCAGCACGGTGCTGGTCCTGGTCGGCCCGAAGCTGCCCGAGGCGGTCAAGGGCGTGAACCGCGGCCTGCGCCTGCAGAACCTGGTCAAGAAGGTCGGCCGGGTGGAGCGCTTCAAGGCCGAGGACCAGGACCCGGTCGCCTTCGCCGTGGACCGCGCCCGCCGGCTGGGCTGCCGGCTCGAGCCCGACGCGGCGCGCCTGCTGGTCGAGCTGTCGGGCCGCGACCTGGGCCTGCTGGCCGGCGAGGTGGAGAAGGCGGCCAGCTGGGTCGGCGGAGAGGGGCGCATCGACGAGGCGGTCATCGAGCAGACCGCCAGCGTCGTGGCCGAGGCCGAGGTGTGGGGCCTGACCGGCGCCCTGGTGCGTCGGGACGTCGACAGCGCCCTGGCCCAGGCGCACCGCCTGCTGGAGGACGGCAAGGCCTCCCACCAGCTCATGGCCATGGTGACCTGGCAGGTGCGCAACCTGCTCACGCTGCAGGACTGCATGCAGCGCGGCGTCGCCCCCAAGGACGCCGGGCTGCGGATGCGGTGGTCCGACCAGCAGGAGGCAGAGCGCTCGCTCCGCCAGCGGCCGCTGCCGGTCGCCGCGACCCTGGCCACGCTGGCGCGGGCCAACCGCGCCTTCAACCGGGCGCGGGCGGGGGATCGGCGGATCTTCGAGCGGCTGATCCTGGAGCTGGCCACGCGCTGAGGCGGGCCGGCCCTCCCCGATCGCGACGAAGCCGGCTGCGGGAGCCGGCTTCGGTGCAGGTCGGAGAGGTCGGAGCTACTCGACCTTGCCCACGCCGTTGACGGCCAGGGACAGGCGGCTCACGCGCCGGGCGGCCTGGCGCTGGTGGATGATGCCCTTCTGGGCCACCCGCTGGATGACGCTGACCGTCTCCTGGAGCTGGGCCTGGGCCGCCGCCTTGTCGCCGGACTCCACCGCCTCGCGCAGGGCCTTGATCCGGCTGCGCATGAGGGACCGGTAGTGCCGGTTGCGCAGCCGCGCCTTCTGGTTCTGCTTGTCGCGCTTGATGGCGTCCTTGTGGTTGGCCACTTCTGATCTCCGCGGATCCTGAGGGGGGACGGGCGCTCGCCGCCCGGTGCAGCCGGCCGGCTATCGCGTCCGGACCCGACCTGTCAAGGCGACCGTGCTCCCCGAAGCTGTCACGGGCCGCTGCGTTGACGCGCTGGGGCCACAGCCTTAGCCTCCGCCTCCGCGGCGGGGCGGTCCGCCGGCAGCCGAGCCATGGACAGCCCGACCGCGACGGTCCGACCCGGGCAGCCGGGCCCGGCAGCGTCGCGGATCGGTGCGCGGACAAGCAAGGAGCCTCCGATGAACATCTGCGTAGTGGGTACTGGCTACGTCGGCCTGGTGGTCGGCACCTGCATGTCGGACCTCGGCTTCGAGGTGACCTGCGCCGACAACGACCCCGACAAGATCGACGCCCTGCTGCAGAGCCGCGTGCCCATCTACGAGCCCGGCCTGGAGCCCATCCTCCGGCGCAACGTGCGCGAGGGGCGGCTGCGCTTCACGCTGGACACGGCGGCCGCCATCGCCGCCGCGGACGTGGTCTACATCGCGGTGGGGACCCCCGGGCTGGAGGACGGCCACGCCGACCTCTCCGGCGTCGACGCGGTCAGCGAGCTGATCGGCCGCCACATGAGCCGCAGGATCGTGGCCATCATCAAGTCGACCGTGCCCGTGGGGACCGCCGACCGGGTCCGGGAGATCATCGGCCGCAGTGCGCGCTACGAGTTCGACGTCGTCAGCAACCCCGAGTTCCTGAAGGAAGGCGCGGCGGTCGAGGACTTCACCCACCCCGACCGCATCGTGATCGGCTGCCGCACCGCCTGGGCGCGCGACGTCATGAACGAGCTGTACGACCCCCTGGTCCGCACCGGACGGCCGATCCTGTTCATGGACAACCGCAGCGCCGAGCTGGCGAAGTACGCCAGCAACGCCATGCTCGCGACCAAGATCTCCTTCATGAACGAGCTGTCCCGCCTCTGCGAGCGGGTCGGCGCCGACATCGAGATGGTCCGCAAGGGCACGGGCAGCGACACCCGCATCGGCCCGCGCTTCCTCTTCGCGGGCGCCGGCTACGGCGGCTCCTGCTTCCCCAAGGACGTGCGCGCCCTGGTGCAGACGGCCAAGGCCTACGACCTCGACCTGAAGATCGCCAACGCCGTCGAGGACGTGAACTTCGAGCAGAAGGTCGTGCTGGCGGACAAGGTCCTGGCCCGGCTGGGGCCCGACCTGCGCGGCAAGAAGGTCGCCCTGTGGGGCCTGGCCTTCAAGCCCGAGACCGACGACATGCGCGAGGCCCCCTCGCTGGTGATCATCGACGCCCTGCTGGCCGCCGGCGCCCAGGTCTCCGCCTACGACCCCGAGGCGATGACCGTGGCGCAGCGCATCCTGGGTGACCGGATCACCTTCGCCACCTCGGCGATGGAGGCGGCCCAGGACGCCGACGCCCTGGTGCTGGTCACCGAGTGGAACGAGTTCCGCCACCCCGACCTGGCCGAGCTGAAGGGCCGCATGCGCGGGCTGCGGATCTTCGACGGCCGCAACATCTACGACCCGCAGCGGCTGCGCGAGCAGGGCTTCGAGTACCAGGGCATCGGCCGCCCCTAGGCCCCGCCCGCCCCTTCGCCCGGCCTGCGGGCACCCCTCCCTGGAGACCCCCGATGCCCGGGCCCGTCGAGCGCATCCGCAACTTCGCCATCATCGCCCACATCGACCACGGCAAGTCGACCCTGGCCGACCGGCTCATGGAGCACACGGGCCTGCTGGGGGAGCGGGACAAGCGCGACCAGTACCTGGACCGCATGGACCTGGAGCGGGAGCGCGGCATCACGATCAAGGCCCAGACGGTGGAGCTTCGCTACACCGATCCCGACGGCGTGCAGTGGTGCCTGAACCTGATCGACACCCCCGGACACGTCGACTTCACCTACGAGGTGAGCCGCAGCCTGGCCGCCTGCGAGGGCGTGCTGCTGGTGGTCGACGCGGCGCAGGGGGTCGAGGCCCAGACCCTGTCCAACGTGTACCTGGCCCTGGAGCAGGGCGTCGAGATCCTGCCGGTGGTCAACAAGATCGACCTGCCGGGCGCCGACCCCGAGGCGGTCCTCCACCAGCTCGAGGAGGGCATCGGCCTGGACATCCAGCACGCCGTGCAGTGCTCGGCCAAGACGGGCCTGGGCATCGACCAGGTCCTGCAGGCGATCGTCCGCCACATCCCGCCTCCCAAGGGCGACCCCTCGGCGCCGCTGCAGGCGCTGATCATCGACTCCTGGTTCGACAGCTACGTCGGCGTCATCGTGCTCGTGCGCGTCTTCGCCGGGACCGTGCGCAAGGGCGAGCGGGTCCAGCTCATGGCGACGGGCGCGACCTACGACGTCACGCGGCTGGGCGTCTTCGCGCCCGACCTCGTCGACCGCGAGGAGATGAAGGCCGGGGACGTGGGCTTCCTCATCGCCGGCATCAAGCAGCTCACCGACGCGCGGGTCGGCGACACCGTCACCCACAAGGACCGCAAGGCGAGCTCGCCCTTGCCGGGCTTCCGCGAGACCAAGCCGATGGTCTTCAGCGGCATCTTCCCGGTCGACAACGCCGACTACGACAACCTGCGCGCCGCGCTGGAGAAGCTGAACCTCAACGACGCGGCCTTCACCTACGAGCCCGAGGTGTCCGACGCGCTCGGCTTCGGCTTCCGCTGTGGCTACCTGGGCCTGCTGCACATGGAGATCGTGCAGGAGCGGCTGGAGCGGGAGTACGACCTCGACCTGATCAACACCTCGCCCTCGGTCGTCTACAAGGTGACCACCCGCAAGGGCGAGAAGCTCGACATCCACTCGCCCAGCAAGCTGCCGCCGCAGGCCGAGATCGAGAGCATCGAGGAGCCGATCGCCAAGGTGACCCTCCACCTGCCGGAGTCCTACGTCGGCCCGGTGCTCAAGCTGTGCGAGGAGCGGCGCGGCACCCAGGTCGCCTTCGACTACACCGGCCCCGGCCGGGTGCAGCTCACCTACGAGATCCCCTACGCCGAGGTCGTCTTCGACTTCTTCGACAAGCTCAAGAGCTGCTCGCGCGGCTACGCCAGCATGGACTACGAGGTCGTGCGCTGGGAGCAGAGCGACCTGGTCAAGCTCGACATCCTGGTCAACAAGGACCCCGTCGACGCGCTCTCGGTGATCGTGCACCGCTCGGCCAGCTTCAACAAGGGCCAGGTGGTCGCCCGCAAGCTCAAGGACTTCATCCCGCGGCAGATGTTCGACGTCGCCATCCAGGCGGCGGTCGGCACCAAGGTCATCGCCCGCACCACGGTCAAGGCGCTGCGAAAGGACGTCACGGCCAAGTGTTACGGCGGTGACATCAGCCGCAAGCGCAAGCTGCTCGAGCGCCAGAAGGAAGGCAAGAAGCGGATGAAGTCGGTGGGCGCGGTCGAGATCCCCCAGCAGGCCTTCCTGGCGGTGCTCTCGGTCGATGACTGAGGCGCCGGCGGGGCCGGGCGCCGGGCGGCGGGGTCGCAGGCTCGGCGGCGGGGTGATGGTGCTGGCGGGCCTGGTCGTCCTGGGGCGCCTGCTGCTCTTCGACCTGCGGGTGGTGGCGGGGGGGGCGATGCTGCCGGGGCTGGTCGAGGGGCAGGCCCTGCTGCTGCGCCGGCCGGGCCCCGTTCGCGTCGGCGACGTCGTGGTGGTGCACCTCGCCGGCGAGGAGGAGCGCTTCGTCAAGCGCGTGGTGGCCGGCCCCGGCAGCCGGGTCGAGGAGGTGGACGGGCGCCTGCTGGTCGACGGCCGACCCCTGGCCACCGGGCGGACCCTCCAGGGACCGGTGGCGCGGCAGTGCCCCGCGGAGGAGGGCGCCTGGGTCGAGGAAGGGGCCTCGGACCGGCGCTGGTGGACCCTGCCGGGTGCCGGCGCGGCCGGCGTGGTGCAGGTCCCGGCCGACCACTGGTTCGTCGCGGGCGACGACCGCGTTCGCAGCCGCGACTCGCGGCACTGGGGCGCGCTCTCCCGGGAGGAGATCGACGGGGTCCTGCTGTGGGCGCTCCCCGGTCCCCCCGCCTGCCCCTGAGCCGGCGACCGCCGCGTCCGGCTCTGGTAGGCTGCCCGCGCGCTCCTCGGAGGTCCTCATGCCCCTGCGTCGTCCGCCCTCCACCTCCCGCCGTGGCGACTCGGCCATCGGTGGGGTCGCCGTGCTGGGCGTCCTGGTCCTGGCGGCGGCGGCCTACCTGGGCTTCACCTTCGCCCCGGTCTGGTTCGACTACCTGGCGATGAAGGAGATCGGCGGCACAGTCGTGCTGGACTGGGCAAGCCACGAGAACCAGGACCAGGCGCGGGCACGCCTGATCCAGGAGCTGGACCGCAAGGGGGTCTCCAAGGACCTCGGCGAGAAGCACTGCCGGTTCATCGACAAGTCCGCCGCCTACGAGGTCGACTGCGCCTGGACCCAGTACGCCTACTACCCGGGGACCGACTACTACAAGGCCGTCCCGCTGCGGGTCCACGTGGCGCTGGTCGACGGCAAGGCCCGGGTGCTGTCGGATTGACCGGCTCCCGCGGCGGCCGGGGCTGGTAGGGCCCGGCGCCCTGGCATAGACAGCCGCGACCGGCGGCGGGCGGCTGGCGGTCCAGGGAGCGGGCATGCATCGACCGGGCGCCGAGGCGTGGCTGTCCATGAGCGCGCAGGACCTGCACCGGTCCGTCACCCGGCTGGCCAGCGAGATCAGCGAGCGCCTGGGTGATCCCGACGGCTACGTGCTGGTCGGCATCGTCACCGGCGGTGGCCACCTGGCCCAGCGCCTCGCCGACGCCATCGCGCACGCCGAGGGCCGGCGCCCGCGCGTCGGCACGCTGGACATCACGCTGTACCGCGACGACCTGTACACCGGGCTGGAGCGGCCGACCCTGGGCGAGACGGCCATCCCCTTCGAGATCAGCGGGCGGACCGTGGTCCTGGTGGACGACGTGCTCTTCACCGGGCGCACCGTGCGCGCCGCGCTGGACGAGATCATGGACTACGGGCGGCCCGCGCGGGTGCAGCTGGCCGTCCTGGTCGACCGCGGGCACCGGGAGCTGCCCATCGCGGCCGACTACGTCGGCCGGGAGATCGGCACCGGCAAGCGCGACCGGGTGGTGGTGCACCTGGTCGAGGACGGCTCGGAGCAGGACGGGGTGCGCGTGCACCGCGCCGAGGGAGGTCGCTAGTGCGCCGCAAGGACATGCTCGGTCTGCGCGACGTCTCCGCCGAGGAGATCGTCGAGATCCTGGACACGGCCGCGCGCTTCCGCTCGGTGAGCGAGCGGCGCATCAAGAAGGTGCCGACCCTGCGGGGCCGCACGGTGGTGACCGCCTTCTTCGAGGACAGCACGCGCACGCGGCTGTCCTTCGACCTGGCGGCCAAGCGGCTGTCGGCCGACACGCTGGGCTTCTCGGCCAGCAGCAGCTCGACCAAGAAGGGCGAGACGCTGATGGACACGGCGCGCAACCTCGACGCGATGAAGCCCGACGCGATCATCATCCGGCACGCGCACGCCGGCGCCCCGCACATGCTGGCCCAGGCCTTCCCCTGGACGGTGCTCAACGCCGGGGACGGCATCAACGAGCACCCCAGCCAGGCGCTGCTCGACATGCTGACGATGCGCGACCACCTGGGCGAGCTGGCCGGACGCACCGTCGCGATCGTCGGCGACGTGTACCACTCGCGCGTCGCGCGCTCGAACATCTACGGCTTGACCCGGATGGGCGCGCGGGTGGTCGTCGCCGGCCCGGGCACCATGTGCCGCCAGGACATGGCCCACCTGGGCGTCGAGGTCCGCCACCGCGTGGACGACGTGCTGGGGGACGCCGACGTCGTGATGATGCTGCGCATCCAGCGCGAGCGGCTGGCCCCCGGCATGATGGCCAGCGCGCGGGAGTACTCGCGCTTCTACGGCCTCGACCTGGACAAGCTGCGGCGCGCCCGCCCCGAGGTGCTCGTGATGCACCCCGGGCCCATCAACCGGGGGGTGGAGCTGAGCCCGGAGGTGGCGGACGGCGACCGCTCGGTGATCCTCGAGCAGGTGACCAACGGCGTCGCGGTCCGCATGGCCCTGCTCTACCTGTTGCTGGGTGGCGAGCCGCTGCCCGCGGGAGCCGACGATGCCGCTGCCTGATGCGGGGCTGGTGCTTCGTGGGGGCCGGGTGCTGTGCCCGGCCTCGGGGACCGACCAGGTGCTCGACCTGCGGATCGTCGACGGGCGGGTGGTGGAGCGGGGCGCTCACCTGGAGGCCGGCGACGCGCGCGTGATCGACTGCGCCGGCCGGGCCGTGCTGCCCGGCTTCGTCGACCTGGTGGCGGACCTGGCCGATCCGGGGGCGACCTGGCGCGAGGACCTGCGCACCGGGAGCCAGGGCGCTGCGGCCGGGGGCTTCACCACCGTGCTCGCCTCGCCGGCGACCGAGCCGGTGATCGACAGCGGCGCGGTCGCCGCCGGGGCGGTCCAGGCGACGCGGGGCCTGCCCGGCGCGAGGGTCCTGCGGGCCGGCGCGGTCAGCCTCGGCCTGAAGGGCCAGGAGCTGGCCGAGATGGGCACCATGCTGGAGGAGGGCTGCGTGGCCCTCTCCGACGGGGGCCTGGCGATGGGCGACGCCGCCGTCCTGCGCAACGCGCTGGAGTACGCCCGCCCCTTTGGCGCCCCGGTGCTGCTGCGGCCGGCCCTCCCGTCGCTGGAGACCCGCGGCTGCATGCACGAGGGCAAGGTCAGCCTGGAGATCGGGCTGCGCGGCATCCCCGCCGCTTCGGAGGAGGTGGGCCTGGAGCTGATCCTGGCCCTGGTGCGCCTGACGGGCAGCAGGGTGCACTGCAGCCACCTGACGACGGCCCGGTCGGTCGCCCTGCTCCGCCAGGCCCAGGACGAGGGGCTGCCGGTGACGGGCAGCGCCCCGGCGCGCAGCCTGCTGCTGACCGACGCCTGGGTCCGGGACCACGGCTACGATCCGGCGGGCCGGCTGCTGCCGCCGCTGCGGCCCGAGGCCGACCGGCTGGCGCTGCTCGCCGCCGTGCGGGACGGCGTGATTGGCCTGTGCTCGGATCACCAGCCCTGGACCCGCGTCGACAAGGAGCTCGAGTACGAGCGCGCCACTCCCGGCGCGACCGGGCTGGAGACCGCCTTCTCCGCCGCGCTCACCGCCCTGGACGGGGACCTGCCGGCGGTCGTCTCGGCGCTCTCCGTCGCCCCGGCCGCGGTGCTCGGGCGTCTCGCGCGCCTGGCCGAGGGCGACGTCGCCGATCTCGTCGTCGTCGACCCCGACGCCACCTGGACGGTGGGGCCGCCGCGCTGGTCGCGCTCGGACAACGAGCCGCTGCGGGGTCGCTCGCTGCGCGGCCGCGTGCACCTGACGCTGGTCGACGGCTGCCCGGTGGTCGAAGGCTGATGGTCGCCGGCATCGGGTGGTAGGTTATCGGGGGAGGACGCGAAGCCCCGGCGTCTCCCAGCCTGCCCGGACCGGCGGGACCGATCGGGTGCCGACCCCCTCGGGTCGGGCTCGCGACCGCCGCGAGCGACCCGTGGACGGGTCGGGGCCGGACCCCAGCCCCGCCTCGGTCCGCCGAGCGGGCAACCCTCGAACCTGCATCATCGTGAGGACACAGGATGGACCGCGTGCCCATGACCCCCGAGGGTCACGCAGCTCTCCAGGCCGAGCTCAAGCACCACCTGGAGGTGCTGCGCCCCAAGATCGTCAAGGACATCGAGGAGGCGCGCGCGCACGGCGACATCTCGGAGAACTCCGAGTACGAGGACGCCAAGCACCGGCAGGCCCTGTGCGAGGGGCGCATCGGCGAGCTCAAGGGCAAGCTCGCCCGGGCCGAGGTCATCCGGGTCAGCGAGATGCAGCCCTCCCCGCGGGTCGTCTTCGGGACCACCGTCGTGCTCGAGGACCAGGACAGCGACGAGGTCGTGACCTACCGCATCGTCGGCGTGGACGAGGCGGACGTGGGCCAGGGCAAGATCTCCTTCAACAGCCCGATCGGGCGCGCGCTCATCGGACGCAACGTCGACGACGAGGTGATGGCCGAGACGCCGCGCGGTCGCCGCACCTTCGTCATCACCAACGTCCACTACAAGTAGGTCACCCGTGCTCACCGGGACCGGTCCCTTCGGTGACGCCCCCACGGCCTGGGGTCGCCTTGCGGCGGTCCGGCGGACGCTGGAGTGGGTGCGCCTGTCTCCGGAGCGGGAACTCCGGGCGCCCTACCTGGGCGCGAACTGTGCACGCCTCCTCGACGAGGCCCTCGCCCTGGTCGACGGCCCGGACGAGATCCCCGCCGCGCTGCGGCAGGCGCGCGCCCTGCTGGCGGACCTGGACCAGGCGCAGGCCGACGATCGCGCCGTCCTGCTGGCCCGGGTGGTCCAGGCGCTGGAGCAGGTCCAGCCCGTCGCCCAGGTCGGCGCCCCTCTCCTGCCGCTGCCGGCCCGCGCGCGGCTCGTGATCGCCGGGCAGGGTCGCGGCGGTGGGCCGGGACGCCCGGTGCCCGAGCCGCGCCCGAAGCCGGCCGAGGGGCCGGCGGCGGGGGGCGCGGGGGATGGGGTCGCGGGCGACGGGGTCGCGGGCGACGGGGTCGCGGGCGACGCTGCCGAGGAGGGCGTCACGGCTGACGAGGCCCTCGCCGAGGCGGCGGGGGCCGCGCCGCCCCCCGAGGACGATCTCGAGGCGCTGCTGGCCCAGCTTCGCGCCGGTGCCGCCGCGCCCGCCGCGCGCCCGTCGCGCCCCGCGCCGGCCCGGGAGGCCCTCGCGCGCGACGATGCCCGGGACGACGCGCAGCGCGAGGATCGGGAGGGTGGCGCGGGCCGCCTGCCCTTCCTGCACCCCGAGCGCGGTGAGCTGCCCCTGGCCGAGGTCCCGGGCCTGGACCCCACCCTGGTGGCCCGGCTGGACGCGCAGGGGCTGAGCACGGTCGCCGACCTGCTCCTGCTGCCGCCCGAGGGCTTCGAGCGACGTCCCCACCTCCGGGCCGCTGTGGAGGAAGGGGAGAGCGTCGGCGACGGCCGGGTGGTGGTGCGGGGCCAGGTGATTCGCCGCTGCAGTCGCCTGTCGCCGGGGCTGGTGCGCCGCGAAGTGGTGCTCGACCTGCGCGACGGAGTCCGGGTGGTGGCCCGCTGGGTCGGCGCGCCGCCGCGCGGCTTCGAGGGCTGGAACCCGGGCACCGAGGTGGCCCTGGTGGGCGAGCCGAGCTGGGACGCGGCCCCCGACGACGAGGGCGGCGTGGCCAGCCTGTTCGAGGCCGAGGTGGTCGGCCTGGACGGCCGCGGCAGCGGGTGGCTCGCCACCTACGGCCTGGAGGGGATCGACGACAGCGACCTGCGGGACGCGATCGCCCGCCTGCTCCCGCTGGTGCTGGGGCAGGTCAAGGACACGCTGCCGCCGCCCGTGCTCGAGCACCACCGCCTGCTGGGCCTGGACGAGGCCCTGCGCGACGCGCACTTCCCGGCCAACACGACGCGCCGGGGGCGCACCCGCCTGGCCTTCGAGGAGCTGTTCCTGCTGCAGCTCGGCGTCGCGATGCGCGCGGCGGCCAGTCGCGGCACGCGGGGCACCGCCCACAAGGCCCTGCACGGCTACCTCGGCCAGCTCGAGCTGCAGCACGGCATCGTGCTCGACGACGGCCAGGAGCAGGCCCTCTCGGAGATCCGGCGCGACCTGATCCAGCCGCGCCCGATGAACCGCCTGCTCCAGGGGGACGTGGGCGCGGGCAAGGGCCTGGTGGCGCTGCTCGCGGCGGTGATCGTGGCCGAGAACCGCGCCCAGGTGGCGGTCGTCTGCCCCGACGGCCTGTCCGCCGAGCGCCGCTTCCTCTTCGCCGAGCCGCTCCTGCGCTCGGTCGGCATCTCGCCGGTGCTGGCGGGCACCTCGGTGGCCCACGCCCAGGCCGACGCCATCCGCCGGGGCGAGGCGCACGTCGTCTTCGGGACCCAGGCGCTCATCGACGAGAAGGTCGAGTGGAAGCGCCTGGGACTGGTCATCGTCGAGGAGCGGGATCGCTACGGCACGGTGTCGCCCCAGGCGCTCGCCGCCCGCACGCCGCGGCCCGACCTGCTCGTCATGACGACGGCGCCGATCCCGGCCAGCCTCTCGCTCAGCGTCTTCGGCGAGTTCGACATGTCCGTCGTCCCGCGGCGGGCCTCGCACCTGGCCGCGGCGCGGGTCTTCGAGGGCGGCGACCGCTCCCAGGTCTACGAGCTGGTGCGGCAGCAGGTGCAGGCCGGGCACCAGGCGATGGTGGTCTTCCCGGTCGCGGGCGGGCGGGACCTGCTGGGCCCCGAGGACGCCCGCCGCTTCGCCGAAGCCATGCGCAAGGAGATCCTGCCCGAGGCGCGGGTGGCGGTCTACGCCTCGGCCATGTCGCGCGAGGAGCGCTTCCGCGTCTTCGACGACTTCGCGCATCGCCGGGTCGACCTCCTGGTGAGCACCACCTTCATCGAGGACGCGCCGGCGGTCGACAACGCCACGGTCATGGTGGTGGAGCACGCCGACAAGCACAGCCTGGTGCGGCTGTACCGGCTCCGGGGCCACCTGCGCTACGGCACCTGCGCCTTCGTCCTGGGCGACCAGCCTTCGGCCGCCGGCCGGAAGGTGGTGGAGCTCGCGGCGCAGGAGCACGACGGCTTCCACCTGGCCGAGCTGGATCTGCAGTTCCGCGGCGTGGAGGAGCTGCTGGGCGACCGGGCGGTAGAGGCGCCACAGTTCGCGTGGGCCGATCCGCCCGAGGACCGGGCGCTGCTGCTGCGGGCCCGCGCCGAGGCCTTCGACCTGGCCCGCCAGGACCCCGAGCTGCGCCGCTGGAAGGGGCTGTCCCGCGCGGTGCAGGTGCGCTGGGGGGAATGGCTGGGCGAGGCTTCGACGGGCGAAGCGACCAGCCGCCCGGACAAGGCGGGCAACCGACGCCGTCGCAGGCGGCGCCGCCGGTGAGCCGCGCGCGCCAGCAGGTCGAGATCGACGCGCCTCCGGCCGTGGTGCTGGACGTGATCTGCGACTTCGGCGCCTACCCGGCCTTCCTGCCCTGGCTCCGGCAGGTGGAGGTGGTCCGGCACGAGCGGGCGGGGCCCGGCCAGCCCCGCCCGGCCTGGGAGGTGCGCTTCCACCTCGACCTGATCCGCCCCCTGCAGTACACCCTGCGGCTGGAGCAGGATCCCGCCGGGGACGACGGCTCCCTGGGCTTGCGCTGGTCCCTGGTCGAAGGCGCCTTCCGCGCCAACGACGGGTCCTGGTCCCTGGCGCCGCTGGGCGACGGCACCCGGACCCGGGCGATCTACGAGATCGAGCTGCAGACCGGGGCCTGGGTGCCCACCTACGTGATGCGCTCGATCGAGGGTCGGGACCTCCCCGCCCTGCTCGACCGGTTCCGGGCCGAGGCAGAGCGCCGGTATCGCGGGGCTTGACGGAGCCGGGTGGTCAGGTCGCCTGGTCCAGCCGCTCTCGCAGGAAGCGCTCGATCCGGTGGTTGATGGTCTCCGGCTGCTCGATGAGCGCGGCGTGGCTGGCCCCGGCCAGGATGAGCAGCTCGGCGCCGGGGGCCTGGGCCACCATCTTGCGGCTGCACCACATGGGCGTGAACTTGTCGTTCTCCGCCGCGATCACCAGGACCGGCCGGTCGACCTCCGGCAACAGCGGCCAGCAGTCGTGGTCGTTCAAGCGGCAGACGTTCTCGATGAACAGGCGGAAGTCCAGCGTCGCCAGGTGGGCCATGTATGGCGTGAGGTCGCGCCGGGAGGTGTAGTAGGGGTCGACCAGCTCGGCCTTCAGCGCCACCTGGAAGGCGAGGGGAGAGAGCAGCAGGGGGCGCAGCGCCCGGTTGGCTGGCTCGCCGGCCGCGAAGATGAGGCGGTGGGCCGCCTGGAACAGCAGGGGAGATCGGGACCAGTCGAAGAAGGTGTCGAGCGCGCGCCCGGCCGTTCCCAGGGCCAGGACGAGGGCGGCGACGTCGTCGGGCCGTTGGCGGCGAAACTCCAGGGACACCTGGCAGCCCATGCTGTGCCCCACCACCACGGCCGGTCCGGCGGGCGCGCCGGCGCGGCGGGCGGCGTCGAGCACGAAGCCCAGGTCCTGCGCGTGGCGCTGCACCGACATGTCGGCCCGCAGCGGGTCGAGCTGGCGGCTGCTGCGGCCGTGGCCGCGGTAGTCCCACAAGACCACCGTGTGGGTGCGGGAGAAGTGGCGCTCGAGGTAGCGCCAGAAGAAGGTGCCCACGCCCACGCCGTTGCAGCACAGCATCAGCGGGCCCTGGCCGGTGGCGGTCCAGTGCAGCTCGACGCCGTCCTCGGCGCGCGCGAAGCCGCTCTGCACGGTACGCTCGGGTGCGGTCGCGGGAGCGATGGCGGCGTCGGTGGGCATGTGGCGAGCATAACGGAGCGGTCCCGAGCGCACGCGCGGCGGGCCGAGATGGAGCGGCGAGGGTGAGCACGCAGCGGGCGCGGACGGGGTTGCTGGTGGCGGGCGTGCTGGCGCTGGCCCTGCCCTGGCGCCTGTTCCTCCAGCGGCGCTTCTTCGGCTGGGAGGAGAGCGACTACGGCAACCTGGCCATGATCCGGGGCGTGCTGGAGGGCGGCTTCCGGCACTTCGACATGAACCACATGCCTGGGTACTACGCGCTCGGCGCGCTGGCCCTGGCCGTGGTGGGCGACCCGGTGGTGGCCGCGCGCCTGGTGACCCTGACGGGCGGGCTGGTCGCGGTCGGCCTGGCCGTCGCCCTCGCGGCGCGCCTGTGGGGCCCCACCGTCGCGCTGCTCGCCGGGCTGATCCTGGTGGTGCAGCCCGAGCTGGCCCTGTACAGCTCCTCCTCCCTGCGCGAGCCGGTCTACGCCGCCTGGCTGCTCGCGTTGCTCGCCGCCCTGTCGCGCGAGCGGCTGGCCCTGGCCGGCGTCTTCGGCGCGCTGGCCTTCCTGGTCCGCATGGACGGCGCCCTGGCCGTCGCGCCGGTGCTGGCCGTGCACGCGCTCGGGCGCGGCCCGCGGGCGCCGCGCCTGCTGGCGGCCCTGCTCCCGCTGGGGATCGCGGTGGTCGCCTGGGCGACCTACACCCGGGTCGACCACGGCACGGCCATGTTCTGGGGGCACTCCGTCGCCGTCAACGTCGAGACCGGCCTGGGAGAGGAGGCCGTGAGCCGCCTGGACTGGCTGCGCAACGGGGTCGGGGTCTCCCTCCGCCTCGGTGCCTGGCTGATGCCCTGGCGGGTGGGGTGGGGCACCTGGCTGGGGCTGCTGCTGACCCTGGCCACCACGCCCTGGCGCCGCCACGGACTGCACCGCTCCTGGGCCCTGCTCACGCTGCTGCTGACCGGGGTGTGGCTGGGCATCGGGCTGGTGGGGCAGCACAGCCCGGACCACAACCTGTACTGGAAGTGGCTCTGTCCCATCGTGCCGTCCTGGGTGGCCCTGGGCGTCGCGGGCATGGTCCGGGTCCTGCGCACCTTGCCGCGGCCGGTCGCGGTGGTGGTGGGCGCGGTGCTGCTGGTGCAGGGCCTGGGGGCGAACCTGGTCGAGACGCGCCGCCAGGTCGACCGTTCCGTGGCCTGGTACAAGCCCCAGCTCGAGCTGGGGCGCTGGTTCGAGGCCCAGGTGCCCGCCGACCGACCGCTGCTGGTCGACGGCATCCCGGCGGTCTGGATCGACCGCAACCCGCACGAGCGGCGCCTGCACTCGTGGTTCGACGTGCCCACCGGGGGAGACCCCCAGGCCTTCGCGCGCTGGCTGGCCGACGAGCGGATCGCCTGGGTCCTGTGGTTCGTCGAGGACTGGACGCAGGCGCCGATCGTGGCCCCCTTCCTGGCCGCCGGAGGGGTCTGGACGAGCGGCCCGGTCACCCTCACCGAGACCGCGCGGGAGGACGGCTATGGCTGGATCCTCTTCCGGGTCGACCCGACCCCTGCCCCGGACGCGCCCGCGGCTCTTCCTTGACTGCGCGAGGACGAGCGGCTAAACGCGGTGCGTGCTGGGGAGATAGCTCAGTTGGGAGAGCGCTGGAATCGCACTCCAGAGGTCGGGGGTTCGAGTCCCCTTCTCTCCACCACTTCCGAACGCCCGGACCCCCAGGTTCGGGCGTCTCGCTTTGGGGGACCGCGCGGGCCGCTCAGTCCAGCCCGCGGTCCTCGAGGTCGTCCTCGTCCAGCCCCAGGAAGTGGCCCACCTCGTGGAAGAGGGTGATCCGGAGCTGGTCGATCAGCTCCTCCCGGTCGGCGGCACGCCGGGCCAGGTTGGCGCGGAAGAGCACGATCGTCCCCGGGAGCTGGCTCCAGGGGTCGTGGGTGCTGCGGTCCCGCAGCGACGCGCCGCTGAAGTAGCCCAGCAGCTCCAGCGGCGAGGCGGGCGGGTCGTACCAGGAGCAGGCCTCGGCCGAGGGCACCTCCTCCAGGATGATCGCCACGTCCGCCAGGTACTCGCGCACCTCGTCGGGCATGAAGCGCAGCGCGTCGGAGATCAGCTCCTCGACCTCCTCGTCGGTCAACACCGGGGGGAGCGGGTGGGCCAGGGGGTCGAGCCAGTGGGCGTGCAGCTCCGCGCGGCGGGCGCCCTCCAGGTCCCCGCGCCACTGCCGCACCAGCGAGCGGACCCACCAGGCATCCGCGTCGTGGGGATCGGCGCGGATCGCGCGGGCGGCGGCGCCCGCCGCCTCGTCGAAGCGCAGCAGCTCGAAGGCGGTGAGCGCGAGCGAGGACCAGCAGGCCGCGTGATCCGGTCGCCCCAGCGCGGCCTTGCGGAAGGCCTGCGCCGCCGCCTCCAGCGCGCCGGCGGTGCGGAGCACGTCGCCCTTCACGAACCAGGTGCCCGGGTGGTCGGGCTGCAGGCGCAGGGCCAGCTCGCAGAACTCCAGCGCGCCTTCCAGGTTGCCCGCGTCGATGCAGTCCTCGGCGTCGTCGAGCAGGGCCTCGATGCGATCCTCGACCGAGCGGCTCACGGGGTGCGCCCCGCCGGTCGCTGCAGCGCCAGGTCGAAGTAGTAGTAGTCGGCGGGCTCCCCCAGCACGAAGGACATCGCGCGCAGGGCCCGCTGGACGCACAGCAGGAAGGCGGGATCCTGGCCCTCCTCGGGCTGGGGGCTCACGCCCTCGACCTGCCCGCTGAAGCCCACGTAGGCGCGCAGGCGCAGCGCGTCCGGCGCCCCGGCCTGGTCCACGAAGCAGCGGTCGACCATCCCCTGCACCCCGGCGAGCTGGTCGGTGACCTGCGCGCGGGGGAGGGCGACCCCCTGCAGGGTGGCGCTCGGGCGGAAGGCCAGGGGCTCGCGCAGCTCCAGGCGGGCGTCGACCACCTGCGGCTCGCCGGGCACCAGCATCACCCCCTGCTCGAAGTCGTCGAAGCCTCCCAGGGTGACCTTCACGCGCACCGGCCCCTGCCCCAGGGCCGAGCCCTCCAGCCGCTGCTCGCCCGGCCCGATCAGCTTGTCGTCGACGAAGACCATCGCCGTCGGGGGGTCGGGCCGCACCACCAGCGCGCGGGCGAGCGCTTCGGGCTCCCGGGTGGCGCCGTGCAGGCGGCTCCAGCCCATCACGCCCAGGAGCCCCAGCAGGAGCAGCGCCAGCAGCGCGCCTCCGAGGACGGCCGGGCTGGGCCCGCGCCGCCGCTCGGCCTCGATGGTCACCGACAGGCGGGGCCCGTGCGAGGGCACGATGGTGACCACGCTGCTGCCGCGCTGCCGTGGCATCCGCTCCGCGTGGACGCGGGCCGTGATCGTGTGCTGCGTCCTGCCCGGATCGAGCCGCGCGGGATCGACCGTCACCCAGTCCCGGTCGGCCAGGACCCGGCCGGTGACGGCGCCCTCGCCGACCTGGCGGAGCAGGATCCGCGCCTGCTCTCCGCTCCGACCCACGCGCAGGCTGACCGTCGCCGGCGAGGCCAGCTCCAGCCGCGTGCTCTCGCGCGCCGGGGCGAGGCTCAGCGTCTTGCCCGTGACCTGGTCGGGCCGCGGCACGTGCTCGCCGCCGGGCGCAGATCCCGGCCGAGCCGGCTCGGCCTCGACCCGGGGGACCGGCTCTCGCCGCGGAGTGGCCGGGGGAGGCACCGCGCGAGTCCCGGGGGGCGCGGTGCGCATCCGGACCTCGGGTGGGACGGCGGAAGGGCGCACCGGCTCGGGGGCCACCGGAAGGGGCGTGCCCGGAGGGGCGCTGAGCCCGAACAGCGGTGCCCCGTCGGCGCGGTCCGGGCGCACCGGTGGCGGGGTGCCGGGCGGCTCGGTCAGCTCGGCGCGGTCCTGGCGGGCCGGGGCCAGGCGGGGCCCCCCGGACCCCAGGCTGGCGCTGTAGTTCGAGGGCTCCAGGCCGGTGCTGGGGTGGGTGAGGGGATCGTCCGCCGGCGGGGGCAGGTAGCCCACCCCCTCGTCCGGGGGCGTCGCGGGCCTCGGGGCCGCGGGCCGCCCGCCCCGGACCTGGTCGTAGGCAGCGCGCCGCGCCGGGTCCTTGAGGTCGCGGAGGGCCGCGTCCAGGCGGGCGTACTCCTCGCGCGAGCGGCGCGTGTCGGCGAGCGAGCGCGCCCACCGGTAGCGGGCGCGGTAGGCCAGCTCGATCTCCTCGTCCGTGGCGGCCGGCGAGAGGCCCAGGACCGCGTAGTGGTCGGGCAGCGCCTCGGCGGCGGAGGGGGCGGCGCCCGCCGCCACGCCGTGCTCGGCCGCCAGCGCGCGGATCCGCTGCTGCACGATCAGGTCGGGCAGGCCGAGCT
Organism: Myxococcota bacterium; assembly: GCA_023150805.1. Classification (GTDB taxonomy): domain Bacteria; phylum Myxococcota_A; class UBA796; order UBA796; family UBA2385; genus UBA2385. The sequence continues at coordinate 5,705 of JAKLKF010000079.1, read as the reverse complement.
TGCGACCCTGGGCCAGGATCGCCGCCTCTCCGGCCGGTGTCAGCGAGCCGCTGGCCAGGGTCCCGCGGATGAACAGGGTCAGGACCTCGAGGTTCTTCTCCTGGTCCCGCGACTGCACCCGCTCGAGGTACTGGTCCTTGTGGTCCACCAGCGCGTCGCGCATGGCGCGCACGTTCTTGATGATCCACAGCGCCTCGCCCCGGTACTTGGGGTTGGCCTGCTGGCCCTGGGCCCAGGCGCGGCGGGCCTTGATCGCCTGGTCGACCTCGCCCTCGGACGCGTCGGTGCCCAGCTCGAGGTACTCGAACAGGGTGGCCTTCCCCACCATGGTGAGGAAGCGGCTGATCTCGTCGAAGTCGCGCTCGTTCATGTCCGCCCGGCGCGGGAGTGGGAGAACCTGCGGGCAGCGGGGGCCTTACCGCCTCGGGGGACCATGGGCAATCGCCGCGTGGGCACCGCGCCTCAGCTCACCTGGGCGCGGGCGACGTTGGCCCGCGCGCGGTCCAGGGTGTCGCCGCTCAGGCCGCCGCGCAGGTCCATGCGCGCGCGCCGCGTGGCGCCCGTCTCGACGTCGCGCACGTCGACCTCGAGGATCTGGTTGACCCCGTAGCGGTAGGTCACCTCGATGACGGTGCCGCGGGGGCGGGGCGGCAGGTTGTCGAGGATCACCTCGCCGATGACCTTCACCTCGTCGCGGGTCGAGCCCTCGCCCTCGGTGACCTCGACCCGCACGGCCGTCATGTCGTCGTAGGCGTAGGCGAAGCGCCCCTGCTCCTGGCAGGGCACGGCGGTGCCCGCCGGCAGGAGCGAGACCACGCGCTCGCGCAGCTCGCGATCGAGGACCACGATCCCCAGCGCGTGGCTGGTGATGTCGGTCACCGAGACCACCGGCAGCCCCTCGTCGGCGGCGGCGGGGGCCACGGGGGTGGGCGCGCGCAGGGGGGCGGAGCGCAGCGGCGGGGGAGGCGGCGGAGGGGGGGAGGGGGGCGCCGCGGCCGGCGCCGGCGTCGCGGAGGGAGCGGGCTCAGGGGAGGGCTGCCGCCCCTTGGCCTTGCCGCTGAGCGCCTGGCGGTGCGCGAGCAGGGCGGGGTGCTTGGGCCGATGGCGGAGCACGCCGGCCAGCGCTGCGCCCAGCGCCACGCACTCGTCGGGGTTCACGCCGTCGCTGGGCTGTCGCCCGGAGATCGCGACGATCCGCTCCTGGATCATCGGCATCCGGGTCGAGCCGCCCACCAGCAGGATCTCGTCGAGGTCCCCCCAGCCCAGGCGCGCCCGCTCCAGCACGAGCTGGCAGGTGTCGGCGCACTGGTCGACCAGGTCCCGGGACATCGCCTCGAACTCCTCGCGGGTCACGCTGACCACCAGGCGGTTGCCCTTGTAGGTCACCGGGATCACGGCGCGGGGACGGGTCGATAGCGACAGCTTGGCGTGCAGGCAGCGCTCGTAGAGCTCCTGGTAGCGGTGCGGGTCGTCGCGGGGATCGACCCCGAACTTGTCGATGAACTGCTCGGCCACGAAGTTGACCAGGCGGTCGTCCCAGTCCTTGCCGCCCAGCTCGGCGTTGCCGTCGCTGGCGATGGTCCGGAAGGACACGCCGCGGATCTCCATCAGGGTGACGTCGAAGGTGCCGCCCCCCAGGTCGAAGACGAGCAGGCGGCGGTCCTGCCCCAGGCGCTCGATGCCGTAGGCGATGGCGGCCGTCGTGGGCTCGTTGATGATCGACAGCACGTTCAGCCCGGCCAGGGCGCCCGCCTCGGCGGTCGCGCCCCGCTGCGCGCTGTTGAAGTAGGCCGGCACGGTGATGACGGCGTCCTTGACCTCGTGGCCCAGCGCCTCCTCGGCGTCCTCCTTGAGCTTGCGCAGGATGATCGCCGACAGCTCCTGGGGCGTGTAGCTGCGGCCGAAGAACTCCAGGCTGAAGTCGGGCTCGCCCATCGAGCGCTTGATGAACCGCACCACGTTGGTGGGGTCCACCACGACCATCTTGACCGCCTCCTCGCCGACCACGCAGGCGTCGCGGTGGTAGAAGTGGACCACCGAGGGCGTGGTGGGGTGCCCGTCGGCGTTGGGCACGATGACCGGCTTGCCGAAGCGGTCGACCACCGCCATGGCAGAGAACGTGGTGCCCAGGTCGATGCCCAGGACCAGGTCGTCGCTCATGCCGTCGCCCCGCTCATGTTCATGCCCACCGGCCGTGGAGGATCAGGTGTTGTCCGGGTCATCGCCGGCCGTGCGCCCGGCGTCGAAGCGGCTGATCACCACCTCCTCGGGCCGCAGGATCCGGCTGCCGCGGGAGAAGCCGCGCTTGAGCACCTGTCGCACGGCGTAGTCCGCGGCGGGGTCCGCGTCGTAGACCACCTTGATCGCCTTCTGCGTCTCGCGATCGAAGCGCTCTCGCCCCTCCATCGGCACCACGTCACGCCGGTAGAGCAGCTCCAGGAACTCGTCGATCAGGTACTGGAAGCTGTCGGCGATGACCTCGGCGCTCATCTCCTGCTTGACCAGGCTCTGCTGGAACCAGTTCAGGCTGTCGTAGAACAAGAGCAGGTCGAGCAGCAGGGGCTTCTCCTGCTGGTAGATGAAGTCCTCCTTGTACTGCTTGAGCTCGGTGTAGAGGGCGTCGAAGGCCTTCTGCTGCACCTCGTCGCGGCGGGACTGCTGCTCCACGAACTCGCGGATGCTGCCCACCTCCTCGCCGAGGGCGTCCAGCGAGAACTCCTGCTGCGCGCTTCGATCGTCTGCCACGGGAGTCTCCTACCGCTCGTGAGCCAGCTCGGTCGCCAGGTTGATGAAGGTACCCTCCAGCTCCACGCTCTGGTTGCAGTGGTGGTAGTCGGAGGGGCGGGAGCACAGCCCCATCAGGAAGTCCTGCTGGACCTGGCGGCCGACGCCGATGGTCACGACCCGCCCGCCGGTCCGGCGGATCCGCTGGCTCTCGGCCATGGTGGCGTCGGGGTCGTCGGGGTGGCCGTCGGTGAGGATGACCACCACGCGCTGGACGCCCGCGGTGCTCTTGAGCACTTCGCGCGCCTGCGACAGCCCCTTGGCCATCGGGGTCGACCCGATGGGGGTCAGCCCCTGGATCGCCTTGCCCAGCGCGCCCCGATCCTGGGAGGGCGGCGCCAGCACCCCGCCGGGGAAGGCCACGACCGCGATGTGCCGGGAGGGGTCCAGCGTCCGGTCGATGAAGGCCATCGCCGCGGCGCGCGCGTCCCGGATGTTCGTGCCGTACATCGAGCCCGAGCAGTCCATCACCAGGGCGATGTGCATCGGCACGCGGTTGCGCGCGAGGTCCTCCAGCGTCACCCCGCCCTGGGCCAGCCGGTGCGCCAGGGTCTGGCCCGTGTTGAGGTCCATCGCCTCGACCTCGACGATGCCGTTGGCGTTGTACCGGTAGGTGACGGCGAGCTGGGTGCGGCCGGCGGGCCGGGGCGGGATGCCGTAGAACTCGAAGTGGCCGAGCACGTTGCAGTTCAGCGGGTCGGGGTTCTCGCCCTGGACCAGCCACAGGTCCATCGTGCTCTGCCCGTCGTGGGTCGTGACGTAGTCGTCGCGCGTCCGCTCGCAGGGGATCCGGCTGTTGCGGGAGATGATCGGGCTGTTGTGCAGCTTGCCGTCCCGGTAGACGACCATGCCCAGGCTGTGGCTGGTGACGTCGTGGGTGCGGATGTCGACGGGCGGGGCCTCGCCGGTCAGCCGCGCGCTCTCCAGGGCGGCCGTCAGCGCCGCGCCCAGCGCCACGCACTCGTCGGGGTTGATGTCGGTGGCCGGCTCGCGGTCGAAGATCCGGCGGATCAGCTCGCGGACCATGGGCATGCGGGTCGAGCCGCCGGCCAGCAGGACCGTGTCGATCTCCTGCGGCCGGACCTTCGCGTCCTCCAGCACGTCCAGGGTCAGCGCCTCGCAGCGCCCCATCAGGCCGATCGACAGGTCCTCGAAGGTCTCGCGGCCGACCTCCTGGCGCAGGATCCGGCCCTGGAAGTCGTAGAAGATGTTGACCTTGGGCCGCCGGGACAGCGAGAGCTTGGCGCTCACGCACTTGGCGCGCAGGTCGTGGTAGGCGACCAGGTCGTCCAGCGGGTCGACGCCGTGCTTCTTCTGGAACTGCTCGGCGACGTAGCGCATCAGCGCGTCGTCCCAGTCCTTGCCGCCGAGCTGGTGGTCGCCCGTGCTGGCCAGCACCGTGATGTCGTTGCCGACGATGTCGACGATCGTCACGTCGAAGGTGCCGCCGCCCAGGTCGAAGACCAGGCAGCGCATCTTCTGGCCCTGGTGGGCCAGGCCGTAGGCGAAGGCCGCCGCGGTCGGCTCGTTGACCAGCTTGAGCACCTTGAGCCCGGCCAGCTCGCCGGCGCGGATCGTCGCCCGCCGCTGCTTGTCGCCGAAGTAGGCCGGCACGGTGATCACGGCCTGGTCGATCCGGTGCCCCAGGCGGTGCTCGGCGTCGTGCTTGAGCCGGGCCAGGATGTAGCTGGACAGCTTCTCCGGCGAGTACTGCTCGCCGCGGTACTCGAAGCTGAAGTCGTCCTCGCCCATGTGGCGCTTGACGAACTCCACCACCTGGTGCGGGAAGGCGACCGCCGCCTGCTTGGCGTAGTTGCCGACGATCACGTCGTCGCCGTCGAAGAGGATCACCGACGGGGTGATGCGGTCCCCCTCGGCGTTGGGCAGGATCTCGGGCACGCCGTGCTTGTTGACGTGGGCGATCGCCGAGAAGGTCGTGCCCAGGTCGATGCCGACAGCTCGGGTCTTCATCGTGCTCCTTTGCGGCGCCGCGCGGTCGGCGGCGGCCTGCCGTCCACCAGGCGGTCGATGGTCGGGATCTCGCCCGACCGCACAGTCGCCGGGGACGGTAGCATCCCGGGCCGGGCCCGACCAAGCCGGGGCCCCGCTGGAGGCGAGAGATGACGCAAGGCGATGGCGCGGCGCGGCCGGAGGTGGTGCTGGCCAGCAGCAGCCGGTGGCGGGCGCAGCTCCTGGAGGAGGCCGGGCTGCCCTGTCGGGCGGTGGCGCCCGACGTCGACGAGGAGGCCATCCGCGGCGCGGACCCGCTGGCCACGGCGCGCGCGCGGGCCCGGGCCAAGGCCGCCGAGGTGGCCGCGCGCTGGCCCGCGGCCCTGGTCATCGGCGCCGACCAGGTGCTGTGGCTGCCGGGGGAGGGGCGCACCCTGGCGGAGCAGGGCCACGGCGCGGAGGCCATCGGCAAGCCCGCCGACCCGCAGGCCTGGCGCGCCCGCCTGCGGCAGCTCCGCGGTCGCGCCCACCGGCTGTCGACGGCGGTGGCCCTGGCTGCGCCGGCCGACCTGGGGGGAGACGAGGAGCTGCTGGTCACCAGCACGGTGCACCTGCGCGCCGACCTCTCCGACGACGAGCTGGACGCCTACATCGGCTGGGGCGAGGCGGCGGGCTGCGCCGGCGGCTACATGGTCGAGCGCCGGGGGGCCTGGCTGGTCGAGGCCGTGGACGGCGACTGGACCAACGTGATCGGCCTGCCGGTGCTGGCCCTGGTGGGTCGCCTGCGCGCGCGGGGGTGGCGGCTCCTGGGAGACGGGCGGGGGGCCCCCGCTTCGGGCTCGAGATAGGGCGCAGCGATGTCCGCCCCCGGCCAGCCAGGACCCGCGGGACCCGCCGGGCCGCCTCCCCAGGGCGGCGTCGACGGCGTCCAGGTCGCCGAGCTGCTGGCCGATCTGCAGGCCCTGGTCGAG
>JAKLKF010000078.1 GCA_023150805.1 Myxococcota bacterium | reverse complement strand
GCGCGGCCGACCGGGCCCTGCTGGGCGGGCCGCCCACCGTGCTGCGCCGCCGCTGAGGCTCTCGACGCGGCGCACCCCTGAGGTAGGGTCCGACGAGCGGGGGGCGTGCGGCCCCCCGGTCGGACGATCCCCCTCGACGGAGCCAGGATGTCCCTTCCCGGGCCCAAGCGCACCCGCGTCCTCTTCATCAAGTACCACGAGGCCGCCGACCAGCAGCCGCTGTCCAAGAAGGCGGCGGAGAAGCTCGGGATCTTCCCCAGCCTGGCCCTGGCGGGCCTGGCGGCCTGGGTCCGCCAGCACGGCTTCCCGGTCGGCCTCATCGACCTGCACGTCGAGAACCTGATGCCGGCCGACGCCGCGGACCGGGTGCGCGACTTCCGCCCCGACATCGTGGCGCTCACGAGCAAGACGCTCGGCTGGCCCGCCGTCATCGAGATCGCCCAGATGGTGCGGCAGGCGGCGCCGCGCGCCCGCGTCGTGGTCGGCGGCCCCCACATGAGCATCTACCCCAAGGAGTCGATGTCCTGGGACTGCTTCGACCTGGCCGTCGTCGGCGACGGCGAGGAGACCTTCCTCGATCTGTGCGAGCGCCTGGAGTCCGGCTCGGACTGGGACGACGTGCCCGGCACCGTGGTGCGCCGCTCCGACGGCGAGGTGGTGCAGAACCCGGCCCGCCCGCTGCCCAAGGACATCGACCGCTACCCCATGCCGGCCTGGGACCTGCTGCCGGTCAGCGACTACCACTGTCTCACGCTGCTCAAGCCCTTCGCCACGATGGTCACCACCCGCGGCTGCCCCTGGCACTGTGGCTACTGCAGCCAGGTCTACAGCGAGAAGCTCCGCTTCCGGGACGTCGGGCTGGTGGTCGACGAGATGGAGTTCCTCGAGCGCAAGTACGGCGTGCGGGAGATCGTCTTCTTCGACGAGACCTTCACCATCGGCAAGCGCCGCATGCTCAAGTTCTCCGAGGAGGTGCAGCGCCGCGGCCTGAAGGTCAAGTTCAACATCCGCGCGCGCGTCGACACCGTGGATCGCGACGTCGTGCGGGCGCTGAAGAAGGCCGGCCTGCGCAGCATCCACATGGGGGTCGAGGCCGGCACCGACCGGGTGCTCAAGATCATGAACAAGCAGATCACCCGGGAACAGACCGAACAGGCCTTCCGGATCTGCCGGGAGGAGGGGGTCGACACCCGCGGCTACTTCATGGTCGGCTACTACGACGCCACGCCCGACGACGTGGAGGACATGATCTCCTTCGCCAGCGGGCTGGGGCTGGACTGGGCCAGCTTCAGCGTCGCCACCGCGCTGCCGGCCACCGATCTGTACCGGATCGCCCAGGAGCGCGGCTACGTCGAGGGCGACTTCTGGAAGCGCTACACCATCGACGGGGGCGGTTTCATCCCGCAGCTCGAGACGGAGACCTTCACCGCCGAGCAGCTGCGGGCCTACCGCACCAAGGCCTACATGAAGTTCTACCTCCGCCCCGACCTGATCCGCCGCAAGCTGTCGAAGACCGAGGGCCGCGAGGAGCTGATGGAGATGCTCGGGGGTGCCACCGTGCTGGGAGAGATCATCAAGAGCACCCTGCTCAAGAAGATCCCCGAGGTCGGCCTGGGCAAGTGGGGCACCGTCTGAGGCCGCCGAGGGACGGCTAGCGATCCGCGTCCCACACCGGCAGCGCCTCCGCCTCGGGGTCCGGGTCCAGGGCGGCAGGAGGGGGCTCGCCGCCGGCCACCGGCAGGGGCTCGACCCGCGCCTCGCCCTCGGGCGGCGGAGGCGGCTCCGTCGGCCAGCGGGCCCCGGGGACGGTGCCCAGGACGACCCGGTCCCGGTGGCCAAGGTCCCGCAGCACCCGCACCTCCTGCAGGCCCGCCTGCCGGGCGAGCGCCGCCACCGCCGGGCCCTGGTCGTGCCCGATCTCGACGGCCACGCCCAGGCGCGCCCGCCTCGCGGCCGCCGGCAGCAGGCGCCGGTAGACGTCCAGCCCGTCGGCGCCGCCGTCCAGGGCCAGCCGGGGCTCGTGCGTGCGCACCTCGGGCTGCAGGGTCGCCAGCGCGGCCGTCGGGATGTAGGGCGGGTTGCTCACGACCAGGTCGACGGCGCGGTGGGTGGGCACGGCGTCCAGCAGGTCGCCGCGGAGCACCGCCACGCGCGCGCCCAGGCCCAGGGCCGCGACGTTGGCGCGCGTGTTCTCGAGCGCCGCCTCGGAGAGATCGACGGCGTAGACCTTGATGCCCGGCCGCGCGACGGCCAGGGCCAGGCCGATGGCCCCGGTGCCGCAGCCCAGGTCCGCCACCAGCAGCTCGGCGTCGACGGGGATCCGCGCCAGCAGCGCCTCGACCAGGGTCTCGGTGTCCGGCCGCGGGACCAGCACGTCCTTGTGCACCGCCAGGTCCAGCTCGTGGAAGCCGCGGCGGCCCGTGATCCACGCCACGGGCTCGCGCGCGCCGCGCCGCTGCACCAGGGCGCGGATCGCCGTCGCCTCGTCGGCCGTGAGCGGCCGCTCCAGCTCCAGGTACAGCCGCACCCGCTCGGTGATGCCCAGCGCGTGGGCGGCCAGCAGCTCGGCGTCCAGGCGCGGGCTGTCCACGCCGCGCTGGCGCAGCCAGTCCTGGCTCTTCTTGAGCACCTGGCCGAGGGTGAGGGGAGGTGGCGTCGTCACGTGCGCTCCGCCGCGGCCCGTAGCACGGGCCGGGGGGGCCGGCGCCCGTCAGCAGGTCGTCAGGTCCCGCGCTGTAAGGAACCGGCCTGGGTCGCCGTTGTCCGGTCGCTCGCGGGGAAGACTCCCCCCCGCCTGGAGGTCCCGTGATCCGCTCCCCCGCCCTCGCCGCCCTCGCCGCCCTCGCCGCCCTCGCCGCTCCCGGCACCGCGGCCGCCTGCGCCATGTACATCCCCCACGAGGTCGAGGCCGAGCGCGTGGCCGAGGCGCCGCCGACGCTGGAGCAGGTCTTCGCCGAGATCGACGCCGCCGGCCTGGACGCGGCGCTGACCCAGGTGGTCGCCGAGGTCGAGCCGGTCCTCCCGTCCCCGGTGGCGCCGCAGGCCGAGCCCGCCGTCCCGCAGGCCGCCCCCGCGCCTCCGACGGCCGCCCCGCCCGCCTCGGCGCAGCCGGAGGCCTGATGCGCGGCCTGGGCGCCCTGCTGGCCCTCCTCGAGGCGGCGTGGGCGCAGCCTGACGTGCCCGCGCCGCAGCCCGACGTGCCCGCGCCGCTGGCCGCGGTGGACGAGGCGTGGGCCGCCGGCGGCTGCGCCCTGTGCCACGAGGTCCCGGGGCAGCCCCGCGCCGCGCGCCAGGACTCCTGCGCCGACTGCCACGCCTGGATCCGGACCGTCGCCGCCAGCCCGGCCGCGCGGGAGAAGGCCCTGGCCGTCTTCCCCCTGTGGGAGCGCTACGAGCGCAACACCCACAGCTACCTGGCCGTGCCCTCGCTCTCCGCCGCGATGGCCCGCCTCGAACCGGCCTGGATCGACGGCTACCTGCAGGATCCGCACGACCTGCGCCCGGCGATGCCCGAGGGCATGCCGCGCTTCTCCCTCTCGGACGCGCAGCGCGCCGCCCTGGTCGCCGCCTTCGCCCAGGCCCGCGTGCCGGTCGCCGCCTCGCCGGCTCCCGACCCTGCGCGCCTGTCCGAGGGGGAGCGCCTGTTCACCGCGCGCGGCTGCGTCACCTGCCACAGCATGGGCCCCCGCCCCGCCCTGGCGCCCGTGCCCCTGGCCCCCGACCTGGCCACCACTCGCCAGCGCATGGACCCGGACACCACCTGGGCCTGGATCGCCGACCCGGGCGCCGTCTCGCCCCAGGCCACCATGCCATCGCTCGGCCTGCCCCCCGACGAGGTGACGGCCCTGCGCGACTTCGTGCTGCTGGCGGATGTCTCCGCGCCCGCGCAGCCCGCCGGCGCCGCCTTGCCGGCCCCGGTGGACCGCCCGGTCGCCTGGGCCGAGGTCGAGGCCGAGGTCTTCGGGAAGATCTGCGTGCACTGCCACATGGACCCGGCCCAGAACGGCGGGCGGCGCGGGCCGGGCAACGCCGGGGGATTCGGCTGGCAACCCACCGGCATCGAGCTGCAGACCTGGGAGGGGGTCGTCGCGGTGGCCGACCGGATCCCCGACGCGCTCCTGCGCCGCCGACAGGAGGCCGCGCGCGACGTGGTCCACCCTGGCTTCGCCCCGGCCGAGGTCGTCCGCCCCGAGCGACCGGGCATGCCGCTGGGCCTGCCGCCGCTGACCGACGAGCAGACGGCGCTCGTGCTGGCCTGGATCGCCCAGGGCACGCCCCGCTGAGCGGCCGGCGAGGCGGTTAGACGCGCCGCTCCTCCCGGAGCGCCCCCATGAGCCACCCCACCCCCCCCACCGGCGACCCTGGCGCCGGTGACCTCGCTGCCGGCGGCCCTGGCGCCGGTGACCCCGCTGCCGGCGGCCCTGGCGCCGGTGACCTCGCTGCCGGTGAGAAGCACGGCCTGCAACAGCTCACCGACGAGCAGGTGCGCGACTGGACGCTGGAGCAGAAGGACCGCTGGTGGCTGGAGAACGTCTTCCGGGGCGACATGCCCCAGCTCACGCTGCGGTCGGCGCTGACCGGCATGCTGCTGGGCGGGGTGCTCTCGCTGACCAACCTCTACGTGGGCGTGAAGACCGGCTGGACCCTGGGCGTGGGCATCACCTCGGTCATCCTGGCCTTCGCCCTGTTCAAGGTGCTCTCCGGCATGGGCCTGGCCAAGGAGTTCACCGTCCTCGAGAACAACGCGATGCAGTCCATCGCCACCGCCGCCGGCTACATGACGGCGCCGCTCGTCAGCAGCCTGGCGGCCTACATGATGGTGACCCACACCGTCATCCCGATGGGCGTGGCCATCGCCTGGATGGTGTCGCTGAGCATGCTGGGTGTGCTCTTCGCCTTCCCGCTCAAGAAGCGCTTCATCAACGACGAGCAGCTTCCCTTCCCCGAGGGGCGCGCCGCCGGTGTCGTGATGGAGGCACTGCACACCGGAGATGCCAGCGAGGGTGTGTTCAAGGCCAAGCTGCTGGCCGGCACCGCCGCGTTCTCGGGCCTGGTCACGCTGCTCAAGAGTGAGGCGATCACGCACAAGCTCAAGATCGGCTTCCTGCAGATCCCCGAGTACCTCGACACCTGGATCTACACCTACGTGACCCCCAAGATCATGGGCACGCCGCTCAAGGAGCTGACCGTCCGCCCGGACACCGACCTGGTGATGATCGCCGCTGGCGGCCTGATGGGCATCCACACCGGTGTGTCGATCATGGTGGGCGCCGTGCTCAACTACCTGGTGCTGGCTCCGTGGATGATGCAGCGCGGCGACATCGTGGGCAAGCTGGTCGACGGCCAGATGACCTACGCCTTCAAGGACATCACGATGTGGTCCCTGTGGGGCGGCGTCGCGATGATGACCACCTCCTCGCTCTTCGCCTTCTTCAGCAAGCCGCAGGTCCTGCTGTCCTCCTTCAAGGGGATGCTTGGCAAGGGCCGGGGCGGCCAGGACGTGCTGGCCCACATCGAGCTGCCCATCAAGGTCTTCGGGATCGGCATCCCCATCGTGGGCGCCGTCGTCGTCACCCTGGCCCACGTGTTCTTCGGCGTCGAGATCTGGATGGGGATCCTGGCCATCCCGCTGGTCTTCGTCTTCACGCTGATCGCCGTGAACAGCACGGGGCTCACCTCGATCACGCCGACGGGGGCGCTGGGCAAGCTCACCCAGCTCACCTACGGCGTGCTGGCCCCCGGCAACGTCACCACCAACCTGATGACCGCCGGCATCACCGGCGAGGTCTCCAGCAACGCCGCGAACCTGCTGATGGACATCAAGCCCGGCTACATGCTGGGCGGCAAGCCCCGCCACCAGGCCATCGGCCACGTGCTGGGCATCCTGGCCGGCGCCACCGTGGCCGTGCCCGTCTTCTACCTGGCCTTCCTGCGGGGCAACCCCGACGGCCTGCTCACCCCCGAGCAGCCCTTCCCCGGCGCCGTGGTCTGGCGCGCCGTGGCCGAGGTGCTGACCACCGGCATCGGCAACCTCAAGCCCTCGGCCCAGGTCGCCGCCGCGGTCGGCGGCGTGGCCGGCATCGTGCTGGAGGGCATCAAGGTGGCCACCAAGGGCAAGTTCTGGCTGTCCGCGGTCGGCATCGGCCTGGCCTTCGTGATCACCTTCTCCACCTGCTGGGCGATGTTCGTCGGCTCGTTCATCTTCTGGCTGGCCGGCCGCCAGCTCGAGCACAGGCCGGGCCTGCTCAAGCGCGTGCTGGTCGACAACCTGGAGCCGACCGCCGCGGGTGTGATCGCCGGCGGTGCCCTGACCGGCATCGCCGTGATCATCATCGAGGTCCTGGTCCTGGGCGGCTGATGTCCGCGCCGCCCGGCAGCCCGCGGTGGGCGCCCTGGCTGGTCCTGGCCCTGGCCCTGGCCCTGCGCCTGCCGCGGATCCCCGCGCGCTGGGGGGCGACCGCCTGGCTGTACGCCGCCTACCCCTGGGAGACCGTCCAGGCCCTGCGGGCGGGGCAGCTCCCACCGTTCACGGGCCTGCACCCTCCGCTGTGGCCGCTGCTGCACGCATGGAGTGAACAGTGGGCCCCGATCCCCCTGCTGTGGCTGAGCGCCAGCGCCCTCTGCAGCGCCGCCGCCGCCGCCCTGGTCGCGCGCCATGGCCTGGCGGCCGGCCTGCTGGTCGCGACCAGCCCCGTCGCGCTGGCCTACGCCGCCGAGGTCAACGACTACCCCCTGGCGGCCGCGCTGTTCGCCCTGGTGCTGGTCCTGCGGCCGGCCGCCGCGACCGGACGCTGGTGGCCGCTGGCCCTGGCCGGCGCCCTGGCGGGCTGGACCCACGCCCTGGCCGGCCTGGGCGCGGGGCTGGTGGCGCTCACGCTGCCCTGGCGATGGTCCGTCCGTACCCTGGCCACGATGGGCGCCCTGGCCCTTCCCCTGCTGCCGGGGGCCCTGGACGCCGTGGGCACCGGCACCGTTCAGCCCCCGTTCAAGGCCGCCCTGGTCGCGGGGGACCTGTCCGACCGCTTCGGCCTGCTGTGGCTGCTCGCCCTGCCCGCGGCCCTGCTGGGCGCCCGGCGGTCCCCCTGGCTCCTGCTGCCCGGCCTGGGGCTGCCCCTGGCGCTCGGCCTGCTGGTCGCGCTCGGCGTGGCTGCGCCGCACCAGTTCCCCTACCTGGTGCTGATCGGCCTGCCCTGGGCCCTGCTGGCCGGGCAGGGGGGGGAGGGGCGGCTCGCGCGCCTCGCCTCCGCCCTGGTCGGGTGTACGATCCTCCTGCACGGGGGCGTGGCCCTGCTCGGCCAGGCGCGCGCGCTCGCCTCCCTCGCCCGACAGCTCCAGGCCCCGCACGCCCTCGACCTCGCCCTCGCCGAGGCGGTCACCCCCTGGGCCTGCGACGGTCCACCCTCGCCCGCCTGCAGCGGAGACGCCGTCTACCTGCTGCTGCCGCGGCGGGTCGACGACGACGACAAGCGCACGGTGCAGCCCGCCCTGTGGCGGGTCCGGCCCTGGCGCCGCCTGCCCGCGGTCGTGCCCTACGCCTTCGACTGGGGCGACCACCGCCACGGCCAGCCCCGCCTGCACCAGGGGCGCGTGCTCTACGTCGAAGACCACGTGCGGCCCCAGGTCACGGAGGCCGCGGCGGCCCACCGGCGGCTGTGGCTGGTGCTGGACGCGCCCGCCGACAGCGGCGAGGGCCGCGCCCTGGCGGACCTGCTCGGTCGCCCCGGCGAGGCGGTCGCCGGCCAGGGGACCCTGTGGCGGCTGGAGCGGGCCCCGCAGCGCTGACGTGCCCGAGGGCTCACCGCCCGTGGAGCGCGCGCGCCGGGCTCCCCAGCCAGCCGACCAGCACCGGGATCGCCAGGGGGGGGCAGGAGCCCACGGCCGACAGCAGCAACAGCACCAGGGTCAACGTCCAGGTGCGGGGCCGGGCCGGCAGCCAGGGCAGGGCCAGGTGCAGGGGCACCATCACCCCGGCCACCAGGAGCGGGGGCAGGCCGCCGAAGGTCGCCGCGCCGGGGCCCAGCCGCGGGTCGCCCAGGGCGTGGACCGCGAAGGCCAGCCCGCCCAGCCCGACCGCGGCGTACAGCGCGGCGACGACCAGCGCCCACAGGGTCCGCAGGCGCAGGGTGAGCGCCAGGCTCACGAGACCCGCTCGCGGACCGATGCCCGCAGCAGGGTGAACAGTCCGTAGGCGCCCAGCGGCAGCAGGCCGCCCATGATCCACAGTCCGCTGCAGCACAGCCCGGCCACCCACGCCCAGCGCCGCTGCCGCCACAGCCCCACCGCGGTCGCCACCTGCAGCGCGCCGACCAGGCCCAGCCCGAAGGTCAGGGGCAGGACGATCGCCAGGATCCAGGCGTCGTCGCCCTCGCCGGGGGGCACTCCCAGCAGCGCCACGCGCAGGGCGGCCAGGGGCGACAGCACGAGGAAGAGCGCCAGGGGCAGCCCCGTCAGGCCCAGCAGGCCGGAGAGGATGGAGACGTGTCGGTCCCTCACCCGCTGCTCCGCGCGCGGGCCGGGCCCGCCACCACGAAGCCGAGCTGCCCCGCCGTCGCCAGCGGTCGGCCGGGCGAGACCACCAGGCCCAGCTCCAGGACCGGGCCCAGCCAGAGGTCTCCGGCCCGGACCCCGAGCTGGTTGCCCAGCAGCAGGGGCAATCGCGCCTCGACCGGCCCGGGGGCGGCGGCGCCCAGCAGGCGCAGGCTGGCGGGCAGGCTCAGGCTGCCGGTCCAGCCCACGCGGCGGCCCTCGGCGTGCCGCAGCAGGCTCAGGCCCAGGTGCCCGGACATGCCAGGCTCCAGCCACAGGGCGCCCAGGCCGGCGGAGAGCTGCAGCTCGTTGCGGCCCTGGTCCCCGCGCCAGCGGCGGGCGCCCTCCAGGCTGGCCATCGCCAGGTCGCGGCTGGAGAGGGCCAACCCCCAGTCCCCCCGCCAGGCGCCGACCGAGGTCAGCGGCAGGCCCAGCACCCCCGCCGCGGCGCCCTCCACCCCGGCGTGCCGCAGGGCCAGCGGATCGGCCCGCGCGACCCCGAGCGCCAGCGTGGCGGCCAGCAAGAGCCCCGTCATCGCCGCTCCTCGACTCCCTCGAAGTCCCCCTGCTCGAAGGCCAGCAACGCCTGCGGATCCTCGCGCAGCCAGGCGTCCAGGAAGGTGTCGACCACCGCCATCGCCTGCCCGCGCAGCGTGTCCAGGTCGCCCTCCAGCGGGCCGTCCCGCTCGACGTCGCGGGCGCGGGGATCGTCGAACCAGCCGTGGTGGTTCAGCCCCTGCACCTCGCCCAGCAGGGCCGGCCCTGCCAGGCGCGCGAAGCCGTCCACCACCAGCGAGGGATCGACCACCTCGTCCGTGCTGCCGTAGAGGGACAGGGCCGGCCGATCCACCTCCTCGACCGGCGTGAAGTCCGCGGGGAAGCTGGCCAGCAGCCCCATCGCCAGGAAGCGCTCGTCCTGGACCCACTCCACCGCGGCCGTCGCCCCACCCAGGCTGTGGCCCAGGATGGCGGCGGGCGCGTCGGGGTCGGCGGCTCCCGAGAGCAGGCCCTCTCGCGCGCTCCAGCGCTCGACCGCGGACAGGGCGATGGCGCTGTCGTCCGCGGCGAGCAGGGCCAGCCGGTGGTCGTGCAGCGCCGCCACCACCAGGTAGCCGCGGCTGGCCAGCCAGGCGGACAGCCAGCGGTACTGCTCCACGTCCACCAGCCCCCCCTGGACCAGGGCCACGGCGGGGAAGGGTCCCTCCTCTGCCAGCCAGCCCTGCGCGTCCGCGGGGAAGACCACCTCGAGCCGCAGGCGCTCCTCTACCCGCGCGGCCGTGCTGGCCCTCACCCAGGCCGCGCCGTGGGGACCCTGCGCGCCCGCCAGCCCCGACCGGTCCGGGTCGGGGGCCAAGAGCAGGGTGCCCGGACCCTGGGGCGCGCAGGCGAGCAGGAGCCACCACATGGCGGGCGCCTATCGCGCCCCGCCCCGCCGGGCGGAGGTGGCTCCCTACAGGTCCTGCACGTAGTCGTAGAACTCGCCGAAGTGCACGCGGCTGACCTGCTTGCCCATCTTGATCATCTCGCGGGCGACGGCCTCGACGACGTGCTTCATGCCGACGGGCTCGCGGGCGGCGCTGGCCAGGATGCAGGCGTTGATCGCGCTGCTGACGATGTTTCCGCCGGCCAGGATGAACTGCCGCGAGATCAGGTCCAGGTCCAGGTCGGGGTGCCTGGGCGCCCCGGCGGGGATCGACTTGTGCCACAGCACGCGGCGGGCCTCGACGTTGGGCATGGGGAACTCGATGACGGCGCCGAAGCGGCGCAGGAAGGCCTCGTCGATGTTCTCCTGGAGGTTGGTGGTCAGGATCGCGCAGCCCTCGAAGACCTCCAGGCGCTGGAGCAGGAAGGCGACCTCCTGGTTGGCGAAGCGGTCCTGGGCCTGCTTGACCTCGCCGCGGCTGCCGAACAGGCTGTCGGCCTCGTCGAACAGGATGACGGCCGTGCCCCCCTCGGCGGCGTCGAAGATCTCGCGCAGGTTCTTCTCGGTCTCGCCGACCCACCGGCTGATGACGCTGCTGGTGTCGACCCGGAACATGTCCAGGCCCAGCGCCCCGGCGATGCACTCCGCCGCCATGGTCTTGCCGGTGCCGGGGCCGCCGCTGAACAGGGCCTTGATGCCGAAGCCGCGGGGGCGGACCTTGATGGCTCCCCAGCGGTGGAAGACGTTCTCCTGCTCGGACAGGTAGCTCTTCAGCATCTGGAGCTGGCCCATGATCTTGTCGGGCACGACCAGGTCTTCGAAGCGGTACTTGGGGATGACGTGCTGGGCCAGGCCCCGGAACTCCGGCCGGCTGCACTCGCGCGCCGCGTCCCAGATGGCCTCGACGTGGGGCTCGTTGCCGCCGCACTCGGCCTCGGCCCGCTCCAGCACCTGGGCGATGGTCGTGCCGCCCACGCTGTAGAAGCGCTCGCTGATCTCGGCGGACTGCGCGGGGTCCCAGCCGCGCTGGGTGAAGGCGTCGCTCCAGGCCGCGATGCGCTCGTCCAGGGTGGTACGCCCGACGAAGACCGTCAGGCTGGGACGCTCGCTGCCGAGCAGGCCGCCGATGGCGCGGCGGTCGGTGCCGCCCATCAAGACCGGGTACTGCAGGGTGGCCAGCGCGCTGCCCAGGCGGGTGATGCCGGCGCGGGCCTGGGGGTCCTCCTGGCTCTGGGCGACGTTGATGACGTAGGGCAGGGCGCGGGACAGGCGCAGCTCGCGCAGCAGGTCCCAGGGCTGCTCGACGTACTGCTGGGCGCGCTCCAGGTCGATGCGCACCAGGGGCCGCCCGGCGGCGCGGGCGATGGCCATGGCCGCCCCCTCGCGGCTGCCGACCGTGCTGCCGATGACGGCGATGGTGACGGGCCGGTCGAAGGCGTGGCGGATCTCCTCGATGCGCTGGCGGGTCGGCAGCGGGATGAAGGGCTCGCGGCTGGTGTCCATGGGCGAGAAGCCCAGGCCCGAGGGCAGCTCCTCCTCCTCCAACAGCCAGCGCAGCAGGCGCCCGCTGGGGTGGGCGCGGCGGCTGGCCAGGGTCTCGGCCCCCTCGTTGGGGAACAGCAGCAGCAGCCGGTTCTTCACCAGCGGCGCGTTGCTCATCAGCCGGGCCTGCAAGGCCAGCCGCTCGGTGCGGTGGGTGCGCAGCACCCGGGTCGCCAGGTCGACGGTCAGGTAGGCCTGGTTCAGGTTGTCGTTGAGGTAGGCGAAGATGCGCGCGTAGCCGTTGCTGATCTCGGGGGCGACGGCCAGCAGCAGCAGGTCCATGTCGTCGCCGTCCAGCTCGAAGGCCTGGCGCAGGCGGTGCACCCGCCCGCCGGGCTCGTCCCGCAGCGCGGCGCTGGCGGTGACCGCGTCGGCCAGGGCGTCCGGGCCCTCGGGCCAGTCGATCTCGCCGTGGGCGCGCAGCAGGGCGTCGACCTCGTCGTCGGTGATGACGCTGCCCCAGAACTGGCCCTTGGCCCGCATGGCGGGGCGGGCGCGCTGGCGCCGCACGGCGCGGAGCAGCAGCAGGTCGGTGCGGCGGAGGCGGCGGGCGAGCTCTTCGAAGACGGTGCGCATGGGCCCACTCTGCCACAGGCTGCGGCGACTGCCGGGGAGCGGCCGTGGGGGGCGGCGGACCCCCCGCCGAGGTGGCCCGCCGGCCGGCGAGGCGGATCGCCGCACCGTGGCCCTTTCGATGGAGCCGCCCGGAGGGCCTCGATAGATCGCGGGGGCGACGACGGCAGGCGAACCCCGCCGGCGTCCCGGGCCGAACCGTCCCCCCCTTCCGGCCCACCCCGCCCCCCGACCCAGGCAAGGAGCCGCCCATGAAGCGCGGACTCTCCGAAGTTCTGGCTGGCAACGCCTACGACCCGACGCGGCTCGTGCAGATCCTCCGCGGAATGATGGAGTTGGAAGGCTACATCTCCCCCTCCGTGATCACCGAGATCGCGGCGGCGCTGGACCTGCCCCGCAGCGCCGTGGAGGGAGTGGCCGGCTTCTACTCCTTCTTCGAGACCGAGCCCCGGGGCCGCTACCGGGTCCACTTCAGCGACAACATCACCGACGAGCTGCAGGGCAGCGTCGAGCTGCGCCAGCGCCTGCTGGACGCCTTCCACCTGGAGCTGGGCGAGGTCAGCCGCGACGGCCGCCTGAGCGTGAAGCTCACCTCCTGCACCGGCATGTGCGACCAGGGGCCGGCGATGCTGGTCAACGGCCGCCCCATCGCCCGCCTGACCCCCGCGCGCATCGGCGCCATCTGCTCCCTGATCCGGGGCGGCTCGCCCGTCGACCAGTGGCCCGAGAACCTGTTCACCGTCGACACGCACCTGGAGCGGGCCGATCGGCTGCTGTCCACGCCCATCCCGCCCGGCGCCGCCATCGACGCCGCCCTGGCGCGGGGTGCCGCGGAGACGCTGGCGGTGGTGCGGCGCTCGGAGCTGCGCGGCCGCGGCGGCGCGGGCTTTGGCACCGGCCAGAAGTGGACCGCCTGCGCGGCGGCGCCCGGCCCCGACCGCTACGTCGTCTGCAACGCCGACGAGGGCGAGCCCGGCACCTTCAAGGACCGCGTGCTGCTCATGCACCACGCCGACGCGCTCATCGAGGGCATGACCGTCGCGGGCCTGGCGATCGGCGCGCGCAAGGGCTTCATCTACCTGCGCGCCGAGTACCCCTTCCTCAAGCCGACCCTGGAGGCGACCCTGGCCGCCCGCCGCGCCGCGGGGCTGCTGGGCAAGGACATCCGGGGCCAGCGCGGCTTCGACTTCGACGTCGACCTGCACATGGGCGCCGGCGCCTACGTCTGCGGCGAGGAGACGGCGCTGCTGGAGTCCCTGGAGGGCCGCCGCGGCATCCCCCGCAACCGGCCCCCCTACCCGGTGACCCACGGCTACCTTGGGCGGCCCACCGTCGTCAACAACGTCGAGACGCTGATCGCCACGGCGCAGATCGCGCTGTTCGGCGACGAGTGGTTCCGGACCCTGGGCACGCCGCGGTCGGCCGGCACCCGGGTGCTCTCGGTCTCCGGCGACGTCGCGCGCCCGGGCATCTACGAGTACCCCTTCGGCGTGACCGTCAGCCAGGTCCTGGCCGACGCCGGCGCCGAGCGCACCCAGGCCGTGCAGGTCAGCGGCCCCTCGGGCACCCTGCTGGCGCGCAAGGAGTTCGGCCGCCGGATCGCGTTCGAGGACGTGCCCAGCGCGGGCGCCTTCATGGTCTTCGACGAGTCGCGCGACATGGTGCGGGTCGTCGACAACTTCGCCCGCTTCTTCGCCCACGAGAGCTGCGGCTTCTGCACGCCCTGCCGGGTGGGCACCACCCTGGTCAAGCAGATGATGGGTCACCTGGTCGCGGGCCAGGGCTCGCGCCGCCACCTCAAGGACCTGGCGCGGGTCTCCAAGGTCATGAAGCAGACCAGCCAGTGCGGCCTGGGAGGCACGGCCGGCAACCCCATCCTCGACGGCCTGGAGAAGTTCGAGCCGGCCTTCTACGGCCGCCTGCCCTCGCTGGAGGTGCGGCCGGTCTTCGACCTCGACGCGTCCCTGGCCCCCGCCCGCGAGGCGACCGGGCGGGACGACGCCGGCGCCCACCTCGACCCGGAGCGTGGATGATGCCCCCCACCCCGACCGCCGCGCCCGTGCCGCGGCCCACCTTCCAGCTCGACGATCACCAGGTGCCCTTCACCCCCGGCCAGACCGTGATCCAGGCGGCCCTGGCGGCGGGCATCTACATCCCCCACCTCTGCCACCACCCCGACTTCGCCCCACACGGGAGCTGCAAGGTCTGCACCTGTCGGATCAACGGGCGCATGGCGACGAGCTGCACCTTCCCGGCGGCCGAGGGGCTGCAGGTCGAGTCCGAGGCGCCCGAGGTCCAGGCCCTGCGCCGCGACCTGGTGCAGTTCCTGTTCACCGAGGGCAACCACTTCTGCCCCTCCTGTGAGCAGAGCGGCGACTGCAAGCTCCAGGCGGTCGCCTACGACCTGGGCCTGCTGACGGGGCACTACAACCCGCTCTTCCCCGACCGGCCGGTCGACGCCTCGCACTCCGACGTGCTGCTGGACACCAACCGCTGCATCTTGTGCGAGCTGTGCGTGCGGGCCAGCGCGACGATGGACGGCAAGAGCATCTTCGCGCTGTCCGGCCGCGGCATCACCAAGCACCTGGTCGTCAACGCCGAGTCCGGGCGGCTGGGGGACACCATCCTGGCGGTCACCGACAAGGCGATGAGCGTCTGCCCGGTGGGCGCCCTGATCCGCAAGCGGCAGGGCTTCCGCGTGCCCATCGGCCAGCGGACCTACGACGCCGCGCCCATCCGCGAGATCGCCGTCCAGGGTGCGGCGACCGCGCCCGGCACGGGAGGACAGACGCCATGACCACCGTCGCCCCCAAGCGCAAGCTGCGCGTCGCCACCACCTCGCTGGCCGGCTGCTTCGGCTGTCACATGTCCCTGCTGGACATCGACGAGCGCCTGGTCGACCTGCTCGACCACATCGAGCTCGACTCGTCGCCGCTCACGGACATCAAGTCGCCCGGCATGTGCGATCTCGGCATCATCGAGGGCGGGCTGTGCAACGCCGAGAACGTGCACGTGCTGCGCCACATGCGGGAGCGCTGCCGCGTGCTGGTGGCCCTGGGCGCCTGCGCGATCACCGGTGGGCTGCCGGCCCAGCGCAACCACCTGGACATCCGCGACTGCCTGCAGACCGTCTACATGACCGGCGTGGGCGTGCACCGCGGCTTCATCCCCAACGACCCCGAGCTGCCCCTGCCGCTGGACAAGGTCCACCCCCTGCACGACGTGGTGAAGGTGGACTACTTCCTGCCGGGCTGCCCGCCGCCGGCCGAGGCCATCTGGCAGCTGTTGACCGATCTCGTGGCCGGCCGCACCCCGCAGCTCGGCCACGGCCTGATCCACTACGACTGATCTCGCACCGCGCCTGCGCGTCACCCCGAGGCAACCATGTCCAACCTCGAAAAGGCCGAGAACCCTGCCGGTCTCCGCCGCGTCGCCATCGAGCCGGTCTCCCGCGTCGAGGGGCACGGCAAGGTCACGCTGCTGCTGGACGAGCAGAACCGCGTGCACCAGGTCCGGCTGCACATCGTCGAGTTCCGCGGCTTCGAGCGCTTCATCCAGGGACGGCCCTACTGGGAGGTCCCCGTCATGGTGCAGCGGCTCTGCGGCATCTGCCCCGTGAGCCACCACCTGGCGGCCGCCAAGGCGCTGGACGTGGTGGTCGGCGCCGACCGCCTGACGCCGACGGCGGTCAAGATCCGCCGCCTGATGCACTACGGACAGATCCTCCAGTCGCACGCCCTGCACTTCTACCACCTGTCCTCGCCCGACCTGCTGTTCGGCTTCGACGCCGACCCCGCCGTGCGCAACGTGGTCGGCGTGCTCCAGGCCCAGCCGGACCTGGCCCGCCAGGGCATCCTGCTGCGCAAGTTCGGGCAGGAGGTGATCCGGATGACCGCCGGCAAGCGCGTGCACGGCACGGGCGCCATCCCCGGCGGCGTGAACAAGTCCCTGTCGCTGGCCGAGCGGGACGAGCTGCGCGCGGCCATGCCCGACGTGCTGCGCTGGGCCGCCTCGGGCGTCGACCTGGTCGCCGACCTGCACGCCCGCAACCACCTGGTGTACGACCGCTTCGGCACCGTGCGATCCAACCTGCTGTCGCTGGTCGGCCGCGACGGCTCGCTGGAGCTGTACGACGGCGTGCTGCGCGCCCGGGACGCCGACGGCGCCATCCTGGTCGATGGGGTCGAGGCCTCGGACTACACCCGCCTGCTCCGCGAGAACGTGCGCTCGTGGAGCTACATGAAGTTCCCCTACCTGCAGTCCCTGGGCCCGGACGACGGCTGGTACAAGGTCGGCCCGCTGGCGCGGATCCAGAACTGCGACTTCATCTCGACCCCGCTGGCCGAGGCCGCCCGGCAGGCCTTCCGCGACCGCGCGGGCGGCGCCATCGTCCATGCTCCCTTGGCCTTCCACTGGGCGCGACTCATCGAGCTGCTGCACGCCGCCGAGGTCATCGACGGCATGCTCGACGACCCCGACCTGCTGGGCAGCAACCTGACCACGGCCGGCCCGCGCCGCACCCAGGGGGTCGGCATCATCGAGGCCCCGCGCGGCACCCTCATCCACCACTACGTCGTCGACTCGCAGGACCTGGTCACCCTGTGCAACCTGATCGTGTCGACCACCCACAACAACCAGGCCATGAACGAAGCCATCCGGCAGGTGGCGCGCGAGTACTTCGACGGCCGGGAGATCACCGAGGGCCTGCTCAACCACATCGAGGTCGCCATCCGCGCCTACGATCCCTGCCTGTCCTGCGCGACCCACGCGCTGGGCAAGATGCCCCTGCAGGTCGAGCTCTACGACGCGCAGGGGCAGCTCCTGGACCGCAAGGTGCGAGACGGCGAGCACCTGGGGTGAGCCGCGCACCGCTGCTGGTGCTGGCGATCGGCAACCCCTCGCGGGGGGACGACGCCCTGGGCCCGGCCTTCACCGCCCGGGCCGAGGCGCTCTTCGCCCAGGAGCTGGCGGCCGGGCGCCTGGAGCTGCTGACCGACTTCCAGCTCCAGGTCGAGCACGCGCTGGACCTGGAGGGGCGGCAGGAGGTGCTCTTCGTCGACGCCAGCGTCTCGGCCGCCCCCCCCTTCCAGGTGCTGCCGCTGTCCCCCGCGGCCGACCACAGCGTCAGCAGCCACGCGCTGTCGCCCGCGGCGGTGCTCGAGACCTGCGCCCGGGCGCTCGGCACCCCGCCCCCGCCCGCCCGCGCCCTGGCCCTGCGGGGGCAGGCCTTCGGCCTGGGCCTGCCGATGAGTGCCGCGGCCTCGGCCCACCTGGAGGCCGGCCTGGGCTGGCTGGCCGGGCACCTGGGCCGCCCGGTCCAGGGCGTGGTCCTCACGGTGCGCGGCGTCGTGCAGGGCGTGGGCTTCCGGCCCTTCGTCTTGCGGCTGGCCCGGGCCCTGGGCCTGGCCGGCCAGGTCCTCAACACGCCCCAGGGCGTGCGGATCACGCTCGTGGGCCAGCCCCACCAGCTCGACGCCTTCCAGGCCAGACTGCGGACCGAGGCCCCGCCGCGCGCCCTCGTCGAGGAGGTGGAGGTGACCCCGCTCGATCCCGCCCCGGAGCGGTTCGAGGGCTTCACCATCGTGGGGAGCCAGGACCAGGGCCCCGCGCGCCTGTCCATGCCGCCGGACCTGGCCGTGTGTGACGCCTGCCTGCGGGACGTCGAGGACCCGGACAGTCGCTTCTTCGGCTACCCGTTCACGAGCTGCACCGACTGCGGCCCCCGCTACAGCATCGCCCGCGGCGCGCCCTTCGACCGGCAGCGCACCTCGATGGACGCCTTCCCCCTGTGCCCGGCCTGCCTCGCCGCCTACCAGGACCCCGGCGACCGCCGCTTCCACGCCCAGACCCTGGCCTGCCCCACCTGCGGCCCGCGCCTGGCCGTGCGGGGCCCCGACGGCGCCCCCACCGGCGAGGGGCTGGAGGAGGTCGCCCGGCTGCTGCGGGAGGGGGGCATCGTCGCTGTCCAGGGCGTGGGCGGCTTCCACCTGTGCTGCGACGCCACCTCGCCCGCGGCCGTCGCCCGGCTGCGGTCGCGCAAGCACCGCGAGCGCAAGCCCTTCGCCGTGCTCGTGCCCGACGCCGAGGCCGCCGACCGGGTGGGGGTGCTGGACCCGGCCGCGCGGACCGCCCTGGACGGCCCCGTGCGCCCCATCGTGCTGGTGCCCCTCCGGCCCGGCGTCCTGGCCCCGGAGGTCACGGCGGGCTCCTCGCGGGTCGGCCTGATGCGGCCCTCGACCCCGCTGCACCACCTGCTGGCCCGCGCCGTCGGCCGCCCCCTGGTCTGCACCTCGGGCAATCGCAGCGGCGAGCCCATCGCCCGCACCCCGGCCGAGGCCCGGGCCGCGCTGGGCGCCATCGCCGACCGCTTCCTCGACCACGACCGGCAGATCCTGCACCGCGCCGAGGATCCCGTCGTGGCCTTCGCCCGCGACGGCGCGCCCGTCCTGCTGCGCCGCGCCCGCGGGCAGGCGCCGGCAGTGCGGAAGCTGCCCCTGTCCGCGCCCGAGCCCGTGCTGGCCCTGGGGGGGCACCTGAAGACCACCGTCTGCGTCGTCATCGGCGACGAGGCCTGGGTCGGCCCCCACCTGGGCGACCTGGACACGGTCGAGGCCGAGGCCGTCTACCAGGCCGAGCTGGCGGCCTTCGAGGGGCTGCTCGGCGTCTGCGCCGGGGTCCTGGCCCACGACGCGCACCCCGACTACGCCAGCACCCGCCTGGCCCTGCGGCGCCCCGCCCGCCAGCGCTTCGCCGTGCAGCACCACGTCGCCCACGCCCTGGCGGTCGCCGCCGAGCGCGGCCTGGCCGGCCCCTTCCTGGCGGGCATCTTCGACGGCACGGGTCTCGGCCCCGACGGGACCGCCTGGGGCTGCGAGATCCTGGCGGTGGACGGTGCCGACTGGACGCGGCGCGCCACCCTGCGGGCCCTCCCCCTGCCCGGCGGCGAGCGGGCGATCCACCAGGTCTGGCGGGTGGCCCTGGCCGTCCTGGTCGACAGCTTCGGGCCCGCGGCCGGGGAGCTGGTGCCGCGCCTGCCCCTCTTCCAGGCCGTGCCCGCCGCCACGGTCGCCGCGGTGGGCCGCCAGCTCGCGGCCGGCGTGAACTGCCCCGTCGCCCACGGCCTGGGCCGCCTCTTCGACGCGCTGGGCGCCCTGCTGCTGGACCTGCCCGACGCGGGCTTCGAGGCCGAGGTCGCCCTGCGCCTGGAGGAGGCGGCGGGGGAGGGGAGCGCGGCGGTCATTCCGCTGCCCTGGACGCCCGCGGCCGCCACCACCTGCGAGGCCCTGGACTTCCGCCCCCTGGTCCGGCACGTCGTGCACGCGCGCCTCGCCGGGCGCCCGGCCTCCACGGTCGCCGCCGAGGTCCACACCTCGCTGGCGGCGGCCCTCGCGGCGGGCCTGCACCACCACGCCCGGGCCACCGGCCTGCACGAGGTCGTGCTCGGCGGCGGTGCGCTGCAGAACCGGATCCTGCGGGAGCGCCTGGCCGGCGCATTGCAGCCCCTGCGCGTGCACCTGCCGCGGGAGCTGTCGGCCAACGACGGCGCCTTGTCCCTGGGCCAGGCCCTCTTCGCGGTGTACAGCCTGCACCGCCAGGCGGCGGCGTCTCCCGCGGCCCCCTCTGCCCCCTCTGCCCCCTCCGAGGCCGTCGTCGACTTCTTCGGCGTGCGGCGCGCGGTCAACCTCGATCTCATCGAGGAGGCCGAGCGCCCCGTCCAGCCCGGCGACCACGTGCTGGTCCACGTCGGCTTCGCCATCCGCCGCATCGAGCCCGAGGATCTCGACGAGACGCTGGCCTTCTTCGCCGCGCTGTCGGCCGAGGACCTGGAAGGGGTCGTGCCGCCGGAGTCGACCTGATGGACCGCCCGCTTCAGTTCCGGGACCCCGAGAAGGGCGCCGCCCTGCTGCGCCGCCTGTCCGGGGCGGTGGACCGCGCCACCGCGCGCCTGGGCGGCCCGGTGACCGTGATGCACGTCTGCGGCAGCCACGAGCAGGCCATCGCCCGCTACGGCCTGCGCTCCCGGCTGCCCGCCGGCCTGGACCTGCGCATGGGCCCCGGCTGCCCCGTCTGCGTCACCGACGGGCCCGAGATCGACGCCGCCGTCGCCCTGGCCCGCGCCGGCCTGCCCGTGCTGACCTACGGCGACATGCTGCGCGTGCCTGGCACCGAGCAGTCGCTGGAGGACGCGCGGGTCGGCGGGGCGCGGGTCGAGGTCATCTACGCCGCCACCCAGGCCGTCGAGTTCGCGAGGCGCACCGACGGGCCGGTGATCCTGTTCGCCACGGGCTTCGAGACCACCGCCGTCACGACGGCCGCCCTGCTGCTGGCTGCCACCCCGCCGCCGGACAACCTGTACGTGTTGTCGGCCCACAAGTGGGTGCCCGCGGCGATGGAGCTGGTGGCGGCCGACCCCCGAAGCCGCGTCGCCGGCTACCTGGCCGCCGGCCACGCCGCGACGATCACGGGCTACGGCCTGTTCGAGGGCTTCGTCGCCCGCCACGGCCGGCCGGTCGTGGTCGCGGGCTTCGAGCCCCTGGACATCCTGGCGGCGCTGGCCCTGCTGGTCGAGCGCATCGCCCAGGGCACGGCCCAGGTCGACAACGCCTTCCCCCGCTGTGTCAGCCGCGATGGCAACGCCCGGGCGCTGGCCATGCTGCACCGGGTCTTCGACATGGACGCCGGCGTGTGGCGGGGCATCGCCCGGGTGCCCGGCGGCGACCTGCGCCTGCGGCCGGAGTTCGCCGCCCGCGACGCCGCCCTGCGCTTCCACGAGCTGCTGGCCCGGGCCCCGGTGCCCACCCCTCGCGCGCGCGCCCAGGACTGCATCTGCGGCGAGATCATGTCCGGCCGGGCCGAGCCCGCCGACTGCCCCCTGTTCGGCGGCGCCTGCCGACCCGAGGCCCCCGTGGGCGCCTGCATGGTCAGCACCGAGGGCGCCTGCCGCATCCACTTCGAGCATGGCCCATGAGCGCTGACCCACGCCCCTCCCCGGACTTCACGGACACCCACGTCCGCCTGGCCCACGGCGCGGGCGGCCCGGCCATGCGCGGCCTGATCGACGCGGTCTTCCTCGCCTCGACCCGGGACCCGGCGGCCCTGGCGCGCGGCGACGCCGCCTGCATCCCCTGGGGGGACGGCTTCCTGGTGATCACGACGGACGCGCACGTCGTCTCCCCGCCGGAGTTCCCCGGCGGCGACATCGGCCGGCTGTCGATCTGCGGCGTGGTCAACGACCTGGCCATGGCCGGCGCCTGCCAGGTCACGGCGCTCACCTCCTGCGTGGTCCTGGAGGAGGGCTTCCCCATGCCGACGCTGCGCCGCCTGCACGCCTCGGTCGAGGCGGCCTGCGCCGAGGCCGGCGCGGTGGTGGTGGCCGGCGACACCAAGGTCATGCGCCAGGGCGAGCTGGACGGCGTCATCTTCTCCACGACCGGGGTCGCCTTCGCCCCGCGCGTGGTCCGCGACAACGGGCTGCGGCCCGGGGACCAGATCCTGGTGACCGGCACCATCGGCGACCACGGCCTGACCGTGCTCAGCGCCCGGCACGGCCTGGGC
Organism: Myxococcota bacterium; assembly: GCA_023150805.1. GTDB lineage: Bacteria > Myxococcota_A > UBA796 > UBA796 > UBA2385 > UBA2385. The sequence continues at coordinate 14,792 of JAKLKF010000078.1, read as the reverse complement.
CTGCACGGCGAGCTGCGCTCGGACGTGGCCCCGCTCAACGGCCTCGTCCGCGCGGCGCTCCAGGCCGGCGGCGCCGACATCCACGCGATGAAGGACCCCACCCGGGGGGGAGTGACCGGCGCCTTGACCGAGATGGCCGAGAAGGCCCGGGTGAGCATCCGCCTGGTCGAAGCCGACCTGCCGATGTCCCCCGCCGCCCGGGCCGCCGCCGAGCTCTTGGGCGTCGACCCCCTGGTCGTGGCGAACGAGGGCAAGGCCCTGCTGGGCGTCGCGCCCGCGGCCGTGCCGGCGGTGCTCGCGGCGCTGCGGGCCCACCCCCTGGGGCGGCAGGCGGCCGTGATCGGGCAGGTGTACGCCGACCCCGACGCGGGCCTGACCCTGGACACGGGCTTCGGCACCCGGCGCCTGCACGCCCGCGACGCCGACCCCCTGCCGCGGATCTGCTGACCCCGCCCGGAGCTGCACCGATGCACGAGACCTCGCTCGTCGACGCGCTCTTCGACCAGGTCGACGCCCTGCGCCGGCCCGCGCTCCCCGGCGCCGCCGACCCGAGCCCGGCGGCGGGCGCCCCCCCCTTCGCCGTGCGGCGGATCGAGGTCCGGATCGGCCAGGCCGCCGGCGTCGATCCCGAGCTGTTCGCCGCCGCCTTCGAGGCCCTGTCCGGCCCCCGCGGCTACGACCAGGCCCACCTGGCCCTGTCCTCCGAGGCGGCGCTGTGGCGCTGCCCCGCCTGTGCGACCGAGGTGGCCGAGGCCGACGCCCTGTTCTGTCCCCGATGTGACATCCCCGCCGTCCTGGTCCGGGGCGAGGCCCTGGTGCTGGAGCGGGTGGAGCTCGAACTGGAATCGGAGGTGCCCCATGTGTGACGTCTGTGGCTGCGGCAACCCCAAGCGTGTGACGCTCAAGTTGGAGACCCCCCTGCTCTCGCGCAACGACGCCGAGGCCGCCCGGCTGCGGACCTGGTTCGCCGAGCGGGGCCTCACGACGCTCAACGTCATGGGATCGCCCGGCGCGGGCAAGACCGCGCTCTTGGAGGCCACCGCCCGGGCCATGGGTGCCCGCGCCCGCCTGGCCGCTGTCAGCGGCGACCTGGCCACGCAGAACGACGCCGACCGCCTGCAGCGCGCCGGCATCCCCTCGCTGTCCATCACCACCGGCACCGGCTGTCACCTGGACGCCCGGCACGTGTACGACGCCGTGCACTCCCCGGCCCTGGCCCCGGCGCTGGCCCAGGCCGACTGGTTCTTCGTGGAGAACGTCGGCAACCTGGTCTGTCCGGCCGTCTTCGACCTGGGCCAGGCCGCCAACGTCGTGCTGCGCTCCGTCACCGAGGGCGTGGACAAGCCCGAGAAATACCCCGTGATGTTCCGCCACGCCGACCTGGTCCTGCTGACCAAGGCCGACCTGCTGCCCCACCTGCCCGAGGTCTCTGTGCAGCAGGTGCAGGACTCCCTCTCGCGGGTGGCGCCAGGCCTGCGGCTGCTGCCGGTGTCCGCGCGCACCGGCGAGGGGCTGGAGGCGTGGGTGGCCTGGCTGGAGGGCCTGCGGGGGAGGGGACGAGGCGAGGGGCGCGTGTAGGGAGGGGGTTCACTCGGGCGCGGGGAGGTCGCCGGACCAGAGGATTCCGGAGTGGTAGGCATCCTTCGTATGGGCCGTCGCACCGAGCCCCCACTCGGGCAGCCACTCCCCTTCATATTCTCCCCGCTCGAACCAGGCGCGCAGAGCGTCAATCGGGGCGCCACCTGTTCCCCACTCGCCGACCTCGGCTTCCGCCGAGGCGAGCCACTCGCTCGACAGGATCGGTGGATTGTCCACCGAGGTGTCGAGCCTGAAAAAGGCGAGCGAGTAGGTGGCAGCCTGGGCGTCCAGGCTCCCATCGAAATGGGCCGTCGCGTTCCCTCCGTCCACCGTGACATCGACAGAGATGGGGATGCGCAGCTCGGGTCCCGGTCGGCAGGAGTTGGGGTGGGTGGGCGAGTAGACATCACCTCCCGTGCGGGTGACCACGACGGGGTCGCCCGCTTGGGTGAAGGTGGCTTCAAAGGGCTGGGCCTTGCCGACATCGCCCATGGAGGACTGCCGCCAGGTGATGCTGGTCGGGTGCCACGCTTCGATCAGCGGCCACACCTCCTCGACGGTGGTGGGAGCGGTGGCTTCGGAGAGGGGGGTCTCGGTCTCGACGCAGGGGAGGCCGGAGCTTCCGCCATCGCCGCCGTAGAGCCCAGTGCCGGAGTCGTCGATAGCCTCGGTGCCGCTGCAAGCGAGCAGGAGGGAGACAGTGATGAACATCGACATCGTGACCTCCTCACATGTTGGCGATGACCTGGTCGCGAATGGGGGATGCGAGTGGTCGCGTTCAGGACCACCTCCGCGAGTTGCTGCGCTTTCAGTCCCGCAGGCCCCCACTTTCCGGCGGCAGTGGCGGTGGGCTGGCGGGGTGCCGGCGCTCTCACTCGGGGCCGGGCAGATCGCCCAGCCAGAGGACGCCACCCCACCCCAGGCCATCGCTACGTTCGGCCGTCAGGGCCCAGGTCGGCACCCATGGACCGTCGAACTCGCCACGAGAGAAGTGCGACTTCAGGATCGCCTCGGCAGGGTCATGTCCCCAGTCATCCCCGATGACCGTCTCCGCTGCAGCGATCCACTCGCTGGACAGGGTCGGGGGCAGGTCCGCGGTGGTCACCATGTCCAGGAACACCAGCGGATAGCTGGCTCCTTGCGCATCGACGTTGCCCGAGAACTGGACGATCGCGTTGCCTTCGTCCACAGTGAGATCCACACTGACCGGGATGCGGAGCTCCGGGCCGGGCCGGCACGCAAGGGGGTGTGTGGGCGAGTACACGTCTCCACCGGTGCGGGTCACGATCAAGGCGTCACCCGTCTGGGTGAAGGCAACCGCGAAGGGCTGAGCCTCCCCGACAGCGGCCGTGGCTGATAGGCTCCACGTGATGCTGGTCGGGTCCCCTGCCTCGATCAACGGCCACACCTCGTCGACGGTGGTGGGGGCGGTGGCCTCGGATAGGGGGGTCTCGATCTCGACGCAGGGAATGCTGGAGGCCCCGCCGTCCCCGCCGTGGCCGCCGGTCCCGGTGTCATCGGTGGGGCTGCGGTCCGTGCAGGCGAGCAGGATGGAGAGCGACATGAACATCGGCATCTTTCACCTCCTCACATGTTGGCGATGACCTGGTCGCGGATGGTGGATGCGCGGGGACCCACGGTGCGCACCGATCTGTACTCGTCCACCAGGGGCTGCCCCGCGGGGCTGGTCATCGTGCAGGCGGCCACACCCACCGCCTCGTCCACCGCGACCTCAGCTGCGTGCAGCGTGCCTTCTTCCCTGTCCATGGATCCCTCCCGGGGTGATGGCGATGAATCCTTCTCCTCAACTACTCCCACATCATAGATGGCCCTCCCAGACGTCGCCACCGGCCCTGGCGTGGCGGATCGTCGCTGTGCCGCCTCGCCTTCCCCCCCGCCCCCCGGCGGCGTCGGGGGCCCCGCCTCAGAAGCTGCCGCGCTTGTCGGCGTGGCGCTCGGCGTGCGCCTGCTTCTTGTTGTCCACCGTGTCCAGCACCTGCCGGGCGAGCTGCTCGACCACGTCCTGGTGGGTCAGGTCCTTGTCGCGCAACGCCCAGTAGCCGCGGGAGGCGTCGGGGTTGTCGGGCGCCTCGGTCATGGTGTCGGTGCCCTGGGGGTGGCCGCCGACGCCGCCGCCCTGGTGCTGGGCCTTGTGCGGGTCGTAGGTGCCGGGCCCGGCGCCGGGCTCGTTGCCGCCCTCGAAGCCGCCGGCCATGCGGTGGAAGACCATCGCCTCGGTCGCCCGGGCCGCGATCTCCTCGGCGTCCCGGAAGCCGTCGCCGCCGCCGCCGCCCTGGCCGTCGCCCACCGTGGCGTGCACCCGCTCGTGGGCGTACAGGGCCTGGTCCTCGGGCCGGCTCATGTTGAAGTCGTCGGCGACGATGACGCTGCGGTCCAGGGTCATGGCGCGGGCGCCGACGGCCTTGAGCGCCCGGCTGGCCAGCGGGCCGCGGTAGACCTGTCCCCCGTCGGGCATGGCCTGCCGCTGCAGCTCGCTGCGGTCCAGACGACCCGTGAGGCGGCTGACGGTGGCGCTTCCGGGCGACTTCCTGGCCATGGCGGCTCCGGGCGGGGCCTCGCGCCGTCCCTGCAGGATGAGGCGCGCGGGGAGAGGAGGGGGCGCGCGGAGGCGGGCCCTGGCCCGGATGGTAGCGCGAGGGGAGGGCGAAGGGAAGCCCGGGATCAGGCCCGCAGGCAGCGCCGTCGCACCACGTCCGACACCACCTCGCGGGCTGCGAGGAGCTGGTCGACGGGCACATACTCGTCGGGCTTGTGGGCGACGTCGATGCTGCCGGGGCCGAAGACCAGGCTCTGCACCCCGGCGCGGGCCAGGTTGCCGCCGTCGGTGGCGAAGGGGGCGGCGCCCGGGCGCGGGTCGCGGGCGTGCGGCCGCAGCAGGGCCTCCAGGGGGGTGCCGGCCGGGGTGAGCAGGGCGGGCGCCTCGTGCAGGGGGTGGACGGTGATGCGGCCACCGCGGTCGGCCCAGGCGGCCTGCACCTCGGCGCAGACCTGGGCCACGCGCGCGACCAGCTCCTCGCCCGGCTGGCCCGGGAGCTGGCGCGCGCCGATCCACAGGTCGCAGTGATCGGCGACGACGTTGACGGCGGTGCCGCCGTGCACCTGGCCGCAGTTGAGCACCGGGTAGGGGTTCTCCAGCGCGTCGAGGATGAGCGGGTCCAGGCCGTCGGGGCGGGTGGCGGCCAGGGTGGCCTGCAGGCGCTCCAGGCCCGCCAGCACCTGGCCGGCCATGGTGATGGCGCTGGCCCCGAGCGAGGGGCGCGAGGAGTGGGCCGCCACCCCGTGGCAGTGCACGCGCATGGTGGTGTGGCCGGCGTGGGCGCGCAGGATGCGCAGGTCGGTGGGCTCGCCGATGAGCGCCAGCGAGGGCAGGGTGCGCCCCTCGGCGGCCAGGCGGTCGACCAGGGCGCGCGAGCCGTGACAGCCGACCTCCTCGTCGTGGGTCCAGGCCAGGACCAGCCGGCGGCGCAGGTTGTCCAGGGGCAGGTCGGGCAGGGCGCTGCTGACCGCGGCCAGGAAGGCCTTCATGTCACAGGCCCCTCGCCCGTACAGGCGGTCGCCCACGGCGGCCAGGCGGAAGGGGTCGCGGCTCCAGGGCTGGCCCTCGACGGGGACGACGTCCATGTGGCCCGAGAGCAACAGCCCGTCTTCCTCCTCGGGGCCGGCGGTGGCCAGCACGTTGCACTTGCCGGGGCTGGTCTCGAAGCGCTCGACGCGCAGGCCGGCGTCCTCGGCGCGTTGGGCCATCCAGGCGGCCAGCTCGGTGACGGGGCGGTCGCTCACGGTGGGGAAGGCCACCAGGGTGGCCAGGGCGTCGACGGGGTCCAGGGCGCGCATGGCGTCAGCCTACCTCTCAGCGGCAGCCTGGCTCTCAGCCGGCCCCGTGCGCGCGCAACCAGGCCAGCATGGCGGGCCAGGCCAGGGCGGCCGAGGCGGCGTGGTAGCCGGGCCGGTAGTCGGCCAGGAAGCCGTGGCCCGCGTCGGGATGGACCTCGATGCGCGAGCCGCTCGTGCCCTGCGCCAGGGCCTGCCGCATCGTCTCCACGTCCGCCAGGGGGATGCCGCCGTCCTGGCCGCCGTAGAGCCCCAGGACCGGCACGGCCAGGGTGGGGGCCACGTCGACGGGGGTTCGCGGCAGCAGCGGGCTCGTCGCCGGCCGCAGGCGGCCGTACCAGGCGACGGCGGCGCGCAGGTCGGGCCGGTGGGCGGCGTACATCCACGCGACCGTGCCGCCCCAGCAGAAGCCGGTGACGCTGGCGCGCGCCAGGTCGGCGCCGGCCTGCTCGCCGGCCCAGGCCAGCACCGCGTCGAGGTCGGCCAGCACCTGCTCCTGGCTGACCTTGGAGACGACCTCGCCAAGGATCTGCTCGACGCTCTCCATCCCGGTGACGTCGCCCTGCCGGTGGTACAGGTAGGGCGCCACGGCCAGGAAGCCCTCGGCCGCGAGCTTGTCGCAGGCGGCCTGGATCCAGGCGTGCACACCGAAGATCTCGTGCACCACCAGGATGACGGGGAAGGGGCCCGCCCCGGCGGGGCGCGCCAGGTGGACCGGGATGGTGCCCGTGTCGGTGGGCACGGCGTGGGTCTGGGTCACGCGCTCGCCGGGTGCCGGCTGCGCGGCCCAGGCGAAGGGGGGCCGCACGGCGGCGGCGATGCCGGTGGAGATGCCGGCCAGGACGGTGCGGGCGACAACGGCGCGGCGGGTGGGGGCCGAGGGCATGAGGCTCCGGTCGGGGCGAGGGGGGGCGGCGGACGGGCGCGGCGGGCGGTCGGCCAGGACCTACCCCGACCTGCCCGGGGCGGGGACCGTCAGTCCTCGTCGTCCTCCTCCTCCTCCTCGTCCTCCTCCAGCCACCAGGCGTTGCCCTTGCGGCGGTTGAGCGGCGGCGGGCGCTCCATCGTGTCCTGCACGTTGAGGATGAGATCGGCCACACGCATGCCCTGGGGCATCGCGCAGGCGGCGGCGGTCGAGTTGGTGCCGACGTGGGCCAGCTCGGCAGGGGCCGCGGCGGCCTCGTCGTTGGTGTGGTCCAGGTGCTCCTCGACCATGGCCGGCAGCGAGTCGTAGGCGGCGCGCTCGGCCTCCATGGCGCGCTCCATCAGGGCGGCGCCGTGGCCCAGGTTGCCGTTGCACATGGCCTGGGCGGCGCGCTGGTACTGGCGGGCGGCCTCGTGCCAGCGGGTCGGGTCGGGCAGGAAGTAGCCGGCCTGGCCGCGGGCCAGGGCGCGGAACCACTCCCGCTCGTGCTTCATCTCGATCTTCTCGAAGCTCTGGACCTTGTGCATGGTCTCCAGGCGCTTGACGATGAAGGCCAGGAGCTGGTCGCGCATCACGGTGGACTGCTGCAGGCGCCCGTCCAGCGCCTGGTTGCCCTGCTTGCCGCCGGCCTGGCGCAACAGCTTGCTGTCCCGGTCGGTCAGGCCGCCGCCCTTCATGGGCTTGACGGTGGTGCCCTGGCGGTCGGTGGGCTTGGGGTCGCGGGAGACGCTGCGGGCCATGCGGGAAGGGTAGCAGCCGGAGGAGGTGCCGACGGAAGGGCGGTGGCGGGGCCGCGGGCCGGGTTGACCGCGCCGGGCGCGCTCCGGTAGCGTGTCCGCCTCGCCCGGTGCTCCCCTCGCAAGGCACAGCCGGAGGTGTCGCGCGTGCCCAGCCCTCCCTCCCACGACCGGCCCGAGCTGCGTGCGGACGGGGCAGGGACGGTGACGGTGCGGGCCTCGGACCCTCGCCTGCGCCTGCAGCGGACCCTGCCCGGCGAGCGGTTGCACCAGGTGCCGGAGCTGGCCGACCGGACGGCGGCCCGCGGCGAGTGGCAGGAGCGCCCCTCGCCCGTGCCGACGCGGGAGCGGACGGTGCGGGACGGCAAGGTCAAGGTGGCCTCGCGCCGGGTGGACCCGGGCCCCTACGCGCCGCAGCTCATCCGGCTGGTGCAGCACCCCTTCGTGCTGGACACGGTGCGGTCGCGGCCCGACCCGGAGCGGGGGCGGCCGGCGCGGATCAAGGTGGCCGAGCAGGGGCGCGACCCCTTCGGGCAGGCCCTGCGCCTGGCCCTGGTGGAGGGGCACCGCCTGCCCTTCCCCAGCCCCACGGACCTGCGCCCCTCGCCGGTGCGCCCCGCGCGCCTGCCGCTGTCGGCCTGGCTCGGGCAGCGCGGACCGGACGAGCGGGCCGAGGACGAGCGATGAGCAGCGATCCCAGCCTGCGCGGCGCCCAGCTCGGCCCGATGTCGGGCCGCAACATCATCGGCGACGTCACCGAGGCCCTGCACCGCTTCCTGCTCGACGGCTACGACATCGGCGAGCAGCCCCCGCGCCTGGAGGAGGACCTGTCCTTCGTGCCCAAGGACCGGGAGGAGGTGCTCTACGTCTACATGTACCGGGTCGCCCAGAACCAGGCGCTGCAGAACCAGAAGCGCTTCCGTCAGGCGCCGGTCTTCGTCGGCCAGGAGCCCGAGGACGGCGGCGAGGTCTACTACCACCGCCCCCCGCTGCTGCTCGACCTGTTCTACCTGATCTCGGTCCACAGCAAGTTCCGATCGGACGCCGAGCGGCTGATCGGCTGGGTGCTGCTGCGGCTGAACGAGGCGACCCACCTGATCTACCGGCCGCGGAAGTACCTGCTGCCCGACGGTCGCGCCGTGGACAGCACCGGCCGTCCCTACGACCCCAGCGGGCCCTTGGAGGGCGACGACCTGCAGGTCGAGAAGGTCTCGCTGGCCCTGGTCGACGACCTGACCGTCGGCGACGCCATCAACTTCTACAGCCTGCACGAGGCGCCGTACCGGCCCTTCCTGACCTACCGGGCGCGCGTCGCCCTCGACGGGCCGCTGGTCCGTGCCGAGGGTGGTACCACCATCAACATGCCCCGCCTGGCCAACAAAGCGCGTCCGGATGAGGGCGAGGCACTTGAATCTCGGAACGGCCGGATCAAGACTCCTCGCGGCCAGCCAGGCACCCCCCCCACCGACGGGCGGAAGCTCGCACCCGGGCCCCGACCCCACTTCCTGCGGCGCACCGCCGACGTTGACCCCGACGAGACGGAGGACTGAGGAAACAGCATGGAATACCACACCCCAGGCGTCTACATCCGCGAGGTCGACAGCGGCCCCAAGCCCATCACCTCGGTGGCGACCAGCATCCCCGGCTTCCTGGGGCTCTTCCCCTTCACGCCGGCCACCGACGCCATCGCGATCACGGGCTCCGACGGTGTGCGCCAGATCCGCGGCAAGGTGGTCCCGCAGCTCGTCGACACCAAGGGCGGCGTGCACGGCGACGGTGAGGCCGCCACCACGGCCCTGACCACGGCCTTCCGCCTGCGCAAGAACCAGGTCAAGGACGTCAAGAAGTACATGGAGCTGCACGGCGCTCCCAAGGCCGGTGCCAAGGCCCCGAAGTTCGAGCCCGGCGCCAAGGGCAAGGTCAAGATCTCCTACGAGACCAAGACCATCGAGGTCGCCGAGACGGTCGTCAGCGTCGAGGGCAAGGTCGTCACCGACAACGACCAGCTCGTCGAGGACCTGCTCAACCAGGTGCACGAGAACTTCCCGCTCACCGCCGCCGCCCCCAAGACGGCCGCCGACGTGCTGGAGGTCTACGGCTTCTCCTTCAAGGGGGCCGAGGGCACCGCGCTGCGCAGCGAGTACAGCATCCCGCCCGTCGCCGTCACCAACAAGGCCGAGTTCTTCCGCTGGCTGCAGAGCTTCTTCGCGCAGTACCTGCTGGAGACCCGCAGCATCGAGGAGCTGGTGGGCGAGACCATCGCCGACCCCGACGACGCGGCCGACGCGGTCTTCGAGGCGCTGGCCAAGGACGACGTGCTCAAGAAGGAGTTCCGCGACTGGCTGAGCCAGCCCTCGGTCTTCAACTTCGTGAGCGCCGTCAACGGCTTCTACGACAACGGCGGCGGCAAGTCCTACGTCTACCTGATGGGCGTGCAGGACCTGGCCTGCTCCATCCGCGAGAACCAGGCGGACAAGCTGGGCCTCTACGCCTTCGACGACGCTGACGACATGGCGCTGATGGCGGTGCCCGGCCTGAACCCGGCCCAGCAGAAGGAGTGCCTGGAGCACTGCGAGACCCGCAAGGACCGCTTCGCGGTGCTGGATGGCCCCATCGTCAGCGACGGCTCGATGGACATCCCGGCCAGCGAGAAGGGCTACGGCGCCATGTACGTGCCCTGGCTCAAGGTGACCAAGCCCTCGTGGTTCACCGGCAACCAGGACCACATCAAGGTCACGGGCCCCAACCGCCGCAAGCTCATCAAGTGCGAGAAGAGCGAGCTGTTCGTGCCCCCCAGCGGCCACGTCGCCGGCATCATGGCCCGCGTCGACACCGAGCGCGGCGTGCACAAGGCCCCGGCCAACGAGATCGTGATGGGCATCACGGGCCTGTCCCAGTCGATCAACCGGATCGAGCAGGGCCAGTATAACGACCGCGGCATCAACGTCATCCGCGAGTTCAAGGACCGCGGCATCCGGATCTGGGGCGCGCGCACCCTGGCGACCAAGTCCGACCCGAGCTGGAAGTACATCAACGTCCGGCGGCTCTTCATCATGGTCGAGCAGTCGATCATGCTGGGCAGCCAGTGGGCGGTCTTCGAGCCCAACGACCACACCCTGTGGAAGAAGCTGACCCGCGACGTGCGCGCCTACCTGATGCGCGTCTGGCGCAGCGGCGCCCTCTTCGGCCAGACGCCGGAGGAGGCCTTCTACGTCAAGTGCGACGACGAGACGAACCCGCGGTACCTCATCGACGCCGGCCAGGTCAACGTGCAGGTCGGCATCTGCCCGGTCAAGCCGGCCGAGTTCGTCATCTTCAGCATCGGCCAGTGGGACGGCGGCGCCCTCATCGAGGAGTAGCGCCATCCCGTCCGCGCGGGCCCCGGGGCGGATGGTCTGCCCCGGGGCCCGCGACGGCCTTGTGCACCCGTCGAGGACCCGATGAACCTCCAGACCGAGTACGAGTTCGTCCTGCCGCGCGGCTACGTCGACAAGGACGGCAACCTGCACCGCGAAGGCGTGATGCGCCTGGCCAACGCCAAGGACGAGATCGTCCCGCTCAACGACCTGCGCGTGCAGCGCAACCGCGCCTACCTCATCATCGTGCTGCTCAGCCGGGTCATCACCCGCCTGGGCGACCTGACCGAGGTCAACACCGGCGTCATCGAGAACCTGTTCGCCAGCGACCTGCGCTTCCTCGAGGAGATGTACAACCGCATCAACGAGGACGAGGCGACGGTCGAGGTGACCTGCCCCGAGTGCGGCGCGAAGTTCGACAAGGAGTTCGGACGCCTGGGGGAATCGTAAGCTACCCCTTGGAGAACATCTTCAAGGAGGTAGCGTTCGTCGCCTACCACTTCCACTGGGAGCGCGAGCACATCCTGGAGATGTCCCACCGTGAACGTCACGCCTGGGTCAAGGAGATCTCGTCGATCAACGACAAGATCAACTCCCGCTGACGGACCCGGCCGGGACATGCGCCCCGGCCGCCCTTGATCGAGGCCCCGATGCCCGGCATCGTCATCCAGCACGCGCGCCTCCCGGACCGCAACATCGGCGTGGTCCGGGGGGACATCGCGGGCATCATCGGCTTCATCCCGCGCACCCGCTGGCCCGAAGGCGCCTCGTCGGGCGACTTCATCGAGCTCTTGCTGCGCCGCGAGGGGGACCTGTGGGCCCACCCGGATCGCGGCCTCTTCGACCCGGCCAGCCGGCGGGCCGTGCGCTCCTTCTTCGCCAACGGCGGCGACACGGCCCACCTCTTCGGCGTCTGCGTGGGCTCCGACGAGGACATCCGCGCGCCGGCCTCGGCGATGGGGGTGCTCGCCCCCCTCTTCGACCGCCTGCGCGCCGAGGAGGACATCGCGCTGCTCGCCGCGCCGGCCGCCGCCTACCTGCGCTGCGAGGTCGGGCGGGACGGCACCGTGCGCGCCGACGCCGAGGTCCTCTACGACGAGCTGCTCACCCACTGCCGGGAGATGAACAACCGCTTCCTGGTGATGGACGTGCCGCGCGGCCTGCACGCCGAGCCGCTGGAGCGGTGGGTCGCGCAGTTCCGGGACCGCCACCCCGAGGACCGCTCCTTCGGCGCCGTCTACTACCCCTGGCTGCTGGAGGGGGACGACCACTTCCCGCCCAGCGGCGCGATGCTCGGCGCCTACGCGCGGACCGAGCTGGCGCATCGGCCCTTCGGGGTCGGATGGCCCCCCGCCAACCTGGTGCTGCAGGGGGTGACCCACCCCGAGGTCGAGCTGGACTGGGCCGAGGCGGGGACCCTGGCCGAGCAGCACATCAACCCGATCGTGATCCAGCCCGGGCGGGGCGTCGTGGTCTTCGGCGCGCGGACGCTGTCGCGAGACCCGGGCTTCCTGCACGTCAACAGCCGGCGGATCGTCAACATGGTCTCCGAGCAGCTCCGCCGCGACAGCGAGTGGAGCGTGTTCGAGACCAACAACCCCCACCTCTGGGACGTGCTGCAGCGGGACGTGCGCGTGCGGCTCGGTGAATTCTGGGCCGCGGGCTTGCTCTCGGGGGGCAAGGCGGGCGAGGATTACGAGGTCACCTGCAGCGCCGAGAACAACCCTCCCCACCTCCGCGACCGTGGCCAGGTCAACCTGATGGTCCGGCTGCGGCCGGTGGGGACCACGGAGCAGATCGTCATCGACCTGCGCCTGGGCGGGGAGTAGGAAGCGCAGGCAGGTCGGTCAACCAGGTCGGAGGCGAGCATGCCAAGCTGGATCGGTCGAGGAAAGGGGCGCACGGCGGGCCAGCCCTCGGTGGAGGGCGGCGGTGGTGTCGGCGCGGGTGGTGGTCGTTCGGCCGGCCAGCCCTCCATCTCTACCGAGGGTGGCGTGGGTCATGGGCAGGGTCGCTCGGCCAGCCAGCCGTCCATCGAGGGCGGGGGCGGCGCGGGCGCCGGCGGCGGGCGGTCCGGTGGTCAGCCGACCATCAGCAGCCCCAGCTCCTGGTCGGGCATGGGCAAGGGTCGCGCGGGCGGCCAGCCCTCGGTGGCCGACGGCTCGCTGATGGGCACCCGCAGCGCCAACAGCACCGGCGCGATGACCTCGGGCGGGGACAGCCACGTCGCCGACCCCGAGGGCAACTACATCTTCGCGCTCGAGATCGACGGCATCGAGGTCGCCCAGTTCCAGGAGTGCTCGGGCCTGAAGTCCAGCACGACCATCTTCGAGCTGGAGGAGGGCGGCATGAACCACCGGGTGCACAAGCTGCCCGGGCAGTCCCGCTGGGAGAACGTGGTCCTGCGCTACGGCGTGACGAACGACGTCTCGCTGATGTCCTGGCGGGGCGAGATCCTGTCGGACGAGTTCGGCGAGGGCGCGCGCCGCAACGGCTCCATCGTGGTGAAGAACAACCAGATGGAGACGGTGCGCCGCTACAACTTCGTCGACGCCTGGCCGGTGTCCTGGGAGGGCCCGAACTTCTCGGCCGCGGGTGCGGAGCTGGCGATCGAGTCCATCGAGCTGGCCCACCACGGCATCTTCGTGAGCTGAGCCCACCCTTCACGCAGCGGAGCAGGCCATGGCAGGGCAGGAGCGGAAGACGGTGGGCGAGCGGATCGCCGCGCGGCTCGACCGGCGGGTGCGGCGGCGCGCACGCGTGGGCCTGGCGGACACGCTGCTCGCGCGCTTCGGGATGCCCGACGGGGGCCTCTCCTTCGGCGGCGAGGGCCAGGTCGACGGCGACATGGTCTTCCTGTCGATCCAGCCCTACCTCGCCCGGATGCGCCGCCTGGCCTGGTCGCGGCGGCGCCGGGACCTGCGCCTGGCGCGGCTGGCCGAGCGCTACGGCGCCCGGATGGAGAAGCCCATCTGGCGGCGCTGGCCGGGCGCGTCCACCAGCCTGGGCGCGGCGGCACCGTGGGCCACGCAGGGCCTGGACGTGCTGTCCACCGGCGACATGCACCTCCCTCCCGCGCCGCCCCGCGCCCCGGCCCCGGCGGCCGAGGAAGAGGCTGCGGCACCGACGCGGCGTCGCTCCGGCTGGACCGGCGCCCGCGTGTCGGACTCGCCCTGGCTGATCACGCCGTTCATCCCGGCGCGGGTCGTGCGGGGACAGCCCCGCGCGCAGCAGCCGGACGCGCCCGTGGTGGTGGTCCGGACCCCGGCCGCCCCCGGCGCGGGGGTGGCTGCAGCTTCCCGCCCGCAGCGCGCGCTGGACCGGGCCGGCGCGCGGGTGGCCCAGTCCGCCTCGGGCGCCTCGCCCCTGCTCCGCGCGGTGCAGGACAGCGGGCCCGCGCTGGCGCGGACCGCCCGCGGGCGCCGCCTCGCGCGCCAGCTCGTCGAGCTCGCCGCGCTGCCGGCCGAGGAGCAGGTGGTGCAGGTGCGCCGGGTCCTGCGCCAGGCGGGCGCCGCCCGCCGCGTCGTCACCGAGCAGGTGGAGCAGGCGCTGCCGACCCTGGTGGAGCGGCCGACCTCGCGCGCGGCGGATCGCGCCGCCGCCGCCTCCGGCCAGCGCGCCTCGCGGGGGCTGCGGCCTGTCACGGCCTCCTCCCCGTCGATGCAGGCCGTGCGAGCCGCCGCCGCCCCGGCCGAGCTGCCGTCTCCCGCGCTGGACCCGCACCGGGGGCCCCGCCCCTCGCGCCGCGCCGCTGCGCGGGCCGTACCGGCGGACCTGGCCTCCCAGCTCTCGTCGGCGCCGGTCGTGCGCACGGTGGCTCGGGGTGTGCGGGCGCTGAGCGCCTCGCCCATGTCCCAGGGCCGCAGCAGGGCACCTGCGCCGGCCCGCCGCGCCTCCGCCACGGGCGCGCAGATCCGGCTGGCGCGGACGGCCTCGCCGGCCTCCAGCCCCTCGACCAGCCCCACCGCCGCAGCGACCGCTGCCGGCGGCCCCGCGCGCCCCGGCCGCAGCGCTGCACGTCGGGCGGCCCGCGCCGCGGATGACGGCTCCGGCCCAGGTCCAGAGGGACCGCTACCGGTCGACGCCGACCTGGATCCGCTGGTCGGGTCGGGCCGGAAGCTGCGCGCCACCGCGCGGGCGGCCCAGCGCCTGCAGCTCGGGGACGAACTGCCGGAGCAGGCGCCCGACGCGGCGCTCCCGGTGGTGCGGCGACCGGCGCGTCCGGCCCGCTTCGAAGTCACCCGCTCTCCCCGCGGCGCCTACGTCCCGGCCGTGACCCTGGCCCGGGCCGAGCGGCCCGAGGTCGCGCCCCTCCCGGATGCGCAGCCGGCGGTCCGCCCGCGC
>JAKLKF010000077.1 GCA_023150805.1 Myxococcota bacterium | reverse complement strand
CTGACCATCGCCCACTGGACCCGCGGCCACCCCTTCCTGGCCATCAACGGCAACAAGCCCGGCGTGGGCAAGAGCACCCTGGCCCGGGTGCTCGCCGCCATCGTCGAGGGCCAGGCCCCGCCCACCGTGTCCTACGTCGCCAACGACGAGGAGTTCGAGAAGCAGATCGCCACCCGCGTCGAGGCCGGCGACCGGGTGCTCATCGTGGACAACGCCAAGGCGACCACGGCGATCTCCAGCCCGGTGCTGGAGCGGTGCATCACCGACGCGAAGCTCTCCTTCCGGCGCCTGGGCTCCAACACTGCGATCAGCCGGCCGCAGAACGACGTGATGTTCGTGCTGACGATGAACATGACGCAGCTCGGGGCGGATCTGCGCCGCCGCGCCTTGCCGCTCAACCTGGAGGTGGTCGGCAACGTGCGCCACAAGGCGTACGGCGTAGACGATCCGGTGGGCGACGTACTGGTGGCTCGTGTGCAGGTGCTGGGCGAGCTTGCCGGCATGGTTCGGGCGTGGGTGGAGGCCGGTCGCCCCCTGCCCCCCGACCCGGCCCGACACAGCACCAGCCAGAAGTGGGCCGCCACCATCGACGGCATCCTGCGCCACGCCGGGATGCCCGGCTTCCTGTCCAACTTCGAGGAGTCCGAGCACGCCTTCGACCCGGACTACGCCGCCGTGCGCGACATGGCCGCCTCCCACCACGGCGACGGGATGCGCACGGCGGGGGAGTGGGCCGAGGTCCTGGTTTGCGGCGCCCTGTCCGAGAAGCTGCGGGACCGCCGGGGCGAGCCGAAGCCCGCGCGCGCCCAGGCCACCATCGTCGGGCAGGTCCTCAGCCAGTACCTCGACGAGACCTTCGAGACGCCCGACGGCGCCTTCGTGCTGCGCCAGGAGACGCCGCGAAGGGGGCATCCCTCCCTCTACGGCTTCGAGCCCGCGCCGCCGTAGCTGCCAAGGGTTGCCACCCCCGGCCCGGTTATGTCAAATACCGGGCAGGACCCCCCGCCAGGAGCCCCGCCCATGCCCCCTACCAAGACCCGCCGCACCGCCCGTCCCGGCCGCGGTAACAACCCCACCGCCGCCGCCGTCCCCGCCCTGCGCCAGGCCGTGCTGTACGCCCGCGTGTCCAGCCGCGAGCAGGAGCGCGAGGGCTTCTCCATCCCGGCCCAACAGGCGGTGCTGAAGAAGTACGCCAACGACAACGGCTTCGCGATCATCGAGGAGTTCATCGACGTGGAGACGGCCAAGAAGTCCGGCCGCGCCGCCTTCACCCGCATGATGGCCCTGCTCAAGAAGCGGGCAGCGAAGCCCCCGGTGGTGCTGGTTGAGAAGACCGACCGGCTGTACCGGAACCTCAAGGACTGGGTCGCCCTCGACGAGCTGAAGGTGGATGTCCACTTCGTGAAGGAAGGGATCGTCCTGTCCGACGACTCGCGCTCGTCGGAGAAGTTCATCCACGGCATCAAGGTGCTGATGGCCAAGAACTACGTGGACAACCTCTCCGAGGAGGTCCGCAAGGGCATGGTCCAGAAGTGCGAAGAGGGCGGCTACCCGGGCCGGGCGCCGCTGGGCTACCTCAACCGCCGCGAGAACGGCCGGGCCTTCCTGGAGATCGACGCTGAGCGGGCGCTCTTGGTCCGCAACCTGTTCGAGCTGTACGACCGCGGCACCCACTCCTGCGAGGCGCTGGCGACCTACGCCCAGGAGAGCGGGCTGCGCGGCAACCGCGGCGGGCGCCTGTCCACCAGCGTCATCCACAACATCCTGCGGAACCCGCTCTACGCCGGGCGCTTCTGGTGGGGCGGGCAGGAGTACCAGTCCAGCGAGCCCCGCATCATCCCCTGGGAGCTGTTCCAGCGCGTCCAGGACCGCCTCGACGGCCACCCCTACACCCGGGCCCGCTCGCTGGAGTTCGCCTTCTCCGGGCTCGTGACCTGCGGCTGGTGCGGCGCCGCCGTCACCGCCGAGATCCGCAAGGAGAAGTACGTCTACTACCACTGCGCCAAGCGGTGCCGGCGGGAGAGCTTCATCAACGAGGCCCGCCTGTCGGAGATGTTCGCCGCCCATGTCCGCCGGCTCCAGCTCCCCGAGGACATCCGCGAGGCGTTCATCGCCTCCCTGCGCTTCTCCCGCCGCGACATCGAGCAGGACGCCCGGGAGCGCGTGGTGGGCGCCCAGACTCGCCTGGAGCGCCTGGGCAAGCTCATCAACGCCGCCTACGAGGACAAGCTGGAAGGCCGCATCGACGACGACTTCTTCCAGGCCAAGCGCGCCGAGTGGGAACGCCAGCGGGCCGAGGCCGCCGACGAGATCCAGCGGCTGACCACGGTGAGCGCCAAGACCCTCGATACGGCCATCGAGGTCTTCAAACTGGCAAACCGAGCCTACGACCTGATGATCTCGCGAGAGCCACGCGAACAGCGCCGTTTGCTGGATGTGCTCTTCTCAAACTCCACTTTGGCCGAGGGCGCCCTGTCCGTGACCTGGCGTAAGCCCTTCGATCTACTTGCACTTTCGGCCGATCCCGAAACCGATGATGGCGGCGATCCTGGGTCTCAGGACCGCCGCCATTCGGTATGGTCGGGGTAGCAGGATTTGAACCTACGGCCTTCTGCTCCCGAAGCAGACGCGCTACCAGGCTGCGCTATACCCCGAAGGCTGCGCAAGCCTAACCCGCCGGCCCGACCCGGCAAGGAGCCCCTCCATGCAGCCCGCCCTGGCCCTCCTGCTCCCCTTGCTGGCGGCGCCATCCCTGGCCAGCGAGCTGCACGTCGAGGCGCCGATCACGCTGGTCGTGCGCATCAACGGCATGGCGCTGGACTTCGAGGCGGGCGCCTCGGTGGTGGTGGCGCGCAACCTGAAGCCCGGCGAGTTCCAGGTGGAGGTCCAGAACGCCTTCGGCAAGACGAAGGCGCAGTCGCTGGTGTCCATCGGGCAGGACGAGGTGGTCCGACTGGCCTACAGCAAGAAGGCGCTGGTGGAGCGCGGGCGCGGGCCGATGCCGCCGGGGGGCACGCCGCCCCAGGGCATCGAGCCGGCGCTGCGGCAGGCGGCCGAGGCGGTGGAGCGGGTGGCGACCGACGTGGCGCAGGAGCTGGAGGAGGCGACCCGGGAGGTGATCGAGGCGGTGGACCCGAAGACGGCCCCGGCCGAGGCGCCGCCCGCGGAGGAGGAGCCGCCCCCTACAGCGCCGCCTTCAGACGCGCCTTGAGGGGCCGAGCGGCCATGGCGTAGCCGCCGTCGGCGCCGTCGACGAAGTGCACGTGGTCTCCCTCGTGGCTGGAGATCAGGCAGGTCATCAGGGCGGCCGAGGAGACGTGGATCCCGAAGGCCAGCTCACCGCGGGCCTGGGCGGCCTCCAGGGCGGACCGGATGGCCTGGTGCTGGGCCTCGCTGACGTCGACGACCATGCGCAGGGTGTCGTCGAACTTGCGGAAGTCGGTGTTCTGCACGACCTCGTCGCGGTAGCGCGCGCCGTCGAAGCCGGGGATGCGCCAGCCGGTGGCCAGCAGCAGGCGCCCGACCTGGGCCAGCGAGCGCGCCTGCAGCCGGTGCCACAGGTAGGGCACGCCGCTGCGCCCGCCGCGCAGGCGGGCCTCCTGCTCGAAGGCGGCGGGCGCACTGGCGATGTGCAGGGTGACGGGGTGGGCGGGGTTGGCATGGGCGACGTCGCCGAGCAGGGCGTCGAGGTCGGCGAGCACGGCCCGGTAGGTGGCGGATCGCTCCTCGGCGGTGGGGGCCACGGCCTGGACGAGCAGGCTGAGCACGACGCCGTTGCGCGAGGACAGGGGCTCCCAGCGGCACTCGAAGCCCGCCAGGTCGGCCTTGCCGGGCCCGTCCAGGCACAGGGCGGGGCCCTGCTCGGGGTCCTTGATGCGCCGCTCGGCCTCGGGCACACCCGCGCCGGACAGCATGGCGAGGCAGACGTGGGGCGAGGGCCGGTACCGCGCGACGCGCACGGGGTGGCCCTGGTCCAAGAGCTGGTCGACGGGCACGACGCCGACCCGCAGCTCCAGGTCGAAGCGCTCGCGCGCCAGGGCCCGCACGCCGCGCAGGGCCCCCTCGACGGCGGGCCGGACGGCCTGCGGGAAGAGCAGGGTCGCGCCGTCGCCGCCGAAGACGAAGGGCAGGTCCAGCTCGGGCGCGGCGTTGCGCACGGCGACGATGCTGGCGGCGCCCAGCGCGTTGACGTCCTTGTAGCGCCCGGCCTCGATCGCGGCGGTGGAGCCGCGCACGTCGGTGAGCGCGATGCACCAGTCGGGCGGCACGGGGGCGTGGCGCGCCGGGTCGACGACCTCGGCGAAGGCCTCGATGGCGGGCAGGTCGGCGTAGAAGCGGGCGGAAGAGGCCACGCCCGAGCCTACCGCGTCAGGGGCGGGCCGCGTCGCGGATCTTGCGGATCGCCGCGGCACGATCGGCGGCGCCGAACACGCCCGAGCCGCTGACCAGCACGTCGGCGCCGGCCTGGACGAAGCGCCAGGCGTTGTCGGCCTTGACCCCGCCGTCGACCTGCAGGCGGGTCTGCAGGCCCAGGGCGTCGATGCGCGCGCGGATGCGCTCGATCTTGGGGAAGACCCGCTCGATCAGGCTCTGGCCGCCGAAGCCGGGGTTGACGGTCATTGCCAGCACCAGGTCGCACTGCTCGAGCACGTAGTCGAGCACGCTCTCGGGGGTGTGCGGGTTGAGGCTGACGCCGGCCTTGACCCCCAGGGCCTTGATGGCCTGGATCGAGCGGTCCAGGTGGGTGCAGGCCTCGGCGTGCACGGTGATGACCTGGGCGCCGGCGCGGGCGAAGTCCTCGACGTAGCGGTCGGGCTCGACGATCATCAGGTGGCAGTCGACGACCATGTGCGGGGCGTGGGCGTCGCGGGCCCGCCGGGCGGCGTCGGCGATGAGCGGCCCGATGGTGATGTTGGGCACGAAGCGGCCGTCCATCACGTCGACGTGGATCCAGTCGGCCGAGGAGATGCTGGCGATCTCGTCGGCGAGGTGACCGAAGTCGGCGGAGAGGATGCTGGGGGCGACGAGGGCCATGGCGACTCCTGGCGAGGGGGCTGCCTATCCCGCCGACGAGGGGGTGCCGGCGCACCCTGGCCCTGTGCCTGATGCCGGACCACGTGCACGTGGTGGTCGGCGCCGACGCGAAGGGGGCGCTGATCGAGGCGGCGCGTGCCTTCGCGCGGGCGCGGGCCTGGCGCGGGCACCGCGGGCCGCTCTGGGAGGAGGTGCCCCCGGCGGAGCCGCTGGTGGACCGCGACAAGCAGCGGCGCACGGTCCGCTCCGTGCACCTGAACCCCTGCCGCGCGCGGCTGGTGGACTGCCCGCTGGCCTGGCCCCTGAGCTCCTACCGGGACCTGCTGGGGCTGGCGGGCGCGGTAAGCGAGTGGCGACGGGTGCCGCTGGCGCGCCTGCTGGACCACCGGCTGGAGCGCGCCTGGCTGCTGGCGGCGGCGCGCACGATGACGACCTGGTCCGGCGCGGAGATCGCGCGGGCCTACGGGGTCGGCGGCGCCGCGGTCAGCCGGGCGCGCAGGCTGCGGCCCGAGGAGGTCTCGGTGCTGGCGCGCCTGGTGGCCGACCCGCGCACGCCGGGGTTGGTGCAGCGCGACCCGCGCCTGCTGGCCTGGCGACCGCGCCCCTGGCCGCCGCGGCGGTGAACCGGCCGGCCCCCGTCGGCCCCTACAGGTCCAGCGGCTGCGCGCCCAGGCCGTCGGCCAGGTCCTCGGCGAGCTGGCAGGCCTCCTCCCAGGCGTCGGCGTTGTCGCCGGCGTCGGCCTCCAGCGACAGGACACGGCCGTCGGCGCCCAGGTCGTAGACCGACAGCTCCACCTCCAGCGGCTCGCCCTCGGCGCCCTGCACCCGGAACAGGCAGGAGATCTCGTCGTCCTCCTCCCACTTGACCTGGACGGCGACGCCCTCGTAGGCGCGCGCGACCTCCTCGGCGGTCGCCCGGATCAGGGCGGCGTCCAGCGAGCGACCGGGCAGGCGCCAGGTGCGGTCGAAGGCCTCGAACTCCTCGCTCATCCCTTCCTCCTGCGGGCGACCAGGAACAGCGGCAGCAGCCAGCCGTAGCCCGCGCCGGCCGCGCCCGCACAGCCGCAGCCGCCGTCCTCCCGCGCCTCGGGCGCCGCCTCCCCACCGGCGCCCCCATCACCAGCGCCCCCGTCGCCGCTGGCGCCCCCGTCGCCGCTGTCGCCGCTGTCGCCGCTGTCGCCGCTGGCGCCCCCGTCGCCTGCGCCGGCATCGTCGGCCTCCACGCGCAGCGTGTAGCTGGCGCTCTCCTCGCTGGCGCCGGTGACGCTGAGCCGCTGGCCGGCCGCCACGTGCACGCGCTCGCCGACGCCGTCGGCGCCCCCCAGCAGCACGGGCCCCTCGGCGGTCACGACGACGTCCTGCTCCGCGCGCCAGGCGTGGCTGCCCAGGTAGGGCAGCGCGCCGCCGACCCCGTCCTCCAGCGCGCCCTGGTCGGGGATGTCGGCGTAGAGCGCGGACTCCGCCAGGCCGTGGTTGACGTGGGCGCCGGTGAAGCCGGCCCACAGCTCGCCCATTTCCTGGCCAGTGGCCTCGGCGGTGATCGCGTCCCATGGCTGCCCCGATCGCTCCGCCGAGAGCGCCCAGACCTGGTGCATGGTGCCGGGCCCCAGGCCCTCGCCGTCCAGCCAGGCGTTCCACACGAAGAGCCCGTACTGCCGGGCGTCGACGGTGCTGCTGTAGGTCAGGTCCGCGGTCGCCGCGTACCACGCGCTGGTGTACTGGTGGCCGTCGACGGCGGGATCGGCCAGCTCGCTGGCCCAGGTGGCGCTGGCCTCCCAGTACCAGGTCTCGACCTCGCCGCCGCCGTCGTAGTCGCGCACGGCGTACTGGAAGGCGTGCATCAGCTCGTGGGCGGCGAGCGAAGCCCAGAAGGGCCCGTCCCCGGCGTAGTCGGGGTTGAGCCAGATGACGGGGTAGCCGTCGGCGTAGTCCGACGTGAAGTACTCGGTGGTGTAGCCGGTGGTCGCGCCGAGGTCGCGGTCGAGCAGCACCCACAGGTAGTAGCGATCGGAGCTGACCGGAGGGGCCCACCCGGCCGCGACGTAGCTGTCCCAGGCCGTCTCCAGCGCGGCGGCGGCGGACTCGGCCATCGCCAGCGTCACCCCGGCCTGCCACCAGTTGATCGTGAAGTTCTCGGTCTCCAGGTGCTGCTCGTAGGGCGTGCCGTAGACCTGCTTGCCGCCGCCAGGGGGAGCGGCGCCCGGTCGCCCGTCGAGCCGCGGGGGCGCCTGCAAGGCGAAGGCGTGCGGGGCGAGCCCGCGCCCGGCGAGGGCGTCGATGGCGGCGGGGGTCTGGCAGGTGCCGGCGAGGGGCGGGCCCGCCAGGGCGGCTCCGGCCAGCAGCGACAGGATCATGGGCCCTCCGTGCGTCCGGCACCCTACCCCGGCGACCATCGGCACCGGATCGAAGTAGGCTCCTGCGATGCGCGTGCAGGTGGCCGCCCTCCTCGTCACGGACCTCGTGGACAGCACGGCGCTGGTCCGCGAGCTGGGGGACCTGCGCGCCGCCGGCCTGGGCGCCCGCCACGACGAGCGCGCCCGCGCGGCCTTCGCCCGGCACGGCGGCCGGGAGATCGACAAGTCCGACGGCTTCCTGGTCCTCTTCGAGGACGTCGGCGCGGCGGTCTCCTGCGCCATCGAGTACCACGCCGTGCTGCAGACCCTCTCCGAGGACACCGGCGTCGCGCTGCTCGCGCGGGCCGGCGTGCACCTGGGCGAGGTCGTCCTGCGCGAGAACGCCCCCGAGGACGTGCAGCGGGGGGCCAAGCCGCTGGAGGTCGAGGGCCTGGCCAAGGTGGTCGCGGCGCGGTTGATGGGGCTGGCCCAGGGCGGGCGCACCCTGTTGTCGGCCGCCGCGGCGCTGCAGGCCCGGCGCGAGCTGGAGGGCCCGGACCTGCGCTGGACCGTGCACGGCGCCTGGGTGCTCAAGGGCGCCGGCGAGTTCGAGGTGCACGAGGTCAGCCTGGCCGGAGCGCCGCCGCCGGGGCCGCTGCCGCCGGGCCCCAAGGCCCAGCCCACCGGCGCCGCCGCGGGCCTGCCGGGGGACGACGGAGTGCTGGTCGGCCGCCGTGAGCACCTGGCCGACCTGGAGACCCGCTTCGCGGCGGGCGCCCGCCTGGTGACGCTGCTGGGCCCCGGCGGTACCGGCAAGACCCGCCTGGCCGTGCGCCTGGCGCGCATCGCGCGGGACGCCTGGCCCGACGGCGCCTGGTTCTGCGACCTCACGGGCGCGCGGGACGCGGCGACCCTCTGCGTCGCGGTCGCCCGCGGCCTGGGCGTGCCGCTCAAGGACGGCGAGCCCGGCGCCCAGCTCGGCCGGGTGCTGGCGGGCCGCGGCCGGGCGCTGGTCGTGCTGGACAACGTGGAGCAGGTGATCGACGCCGCCGCCCGGTGGATCCCCGCGTGGATGGAGGCCGCGCCCGAGGTCGCCTTCCTGGCCACCAGCCGCGAAGCGCTGCGCCTGCACGCCGAGCAGGTCGTGCCCCTGGCGCCGCTGGACGTGCCCGCCGAGGACGCCGACCTGGAGGAGATCCGCCAGTCGCCCGCGGTGGTGCTCTTCGCCACCCGGGCGCGCAGCCTGGACCCCTCCTTCGCGGTGCACGCCGACAACGCCGAGGACATCGCCCGGATCGTCCGCCACCTCGACGGCATCCCGCTCGCCGTCGAGCTGGCCGCCGCGCGGACGCGCTCGCTCTCCCCCGCCGGCATCCTGGCCCGGATGAGCCAGCGGCTGGACCTGCTGCGCAGCGGGAACCGCGACACCGAGGCCCGCCACGCCACCCTGCGCGCCGCCATCGACTGGTCCTGGGGCCTGCTCTCGCCCGCCGAGCGCGAGGTCCTGGCGGCCTGCTCCACCTTCCGCGGGGTCTTCGATCTCGACGCCGCCGAGGCCGTGGTCGGCCCCTCGGTCGCGGCCCTGCCCGCCGAGCACCAGGGCGAGCTGGTGGTCGACCTGGTGCAGGCCCTGGTGGACAAGAGCCTGGCCCGCAGCCGGCGCGGTGAGGGCAGCCGCCGCTTCAGCCTGTACGAGACGGTGCGCGAGTACGCCCGCGAGGTGCTCAAGGCCTCGCCGGTCGCCGTCGAGACCGACCGGCGCCACGGCCTGCACTACGCACACCTGGGCAGCGAGGTGGCGATCGCGGCCCTGCGGGGGCCCGAGCAGCACCAGGCCCGACGCGCGCTGGCGCTGGCCCGCGACAACCTCCAGGCGGCGGCCTACCGCGCGATCAGACGGAAGGACGCCGAGGTCGCCCTGCCCTGCGCGGTCGCGATGCTGGCGCTGGCCGAGGCCGAGGGGCCCTACGACGAGGCGATCGAGGTCGCCACCCAGGCCCAGACCCTGGCCGGTGGGGCCCCCACCGTGCGCATCCGGCTGGGCTCCTGGCTGTCCCTGCTGTGCCGGGAGGCGGGCCGGCACGAGGACGCCCAGGCCGCGGCGGACGGCGCGCGCGCCCTGGCCGAGGCGCACGGCGATCCCGTCCTCATCGCGCTGAGCATGGCCCAGCAGGGGGTCTGCCTGGCGGAGCGCGGCGCGCTGCTGCAGGCGCAGGCCGTGCAGCGCGGGGCGCTCGCCGTCGCGAAGGCGGCGGGGAACCGCTGGCTGCAGGCGCGCATCGCTGGCCAGCTCGCCATCTCGCTGGAGCGCCAGGGCGCGGTCGCGGCGGCCCTGCCCCTGTACCAGCAGGCCGAGGCGACCTTCCGCCAGCTCGGCGACGCGCGCATGCTGGCCAACGTGACCAAGGACCTGGGCGACTACCACCGGATCCGCGGCGACCTGGAGGCGGCGCGCACGGCGACCGAGGGCGCCATCGCGATGGCGGCGGCGGTCGGCGATCGCCGGGTGCAGGCCACGGCCCTGGGCAACCTGGCGGAGATCCTGCTCGAGACCGGTCGCCTGGACCGCGCCCGCGCCCGTGCCGAGGAGGCGCTGGACCTGCACGAGCAGCAGGGCGCCCGCCTGCACGCGGCCCACCTGCGCGGCGTGCTGGGCGAGCTGCTGGCAGAGGCCGGCCAGCACGAGGCCGCCCGGGCCCAGCTCGACCGGGCCGAGGCGGAGCTGCGCGACAGCCCGACCAGCTTCCTCTACGCCGTGCTGCTGGTGCGTCGCGCGCTGGCGCTGCACCTGGCCGGCCAGCGCGACGCGGCCCGCCAGGCGCTGGCCCGGGCCCAGGCCGTCGACCCCGACTTCGCCCACGGGCCGCAGTCGGAGTTCGGCCGGGCCTGGGGCCGGGTCGCCGCCCGCCTCAACCGCGGCTGATCACCACAGGTTGAGCGTGGTCTTCAGCAGGACGACGCAGACGTCGTAGGGGTCGGCGTTGGCGGCCGGGCGCCGGTCCTCGAGGTAGCCGCGGCCCTCCTCGGCGACCATGCGCGGGATCCGGATCGAGGCGCCGCGGTCGGCGATGCCGTAGCGGAAGTCCTTGTAGGAGCAGGTCTCGTGCAGGCCGGTCAGCCGCGCCTCGTTGCCGTGGCCGTAGACGGCCAGGTGCTCGGCCCGCTTCTCGCCCAGCCGCTGGCAAGCGCGCTCGATCTCGGCGGCGCCGCCCTCGCTGCGCATGGCCTCGGTCGAGAAGTTGGTGTGCATGCCCGCGCCGTTCCAGTCGCCGGGGACGGGCTTGGGGTCGAGCGTGGCGCTGATGCCGAAGTCCTCGCCGATCCGGTAGAGCAGCCACCGGGCCATCCACAGGTGGTCGCTGGCGGTCAGCGGGTCGACGCCGGGGCCGCCGCACTGGAACTCCCACTGGCCGGGCATCACCTCGGCGTTGATGCCGGTCAGCTCGATGCCGGCCTCCAGGCAGGCGGCCATGTGGGCCTCGACCACGTCGCGGCCGTAGACCTCGTCGGCGCCCACGCCGCAGTAGTACGGGCCCTGGGCGGCGGGGAAGCGGCGCTCCTGGGGGAAGCCCAGGGGCTTGCTGCCGTCGAAGAAGGTGTACTCCTGCTCGAAGGCGATCCAGGGCTTGGACGCGGCGGCCTTCTCCATCACCGCGCGCAGCTTGGCGCGGGTGTTGGTCTTGTGGGGCGTGCCGTCCGGCTCCAGCACCTCGCACATCACCAGGAAGGCGCCGGAGCCACGGACCGGGTCGGGCACCAGGTTGACCGGCTGCAGGATGCGGTCGGAGTCGTGGCCCGTGGCCTGGTTGGTGCTGGAGCCGTCGAAGGCCCAGCGGGGGAAGGTGGCCAGGGTCACCTCGGCGGGGTCGCCGGGCATGATCTTGGTCTTGCTGCGGACGTGGTGGGTCGGCGTGGCGCCGTCGACCCAGATGTACTCGGCGATGATGGGCATGGCAGGCTCCGGGGAGGGATGGGCGAGGCGCCCGGTTGAGGGTTGGCGCAGCCGTAAGCAAGCGGCATGCCAACCCATGAAGACGCGCTGCACAGCGGATCTCTGCCGGCCGCCGGCCCGCCGATCCTACGAATCCGTAGCCAGTTGCGGCACCATCCTACATCTTTGTAGGATCAATGGTCACCTGGCGCCGCAGAAGCGCCACGCTTGACCGCAGTGGGCAGCATCTTCGAGGTGGTCCCGAATCCTACGAATCGGTAGGCGGACAACGGTTGTCCGCCACTGCCGCGCCGCCCCGCCTAGGCTGCCTCCATGCGCATCCTGCACCTCAGCGACAGCCACCTGGGACGCACCTTGCGAGTCCGCGGCGCCCCCCGGGGCTGGACCCGGGCCCTCGATCACCGCGCCGCCGTGGAGCACGCCGTCCTCGCGGCCGGCCCGGTCGACCTCGTGGTGCACACGGGCGACCTCTTCGATCGGTCCCGCCCGCCCCGGGCCGAGGTGGCCCAGGCGGCAGGCTGGCTGGTGGGCCTGGCCCAGCGGGTGCCGGTCGTGGTGCTGCGGGGCAACCACGACCGACGCGGCCTGTCGCGGACGGTGCCGGTCACCACCCCCGGGCTGCACGTCGTGGACCACGCCACCCGCCTGGTCGTGGCCGGGCTGACCCTGGCCTGCGTGCCCTTCCTCTCCGACGCCGCGGGCTGGGCGGCGGCCGCTCTCCGCGCGGTCGGGCCCGGCGCCGACCTCCTGCTCTGTCACCAGGCGGTGGACGGCTGCCACGTGCCCGGCGTCGGTGGTCGGTCCGGGTTCACCTTCCGCGTCGGCGCCCAGCGCGACACCATCGGCGCGCGGCACCTGCCGCCCGGCGTGACCCACCTGCTGTGCGGCCACCTGCACCCCCGCCAGGTGGTCGGGCTGGGCCCCGCGACCGTGGTCATGCCCGGCAGCACCGAGCGCACCAGCTTCAGCGAGCGGGAACAGGTCAAGGGCGCGGCGCTGTGGGAGCTCACGTCGACCGTGACCTGGCGCTGGCTCGACCTGCCGTCGCGCCCCATGGCCGTGGTCGCCGGCCCCCACGACCTGGGGCGGCTGCGGCCGGGCACCCTCACCCGCCTCGCC
This sequence comes from Myxococcota bacterium, assembly GCA_023150805.1. Classification (GTDB taxonomy): domain Bacteria; phylum Myxococcota_A; class UBA796; order UBA796; family UBA2385; genus UBA2385. Next base: position 24,047 of record JAKLKF010000077.1, on the reverse strand, counting down.
ACGCCGGACCCGGCCCTGGAGGCCGAGGCCATGGCGCGCGGCGCCTGGTTGGTCGGCGCTCCCACGGGCGCGCCCCCGCCCGCCCCGCGGCCGCCGCAGCGGCAGGTCGGGCTGTTCGGATGATCCGATCGCGCCCGTCAGCGCCAGCCCTCGCCGCGGTGATCCTCGCCGTGGCAGGCGCCGGTGCAGGAGCTGCCGTTCCAGGTGATCCCCGCCTCGTCCAGCACGACGTCGACGTCGCCGTCGACGTGCAGGGCCGGGTCCAGGATGGAGCTGCCGTTGCCGGTGGTGTCGGCGTGGCACTCCTGGCAGCCCACGCCCTCGCGCAGGTGCTCCTCGTGCTCGCCGCTCATGCCCGCCCACTGGTCGCGTCCGCTGGTGCGATCGGGGTGGCAGGCGCTGCAGGCCAGGGGCGCGTCGCCGACCTGGACGGTGCCATCGTCGCCCTGGCCGCTGCCGTGGCAGTACAGGTTGCTGCACTCCATGGCGCCTGCCGACCACGCGCCACGGTCGGACAGGCCCGCGGACAGGTCGACCTCGGCCTGGGCCGGCGTGTCGTCGAACAGGTGGCCGGGCGACAGCACGTCGGTCGGCTTGAGGTGGCACTGGGTGCAGTCGAAGGGCGCGTGCGTGTTCTCCTGGACGTGGCGCGCGTGGGCGCCGAAGGCGGCGTCTTCGGGCGTGTCGTCGATGTCCTCTGGCGGCGCGCCGGTGCCCTCGTCCGGGCTGCCGTGGCAGAAGGTGCAGTCCGTGCGCCAGCCGGCCTCGTGGCAGGCGTCGCACGACACGCCCGCGTCGCCGCCGGCCAGGTCCGCGCCGTGGCAGTCCGTGCAGGTCTGCTCGTGCAGCTTGGCCTCCAGGCCGTGCACGCCGGGGTCATCGAAGCCATCGGGGTGGTAGCCCTCCACCGGCGTCGTGGTCCCCGGATCGGTGCACTCCGACGACGCGCCGGCGTCGATCCACTCCCGGATCGTGGCCACGCCGTCGGCGTCCAGGCCGTCACTGGGCGGCATGGCGCCCCCCTGGTCGACGCCCTGGCTGCCCTCGGCCTTGGCGACCAGGAAGCTGCCCTCCGCGTCGCCGGGGATCACCAGGGTCAGCTCCGGCCACTGGCTGCTCGGCTGCCCGACCAGCGCCGCGTAGGGATCGGTCTCCAGGTCCAGCTCCCCCGAGGGCGAGGCGGCGTCGTGGCAGCTGGTGCACTGGCTGTTGATCACCTGGAGCACGCCGCACCAGCCCTGCTCCTGGGTGGTGCCGCCATCGGCGCCGCCGTCCGCGCCCCCGTCCCCGGTCGTCCCGTCCTCTCCCCCCACCTTCCCGTCGTTGCAGGCCAGCAGCAGCGCCAACACCGTCCACGTCGCGGTCATCGCTCCTCCATCGGTGGCGCCACGGTAGCGCGCACCGGGTGCGGCCGCCGTCCCTGCGACGACACGGACCGGTGCCCCGCGGGCGTGATCCCCATGCACGCTACAGTCCACTGCGCGCGACCCCGGGACCCGCCCATGGCCTTCGACCCCTACCGCCTCTCCCCCTCCGCTCCGGGCGCCCCCGACCCCGATCTGCAGGCCCTGGTCGCCGTGCCCGGCCTGGGGCAGCGCTGGGCGGCCGCCATGATCGACGGCGCGCTGACCCTGGTGCCCGTGGTCGCGCTGGGGGGCGTCGCGGCCGCCCTGCCCACCCTGGCCAGCGGAAGCGACGGGTCCCTCCCCCCCGCGCTGCAGGCGGCCCTCGGCCCGGGCGTCTACCCCCTGGTCCTCGCGGCCCAGGTGCTCTACGGCGCGGCCTTCGAGGCCTCCTCCTGGCAGGCCACGCCGGGCAAGCGCCTGCTCGGGCTGCGCGTCATCTCCGAGGCGGGGGGCCGCATGAGCCTGCCGCAGGCCCTGGTCCGCAACGCCGCCAAGGCCCTGGGGCTGCTGATGTGCAGCCTGCTGGCCTTCTCGGTGGTGGTCGACGACAAGCGCCGCGGGGCCTGGGATCGGGTGGTCGGCTCGCGGGTGATCCCGGTGTCCACCGCCGCCGCTCCCCCCTCGCCCCCGGCCGGGCCGTAGGTGCGCGCAGGAGGGAGCGCGCGCCGAGCAGGAGGCCGCCCGCGCCGAGTCCCTGGCGGCCCGCCTCCGCCCGCTGGGGCTCGATTCCGACGCCCCTTGAGCGGCGATTCTCACCCGTTTCCAATCCGCACCGCAGGGTGGCTCCACGTGGCCAGGAGACGCTCCCCGTGCCATTCAGGAGCCCACGATGGACGCCACCCACCTGCACCTCCTCGTCAACCACCTGCCCATCCTGGGCACCTTCTTCGCCCTCCCCCTGCTGCTGCTGGCCCTCTGGCGGCGAGCGGAGCCCTGGCTCTTCGTGGGGGCCACGCTGCTCTTGCTGGCCGCCGCGGGCGGCGCCGTCGTGGCCGAGGAGTCCGGCGAGGGGGCCGAGGAGACGGTCGAGCACCTGCCCGGCGTGAGCGAGGCGCTCATCCACGAGCACGAGGAGCGGGCCGAGGTGGCCACGCCGCTGGCGGTGGTCACCGGCCTGGCGGCCCTGGGCGTGGCCGTCTTCTCGCTGAAGCGGCGGCAGACCTGGCTGCCCGGCGGCGCCGTCGTGCTGCTGCTGACCGGCGCCACCGCGGGCGCGATGGCCTGGGTCGGCCAGAGCGGCGGCCTGATCCGACACACCGAGCTGCGCGACTCCGCGGCCGCCACGCCGGCTCCCGGCGGCCTCACCGCCCCCGGTGAGCACGGCGAGCGCGGCGAGCGCGAAGACGACGACTGATCCGGCTACGTGAGGCCCCCATGCGCATCCTGGTCATCGAGGACGAACGCAAGATCGCCGCCTTCTTGCAGCGCGGGCTGCGAGAGGAGGGCCACCAGGTCGACATGGCCGCCGACTGCGGCGCCGCCCGGGACCGGCTCGGCGCCGGCGACTACGACCTGCTGCTGGTCGACCGGATGCTGCCCGACGGCGACGGCCTCTCCATCGTCCGCGACCTGCGCCGCGAGGGGGATCGCACGCCGGCCATCTGCCTGACCGCGCGCGACCGGGTCGACGAGCGCGTCGAGGGGCTGTACGGCGGCGCCGACGACTACCTGGTCAAGCCCTTCGCCTTCGACGAGCTGCTCGCCCGCATCGCCGCCATCGCCCGCCGCACCGGCCAGGGCGGCCGTCTGCAGGTGGGCGACCTGGTGGTCGACGTCGAGGCCCACCGCGCCTGGCGCGGCGGCGAGGAGCTGCGCCTGACCGCCCAGGAGTTCCACCTGCTGCGCTACCTGGCCGAGAACGCCGGCCGCGTGCTCACCCGCACCCGCATCCTGGAGCGGGTCTGGGACATGCACCACGATCCGGGCACCAACGTGGTCGACGTCTACATCAGCTACCTGCGGCAGAAGGTGGACCGGGGCCGCGACCGGCCGCTGATCCACACGGTGCGGGGCATCGGCTACATGCTCGAGGACACGCCCCGGTGAGTGACGCGAACCTTCCCGGAGGGGGGAGGCCGCCCTGCGGCCGGGGGGAACCTGGAGGGGTTCCCCCCTTGGAAGTCGCGTGAGCGCCCTCCGCCGCGGGCACACGCTGGTCGGGCAGCTCACCCGCGCCGCGGTCGGCATCCTGACGCTGGCGCTGGCCGTGGCCGGGCTGGCCACCGGCGCCCTGCTGCACTGGCGCGCGGTGGAGGCACAGGACCTGGCCCTGTTGGCGGCGGCCCACGCCTGGCGCGCCAGCCTGGCCGACCCCGCTGACTCTCCCTGGCGGGCCGAGCACAGCGTCGCCCCCTTCCACCTGTCGCTGTTGACCATGACCGAGGCCGGGCTGCCCGAGCCGTCGATCGAGGGAGAGGACGAGGACCCTCGCTGGCGCACCCGGGACGGTCGCCGGGTCCTGCTGCTGCCCGTCGAGATCGAGCGCGGCGCCGAGCCGCTCGACCTCCACGCCGTGATCGTGGCCGAGGGCCCCGCCGTGGACCTGGCCGACAGCGTGGGCGCCTTCGCTGCCGCCTACGGCCTGGTCGCGGGCCTGGTCGTGCTGGGCGGAGGTCTGTTGATGAGCAGCACCCTTCGCCGCGCCACCGCGCCGCTGGAGCGAGCCCGGGCCGAGGTGGGCCGGGTCGTCGGCGCCGGCCAGGGCGCCCGGGTGGCCGAGGCCGGCCCCACCGAGGTGGCCGCCCTGCTCGTCGACGTCAACGCGCTGCTCGACCGCCTGGACCGGGCCTTCGCCTCCCAGGCCCGCTTCACCGCCGAGGCCGCCCACGAGCTGCGCACCCCGGTCACCATCCTGCGCGGCGAGCTGGACCTGGCGCTCCGCCACGCCGCGACCGGCCTCGACCGCGCCACGCTGCAGAGCCTGTCCGAGGAGGTGGATCGCCTGGCGGCCGTGGTCGAGGGGCTGATGACCCTGGCCCGGGTCGACGCCGGGCACGCCGAGCAGGGCCGCCAGGCCGTCGCCCTGGTCGACCTGGTGGCCGAGGCCGTGCGACACGAGGGGGCCGCCATCGCCGCCGGGGGAGGCCGACTGGAGGTGGTGCCCGCCCCCGCGCTGGACACGCGCGTCACCGTGAGCGCGAGCCTGCTGGGCATCGCCCTGGTCAACCTCCTGCGCAACGCCCGCGTGCACGCCCCCGGCGGCATGGTGCGCCTGTCCGCCGAGCGCGTCGGCCCCACCGTCCTGCTGCACGTCGACGACGACGGGCCTGGGGTCCCCGCCGACGAGCGCGAGCGCATCTTCGACCGCCTCCAGCGTGGTGCCCGCGCGCGCGCCAGCACGCCCGGCCTGGGCCTGGGTCTTCCCCTGGCCCGAGAGGTGGCGCGCCGGCACGGGGGGGACTGCACCGTCGCCGACAGCCCGCTGGGCGGGGCACGGTTCACCCTGCGGCTGCCGGCCTGAGCCCGCCCCCCTCGGCCGTCAGAACGGGAAGAAGTACGGGATCAGGGCGCATGCCACCGCCCCGGCCACGATCTGCAGGGGCACGCCCAGCCGGAAGTAGTCGGTGAAGCGGTAGCCGCCGGGGCCGTAGACCATCAGGTTGGTCTGGTAGCCGATGGGCGTGCTGAAGCTGGCCGAGGCCGCGAACATCACCGCGACGCAGAAGGGCATGGGCGAGACGCCGAGCTGGGCCGCCAGCGACAGGCCGAAGGGGAACATCAGGGCGGCGGCGGCGTTGTTCGTGATCAGCTCGGTCAGGATCATCGTCCCCACGTACATGGCCGCCAGCGCCATCCAGGGGCTGCTGGCGCCCGCGGCGACCAGGGCCTCGGCCAGCAGGCGGTCGGTGCCCGACAGGCGGATCGACTCGCCGATGCCGAAGGAGGCGGCGATGGCGACCAGGGTGCCGACGTCGACGCTCTTGCGCGCGTCCGTCGGCGAGCAGGCCCCGAACCAGACCATCGCGAAGGCAGCGACGATGGCGGCGTGGAACATCGAGGTGACCTCGGTCGCGGCCGCCACCACCATCACCAGCATCACGAGCGCGGCGATGCCGGCCTTGCCCGGCCGGAATGCCGAGGAGTCGGCCACCTCGCTGGTCAGGTAGAAGTCGCGGCCCCCCTGCTGGGCCTCGCTCCAGCTCGGGTGGGCCTCCAGCAGCAACACGTCGCCGGCCTCCAGCACCACGTCGCCCAGGCGCCCGCCGATGCGGCGGCCATCGCGGGCCACGGCCACCACCACCGCGTTGAACTGGTCGCGGAAGCGCCCGTCCCGGATGGTCTTGCCGCGCAGCGGGTTGCCCGGCGCCACCACCGCCTCGACCAGGCAGCGCTCGCCGTCGGGCGAGTCCAGCCGGAAGCGCTGGTCCGGCGCGGCCTGCAGGCCCGGCAGGCGGGTCAGGTCCAGCACCGCCTCGCGCGGCCCGACGAAGACCAGCCGGTCGCCTGCCTGGAGCTTCGTCGTCGGCTCCACCACCGCCAACACCGTCGATCCCCGGTCGATCTCCATCAGGAAGCCGCCGGACAGGTTGCGAAGCCCGGCCTCCTCCACCGTGCGCCCCGCCAACGGCGAGGCCCTGTCCACGAGCAGCTCGGTGGTGTACTCGCGGGGGTCGTCGTGCAGGCTGACCGCCGGGCTGCGGTCGGGGATGAGCAGCGGGCCCAGCAGGACCAGCAGGACCAGGCCCACGGCGGCCACGCCCAGGCCGACGCCGGTGATGTCGAAGATGCCGATGCGCTGGAGCCCCTCGACCTGGCCCAGGTTCCGCTCGACCAGGCCCGTGACCACCAGGTTCGTGCTGGTGCCGATCACCGTCAGCGTGCCGCCCAGGATGGTGGCGAAGGACAGGGGCATCAACAGCTTGGAGGCCGGCAGCTTGTACCGGCGGCTCCAGTCGGTGACCGCGGGCAACATCGCCGCCACGATGGGCGTGTTGTTCAGGAAGGCGCTGCCCACCGCCACCGGCACCACCATCCGGGTCATCGCGACGCGCACGTCGGGTCTCTTGCCCAGCAGCCCCGCGGCGACCCGCGTCATGGCACCGGTCTGCCGCAGGCCCGCCGCGACCACGTACAGGGCGGCGACGGTCAGCATGCCCTCGTTGGCGAAGCCCGCGAGGCCCTCCTTCGCCGGCAGCACGCCGGTCACGATGAGGAAGCCCAGCGCGCCGACCAGGATGGCCTCGGCGCTCATCCGCCCGCGGATGAGCAGGGCCAGGACGACCAGGATGGTGGCGATGGTCACGACGGCGGGCAGGGTCATCCGACCTCCGCGGCGCCCCATCGCAGGAACCGTGCCATGACGGGGAGCGCCCGGAAGCGCCAGGAAGCGGGCAGCGGGATCACGGAAACTCCGTGCTAACGGATTTTCCGTCACGGTTTCTCCGACTGTCCGGATGAGCCGGAGGTGAGAGATCCATGAGGAGCCTGTGCGGTCCCACCGGCACCGGCCATGTTGGCCCGGCCCTCGGGTCGAGGGCCCGGAGGTTCCCATGCTGATCCGCTGCCCCTCCTCGTCGCCTGCGGCGGCGACGGCCGCATCGACGACGTCCTCGCCCTCGAGGGCGACCCCACCAACGGCGAGGCGGTCTACCTGGACACCTGCGCCTCCTGCCACGGCGACGACGGATCGGGCGGCTCGGGCCCCGACATCGCCAGCGAGTCCGAGAGCGAGGACGAGCTGGCCGAGGTGATCCTGTTCGGCGAGGAGGACATGCCCGCCTTCGACGGCGACCTGACCGACCAGGAGATCGCCGACGTGATCGCCTACCTCGTCGACGTCCTGCAGGCCGGCTGAAGGAGGCCCCATGCACCGCTCCATCCTGACCCTGGCCCTGCTGGCCCTGCCCCTCTCGCTGGCCTGCGGCGACAAGGAGGGCGACGACACGGGCACCTCCGACGGGGGCGCCACCGACGGCGGCACCGACGGCGGCGTCGAGTGCGACACCACGAACGAGGACTGCGGCCCCGGCGACTGCGAGGGCGAGGGCGCCAACATGCTGCCCGGCTCCGACTGCGTCGCCTGCCACAGCCCCGGCAACTTCGAGGAGGACGAGGGCGACGCCTTCTGGACCGCCGCCGGCACCGTCTTCGTCGACGACGTCGGCAGCGACGGCAAGAGCGGCGCCATCGTGCGCATCACGGACAGCACCGGCAGCACCGTCGAGCTGGCCACCTCCTCGGCCGGGAACTTCTACACCACCGACCCGCTGGTCCCCCCGCTGTCGGCCGAGGTCGAGGTCGAGGGCGTGGTGATCGAGATGGGCACCGAGGTCGAGACCGGCGCCTGCAACTCCTGCCACAAGTGCGAGGGAGACGCCGGGGCCAAGCTCTACGCCCCGTGAGCGGCGTCCGCTGACTCCGCCGGCCCCAGCCGATCGCCCACCGCCACGCGGGCGCCGCGGGCCAGGTCGCCACCCCCGACGCGCTTGCCGCCGGGGAGCTGGGCCTCCAGCACCTCGACGGCGCCCTGCCCGCAGGCCACGACCAGGCGCGGGCCGGCCTCCAGCACCTGGCCGGAGGCACCCGTCCCCTCGCAGGGGCGCGTGCGCCACAGCTTGAGCGCGTCGCCGCGGAAGGGGGTCCAGGCGCCGGGCGCCGGGTTGCAGCCGCGCACCCGGTCGTGGACCCGCCGGGCCGGCGCCGCCCAGTCCACGCGCCCGTCCTCGCGCGACAGCGGCGGGGCGAAGGTGGCGGCGGCGTGGTCCTGGGGCACGGGCGTGATCGTGGACAGTCCCTCCAGCGTCCGCACCAGCAGGCCGGCACCCATGTGCGCCAGGCGCGCCCACAGCTCGCCCGTCGTCTCGTCCGGGCCGATGTCGGTGGCCTCGCACAGCAGCACGTCGCCCTCGTCCAGCCCCTCGCCCATCTGCATCGTGCAGACCCCGGTGGTCGCCTGCCCGTCGATGACCGCGCGGTGCACGGGCGCCGCCCCCCGGTACAAGGGCAGCAGGCTGGCGTGCACGTTGACGCAGCCAAGGCGCGGGGCCTGCAGGTGCCAGGGCTTCAGGATCCGGCCGTAGGCGACGACCACGGCCACGTCGAAGTCCAGCGTCGTGAACCAGTCGCGGAAGGGCCCCTGGTGGATCGCCTTGGGCTGCCGGGTGGGCAGACCCAGCTCCCGCGCCCGGACGATGGTGTCGGGGCTCTGGAGCTGCTTGCCGCGGCCCTTGGGCCGGTCGGGCTGGGCGACGACGCAGAGCACCTCGTGCCCGGCGGCGACCAGGGCGTCGAGCGTGGGCACGGCGAAGTCGGGGGTGCCCATGAAGACGATCCGCACGGGGGCTCCGGGGTGGGGGGGAGGGGCCGGGCTTAGCGTGCCGTCCCCTCCCCCGGCACCTTCGTCGCCACGATGGGATCCTCCTCCCCCGTCTTCCACGGCACCTGCGGCCACCACGGCGCGGTCGGCACCGCCACCGCCGGCTCGAAGCCCTCGCCCGGCCGCGGGTAGGCGACGGTCACGCCGCGCCGGGCGGCCTCGGCCCGCACGCGCTCGGCCGGCTCGGTCCAGCCGTGGTTGGCCAGGTTCCACAGGCCCCAGTGCACGGGCAGCATGACCTTGCCCTGCAGCTCGACGTGGGCGCGCACGGCCTGCTCGGGGCCCAGGTGCCAGTCGGGCCAGGTGCGGTCGTAGGCGCCGACCTCGACCATGGTGACGTCGAAGGGGCCGAGCTTCTCGCCGATCTCGGGCAGGGCGGGGAACAGGCCCGTGTCGCCCGAGAAGAAGACGCGGTGCGTGGGGCCGAGCAGGGCCCAGCCGGCCCACAGGGTCCGGTTCTGGTCGAAGGCCTGGCGCCCGCTGGCGTGGCGGGCGGGCGTGGCGACCAGGGTCAGCCCGGCGACCTGGACCTGCTCCCACCAGTCCAGCTCCCGGATGCGGTCGGCGGGCACGCCCCAGGCCTCCAGGTGGGCGCCCACGCCCAGCGGCGCCACGAAGGTCGTGTCCCAGCCGGCCATGGCCCGGATGGTCGGCTCCTGCAGGTGGTCGTAGTGGTCGTGCGAGATCAGGACCACGTCGACGGGCGGCAGCTCGGCGAGGGGGACGGGCGGGTCGTACCAGGGCGCGGGCCCGGCCCAGGTCAGGGGCGAGGCGCGGCCGCCGAAGATGGGGTCGGTCAGCACGACCGCGCCGTCCAGCTCGATGAGCTGCGTGCTGTGGCCGAGCCAGGTGATGCGCAGGCCGCTGTCCGGGGGCGGCGAGAAGCGGCTGCCGTCCCCGTGCAGCACCGGCAGCGGGCTGTCCGGCGAGCCATGGGCGCTGGCCCGGGTCCAGGACAGGGTCATGCCCAGCAGGTCGTTCCACATCGGCTGGGGGTTCACGAAGCGCCCCTCCGCCCACTGCGGCGAGGCCTCCATGCGCGCCCGCCGCGCCCCCGCCGGAGTCCCGCCGAAGGCCGACCAGGCATCCGCCAGCACGGCGCCGCCGGCCGCCAGGCACAGGACCGCCAGGCCCGCCGCGGGGGCCAACCAGCGCCGCGCCACGCTCAGCGGGCCAGCTCGGCCTGCAGGGCCTTCTTGCGGGACTTGAGGTAGCGGGCGCGCTTGAGCCCGCTGGCCCGGTCGTAGAGCGTCTGGCCGACCAGGTGGTCCAGCTCGTGCTGCATGACCGTGGCGGCCCACTCCGAGAAGGTCTCCTGGTGGGCGGCCCCCCAGGGGTCGCGCCAGGCGACGGTGACCCGGACGTGGCGCTTGACCTTCACGGTGATCTCGGGCACCGACAGGCACTGCTCCTCGCTCTCGGTGGTCTCGCGGGAGCGCTCGACGATCTCGGGGTTGACCATCTGGTACAGCCGCCGGCCCTCGTCCTTCTCCCCCGCGCCGGGGTCGGCGACGACGATGCGCCGCAGGTCGCCCACCTGGGGCGCGGCCAGGCCGACGCCGGGCGCGGCGTACATGGTCTCGGCCATGTCCGAGAGGTGGGCGGCCAGGGCGGGGCCGAACTCGTCCTCGCGCACGTCGCGCGCGCGCTGGGACAGCAGGGGGTGGGGGGCTTCGAGGATCTCCAGGACGGCCATTCACTGCTCCGGGCCCGCAGCTTAGCCCCACAGGCGGCGCGGGCAACGGCCCCCGAGGCGTGCAGCGGCCCCCGACCGGGCTAATCCTGGGGCCTCGCCCCCCCTCGTGGAGCCGCCGCCATGGCCTTCGGCAAGATCCCGCGCTTCAGCCCCAGCTTCTCCCCGAAGGAGGCGCTGCTCTCGGCCCGCCACCTGCTGCGGGACGGCCCCGACGACGAGGTCATCGGCAAGTTCGAGCGCGAGTTCAAGAGCTACATCGGCGCCCGCCACGCGGTCATGGTGCCGAGCGCCCGCTACGGCCTGTACCTGCTGCTGGAGGCGCTGGGGGTGGGCCCCGGCGACGAGGTCATCGTCCCGGCGCTCACCTACTTCGCCGTGCCGGCGATGATCCCCCTGCTGGGGGCCCGGCCGGTCTTCGTCGACGTCGGCCTCACCAGCCACGTCCTGGACCCGGCCGCCTTCGAGGCCGCCATCAAGCCGCGCACGAAGGCCGTCGTGCCCACCCACCTGTTCGGCACGCCCTGCGACATGGACCCGATCCGGACCATCGCCAACAAGCACGGCGTCAAGGTGATCGAGGACTGTGCACAGTCGACCGGCGCCCGCTACAAGCAGGTCCGCGTGGGCAACCTGGGGGACGCCGCCTACTACACCTTCGGCCTGACCAAGAACATGACGACCCTGTCGGGGGCCATGATCTCGACCGACGACGACGGCGTCGCCGAGCGGATCCGGGCGACCATCCGCCAGGGCGGGCGCACGCCCAAGGGCAAGCTGGCGAAGGAGGCGGCCACGGGCCTGGCCATGTACGCCGCCACCCACCCGCTCTTGTACTGGGCGACCGTGCACCCCGCCGTGGTGCTGGGCAACAAGCTGGGCCAGGACCCGATCCACGAGCGCTTCGGCGAGGCCGAGGTCCGCTATGACAAGCTGCCGGGCTCCTACACCGCGACCAGCCAGGCCCGCGCGGCCCAGGCGGCGGTGGGGCTCCACCAGCTCAACCGCCTGGAGGCGCTCAACGGCGCCCGCATCCGCAACGGCCGCAAGCTGGACCAGGGCCTGGCCCACGTGCCCGGCCTGGCCGTGCCGAGCTACCCCGAGGGCGCCGAGCCCATCTACATGAGCTTCGTGGTCCACCACGAGCGCCGCGACGAGCTGGCCCGGGCCCTGCGCAAGCGCGGGGTCGACACGACGGTCGGCTACATGAGCGACTGCGCCAGCAACCCCCTCTTCGCCGAGTTCGCCGCGACCTGCCCCAACGCCCGCCGGGCCTTCGAGACCCTGCTGCACCTGCCGGTCCACCCCAACCTGGCCGAGCGCGACGTGACCCACATGATCGAGGCCACCCGCCAGGCCTGCCTGGAGGTCGGCCGCTGACGGGCGGGCCCCGCAGGCTACGTTACCGTCCGCCTCTCCTCCCCCCGAGCGCCCCATGCTCCGCTTCACCGCGCGCAACTACGCCCGCATCGCCCAGGCCGCCGTCACCCGGCGCGTGCCGGTGTACGCCCACTGGGGCATCACGCACCGCTGCAACCTGACCTGCAAGATGTGCGGGATCTGGCGCTACGGCGACGAGAACGAGGAGTTGAGCGTCCCGCAGATCCAGGACATGGCCGCCAAGATGGCCCGCATCGGGGTCGTCCAGCTCAGCATCGGCGGCGGCGAGCCCTTCTCCAGCCCCCACCTGGAGGACGCGGTCGCTGCCTTCCTGGCCCAGGGGCTGAACCTGCGGGTGCTGACCAACGGCGTGCCCGAGGGCAACGGCCGCAACGTCGTCCAGGGCAGGAGCTACTTCGAGCGGATGGATCGCTGCATCGACATGGGGCTCAAGAGCTTCAGCGTCAGCCTGGACAGCCTGGTCCCCGCGCGCTTCGACTACATCTGCGAGGTGGAGGGCGCCTGGGACGCCGCGGTCCGGACGATGACCCACATCGCCTCGCGCGTGGTCGACCAGCCCGGCGCGCTGCCGACCATCAACTGTGTCGTCAGCAACCTGAACCTCGAGGAGCTGCCCGACATCGTGCGCTTCGCCCAGGACATCGGCTTCGCCGTCTCCTTCCTGCCCGTCGAGCTCTTGGAGGATCCCAAGGACGGCGTGCGCAACTGGGAGGCGCGCTTCATCCGCTACCGCCCCGAGATGGGGATCGGCGCCGGCGAGGGGGCCGGCCAGGTCCGCGCCCGCATCGACCGCGCCTACGACACGCTGCTCGCCATGAAGGCCGAGGGCGCGCCCATCCTCAACAGCACGCCCTACCTGGAGGCCAGCCGGATGTACCTGAAGACCGGCCGCTTCCCGCCCGAGGGCTGCGACGCCGGCCGGCTGTACTTCTCGGTGGCACCCAACGGACAGTTCACGATCTGCCACCGCACCGTGCAGCAGCACCTGGACTTCACCGACCCGAAGTTCGAGGAGTACTTCCACTCCGCGGAGTACGAGCGCCGCCGGATGCAGGAGGCCGCCTCCTGCGAGGGCTGCATGCGGGCCTGCTGGATCGACACCAGCAGCATGTTCCGCACGATGGAGGGCTTCTTCGAGACGGCCCGCCTCACCCTGCGCAAGCGGACCGGCCAGCCCCTGACCTTCGAGCAGGCCAAGGCCCGCTGGGCCCGCACCGACGCGGCGCCCATCGTGCCCGACGCCGCCGCCAAGTGACACGGGACCCCAGATGGACCATGCACAGACCTCCTCCGGCGCCATGACCGGCGCCGACCTCACCCAGATGGTGCTCGCCGGCGCCACCCTGGCCCAGGTGGCCGCCTTCCTCGACGCGCTGGACCACGAGACCCGCCTGGCCCAGGTGCGCCGCACGCCGCGCAAGCTCCAGCCGAAGCTGTGGGCCCTGGCGGCCGACGCCGCCCCGCTGACCCTGGAGTACTTCGTGCCCGCCAGCGTGCCCGACGACACGCCGGTCGTGCACCACGGCTGGAACAGCCTGCCCATCCCCGCCTTCGGTCGGCGCTTCCAGAAGCCCATGGCCCGTCACCGCGGCCGGCCCGACCGGCTGTACGGCTACAACGTCTCGCCCTTCGGCCCGTTGATCGGTCCCGGCTACTTCCTCCACACGGGCACCGCCCACGAGCCCTCGTGGACGGGGCGCGGCGCCACCGTGGTCGACTACTTCCAGGTGCCCGACCACGACGTGCCCGCCGCCTGGCCCAAGGTCGTGCCCAACAGCCGCGGCCTGCAGATGTTCGTCTACGACAAGACCCGCGACTTCATGCGGCGGGTGAGCCGGCACGTCACCATCGGCGCCGCCTACAAGACCCAGGAGCCGATGGGCGCCTACTTCATGCTGGTGCGCGAGGACCGGTAGCGATCGCTACCAGCCCTGGTTCAGCGCGTACAGGTCGTCCAGGGCGGTCACGTTGCCGACCAGGTGGCCGTGCCAGTCCAGCTCCCAGGCGATCTCGCCGTCGGGGGTGATCTCCAGGACCGCCCCGTCGGTGCCCACCGTCACCATGGTGTTGCCGTTGTCCATGCGCAGGGCACCCCCGGCGTACTCGGCGTAGTAGCCCGTCGGCTGCTGGTAGCTCCAGATCTGCTCCAGGGTCTGCGTCTCGTCGTCCAGCGCGTACTCGCGGATGAACTGCGTGCGCCCCGCGCCGATGGTGTGGGTGGACACCAGCAGCGTGCCGTCCTCCGTCCAGTTCGGGTAGTGCTGCAGCGAGAAGGTCGACTCCTCGGGATCGAAGGCCCAGCCGTCGGGGAGCTGGCCCATCTGGCGCAGCATCTCCCCGGTGTTCAGGTCGATCTCGACCACGGTGCTGGTCTCGAACATCGAGTACAGGGCCGTCATCCGCGCGTGGTCCACCACGATGGCGTTGGGCGCGCAGGCCCAGTAGCCGCGGTCGTAGTCCTGCATCCAGGGGTAGCAGGACCAGATCCGCTTGCGCTCACCGTCCGGCGAGAGCCGCTCGATGTGGTACTCATAGCCGGTCTCGGCGTGATCGAAGACGAAGCCGCCGTCCTCCAGCTCCGACCAGGCAAGGCCCATCCCCTCGATGAAAGTCTCGTCCTCCTGGCGGTTGTCCAGGGTCAAACGCTTGATCGACGGCTGCACGCTGCTGTCGTAGACGTAGTAGGTCGACGCCTCGTACACCAGGTGCGTTCCGTCCAGCGAGGCGCGTGGCTGCCACGTGAGCCGGCTGTCGTCCACGGACTCGTACCACACGACCCGGCCCTGGCGGTCCAGGATGACCACGTAGAAGGGGCCGTAGAAGTCGTAGGAGCCCACGTCCACGGCGGCCAGTGCGTAGCGCTCCTCGCCGGCCAGCAGGGGATCGTGCAAGACCAGGTCGGGCACGTCGAGGTTTCCCGGCAAGGCGCCGGTCGTCTCGGTGAGCAGCGCGGTGGTCCAGCTCTCCTCGGCGACGTCCAGGGTCAGCGAGGCGCTGACCTCCACCCCGGGCGGGATGCCGAGCAGCACCTCGCTGTGCGCGCCGGGCCCGCGGGGCTGGACCGGCGAGGTCAACACCTGGTCCTCGAAGCTGTAGGTCACCCAGGCGCCGTCGGCGTCCACCTCCTGCGTCCAGGAGAGGACCAGGAGGGTGGCGACGCGATCGTGGACAGAGAGCGAGATCGAGGAGACCCAGCCACCAGGAGTACCCCCGTCGCCCGTGCCCCCGTCGCCCGTGCCCCCGTCGCCCGTGCCCCCGTCGCCCGTGCCCCCGTCGCCGGCGGTGCCGCCGCCGTCCCCGGTCGTGCCGCCGCCGTCGGCGCCGCCGTCCTGGACGGTGCCCGTGTCATCCGCCCCCCCGTCCTGCGGCGGGGGCCCGTCTCCGTCCACGACCGTGGGGGAGCAGGCCAGCAGCAGGAGGGCGAGCGTCGGCATGGGCTACTCGTACAGACCAGCGGGGAGGGTCATGAAGCCGAAGGCGTAGCCCAGCTCGGTGTTGAGCCTCCACGAGCTCACGCCGTCGGGGCTCACCCGGTCGAGCTGGCCGGCCACCGACCAGGTGATGAAGGTGTCGCCGTCGTCCAGCCGGGCGACGTCACCCAGCACGAAGCTGTTCAGCGAGGGGTCCGGCTCGTACTTCCAGATCTCGGTGGCCACGCCCGCGCCCCAGTCGACCTGGTACTCGATGGCGCGGCTCTTGTTGAAGGCCAGCCCGGCGTTGTCGAAGACCAGCAGCCGGTCGCCGTTCAGCTCGAACTGGTGCTCGTGCTGGAACTCGTCGCCCTCGATCTCGATGGTCGCCGCCTGCCCGCCGATCACCCACTCGCAGGCGCCCGTGGCCCGGTCGATCTTCACGATGCTGCTGAAGTTCCGGACGCTGACGTAGTAGGCGCTCTCGTCGGGATCCAGGTCCAGGGCGTTGACGAAGGTCCAGCCGATCTCGGGCTCGTCGCCCGGGGTGACCGCCGGGTCGAAGCAGTCCCAGGTGCTCCACACCTGGGTCTGGGTGCCGTCGGGCGCGATCTCGACCAGGCTGTCGCCGCGGATCTCCCCCTCGGGCCCCTCGCCGTACTCGACGACGATGGCGGTGATGGTGCCGTCGGACAGCTCGACGAAGTCGTGCGCCAGCAAGGGCACGGTGATCGTCTCCTCGGCGCTGCCGTCCCAGGACACCTTGACCAGGACGCTGTTGTCGGCCGGGTCGCCCGAGACGCTGGCGGCGTTGTAGATGACGCCGCTGCCGTCGCGCAGGGGGCGGGCCCGGTAGACGTCCAGCCCACGCCCGTCCACCCAGGCCCAGGTGATCTTGCCCTGGGGCGAGATCAGCACCGGCCCGGTGGTCGCGCCGATGAGCGTGGTCATCATCCAGCGATCGTGCCCCTCGCCCTCGACCAGGGTGGCGGGCAGGCCCGAGGGCAGGTTGCCGGTGGTGAAGCCGGCCGGCTCGTTGGTGGTGCCGTCCTCCAGCACCACCTGGTACTGCACCTCGGTGTTGGCGGGCAGCCCCAGCAGCACGATCTCGTGGTCGGCGGTCGCCGGGCCCAGCGGCGTCTCGAAGGACTGGTCCGCCGTCTCGTAGACGACCCGGGCAGCCACGTCTTCGCTGGTGGTGAAGGTGACGGTGGCGACCGTGCCGATGGTCTCGCTCAGGGTGACCTCGGCGGCGCCGATCTCGACGCCGCCGTCCTTGTCGCCGCAGGCCAGCACGAGCAGGAGCAGTCCGGGCATCAGGGCCTCACTCGGTCGGAGAGACCACGGTCAGGAAGACCGGGGCCGGGTTGTAGCAGCGGCTGCAGAACAGGGCGAGCAGCCAGGTGCCGTCACCCGAGAAGCCGGGGAAGGCCCCCGAGGCGCCGGTCGCGTCGGCCAGGTCGGCGGTGGTGCCGCCGGGCAGCTCCAGCTCGTAGGTGGCCGAGGTGATGATCTCCAGGTCCAGGAACTGGCTCTGCAGGTCGGTCGGGGTCTGTCCCTCGTAGAAGGCGACCATCAGCCGGTCGATGTTCTCGAGCAGCAGGTCCGCGCCCACACCGTCCTGGGTCAGCGCCGACCAGTCGACGACGAAGGGGCCCGAGGCGGGGACCTCCAGGGGCGTCAGATCCTCCAGGGTGGCGGTGAAGTCCAGGATCCCGCAGGAGTCGGGCACGGTGACGTCGGTGACGTCGCTCTCGGCCTGCGGCTCCAGGAAGGTGATGATCCGCGCGCCGACGCCGGGCTCCAGGCCCTCGGTCAGCATCAGCATGTAGGTGCTGCCGTCGTCGACGTACTGGCTGGGCACGTCGATGGGCGTGCCGAAGAAGCTGAACGCCGAGAGCTGCACGCAGCCCGACTCGTGGTCGGTGTTCCACTCGACGTAGCCGTCGATGTCCGCCTGCAGCAGGCTGTTGAGCTCCAGCCCGGTCTCGACCTCGGCCTGGGTCTTGTGGGGGAAGCGCGCCAGGCCGATGTTGTCCAGGTCCGCCAGCGGGTCGATGTCGTGGCACTGGATGTCCTGGGTGATCTGGTCCCAGCAGATCGTCAGGTCCTGCCCGCTGGCGGTGACGATCGAGGGGACCGTCACCTCGCCGGTGTAGGAGAAGTTGTGGGCGTCGGTCAGGACGATGTTGGCGTCGACGCCGCCCGAGTCGTCGCCCTTGTCGCCACAGCCCAGGGGGCCGGCCGACATGGCCAGGCCGAGCATGGTGATGTGCATGAGGTCTCCTCCGGATCCGTGGTGTGTGTTCAGGGAAGCGTGTAGGGGATGACGTCGACTTCCCAGGAGTAGGAGAAGGCACCGGTGCCCGGCTCGTAGGCCGCGAAGGTGACCGGCTCCCAGCTCCCCTTGGTGAAGGACATCAGCACCGGCGCGTGGCCGAAGTACTCGGCGATGTAGCCGTAGCCCCGGATCGTGCCGGTCAGCGCGGTGCGGGCCGCCTCGTCCCAGCCGATGGACGTGCAGGCACCGTCCGTGTCGACCTCGACCGACACGGCGCCCACGGTGACGTCATAGGCCCAGTCGCACTCGGCGCAGTCGTCGCGCACGGTGGCGCCCTCCAGCGCATAGGTGAACTTGCAGATCACCTCGCCGTCCCCCTCGTCGGAGGTGAAGACCAGCGACTCGCTGCCGTCGTAGCTGCCGAGCACCGTCGCCTCGCCGGTGAACTCGAGCAGGCCCAGCAGCTCGTCGGTGCCCCCGTCGCCGCCGCCGTCGCCGGTCCCGCCGCCGTCGCCGGTCCCGCCGCCATCGGTGCCGCCGTCGCCGCCGCCGTCGCCGCCGCCGTCGCCGCCGCCGCCGTCCGCGGACCCGCCGTCGGTGGCGCCGCCGTCGGTGCCCGGCGTGCCGGTGTCGTCTCCGTCCTTGTCTCCACAGGCGAAGAGGAAGGAGGCGAGCGAGAGGACCAGGATGTGCATGTTCACTCCGTGGGGGGAAGGAAGGTGTAGAGGTCTTCGAGGAAGACGGTGCGGCCCAGCAGGCGGTCGCCGCCCCAGGACAGCTCCCACACGACGTCCCCGTCGGGTGTGACCTCCTTGAGGCTGCCGTGGCTTCCGTAGTTGTGCAGCGTGTTCCCGCCGGGCAGGCGGTGCGCCTCGCCGGCGGTGCTGGCGTAGGTGTCGAAGCCGTCGCCGAAGGACCAGACCTCGACCAGCGCGCCGGACTCGTGGTCGACCTGGTACTCCCGCGCGACCGTGTGGTCGGCCGGCCCGAAGTGGGTGTCCTCGGTGCTGGTCAGCAGGTGCCCATCGTCCAGGTAGTTGGCGCCGTGCTGCCAGGACCACTGGCTCTCGGGCGGGTCGAAGGCGTAGCCGCCCGGCACGCCCCCCGCCCACCACAGGCTCTGCCCGGTGGCGTGGTCGATCTCGACGATGGTGTCGGTCGTGTAGAAGCTGTACAGGAAGGTGTCGGTCTCCGCGTGGTGGTAGAGCGTGTTGCTCTGGCAGGAGTCCCGGCTGCCGGCCTGGGCGTGGAAGTCGCCACAGTCCCAGATGGTCTGCACCTGGTCGCTGCCCGACTCCCGCTTGACCAGCCGCTCCGAGGCGTCCTCGGCCGCGCCCCACACCAGGGTGCCGTCGGGCAGCTCGGTGAAGGCGTGGTGCAGGCCGGGGGTCGCGATCTCCTCGATCTCGGTGCCGTCGAGGTACCAGCGGTGCACGGTGCTGCCCAGGCCGCCGTCCCAGTCCGACCAGTAGGTGGCCTCGTCCCACAGCAGGTGGTCGCCGCTCTGTGCGACTCGCAGGTAGATGCTCCAGTGCTGGTCGGGCGTCTTGTGGGCCCACACCACCCGGCCCGCCCGGTCGACGATGAACTTCCAGTAGGTCCCGCCGGTCCAGCCTCCCCCGTCCTGGTTCATGCTGCCCAGCAGGTAGGTGCCCGTGGGCTCCCAGCGGTCGGGGTCGGCCTGCAGCAGCGCGGGGGTCGGCAGGCCCTCGGGCAGGCTGCCGGTGATGATCTCGCCGGCGCCGGCGGTGACGAGGTCGTCGGTCGTGGCGAGGTCGCCGTCGACGTCGTACTTCAGGCGCCAGTCGACCGGCTCGCTGTAGGGCAGGCCGAGCACGAGCTGCTGGTTGGCGCCCGGCTGGGTGAGCCGCGGCGGGGTGAGGAGCACGTCGTCGTCGTAGCTCAGCTCCACCCAGGTGGTGGCCGTGCCCTCCTGCGTCCAGGAGACGGTGACGAAGCTCTGGAAGGTCTCCCCCAGGCTGGCGGTCGCGTCGATGATCCGCACGCCGTCGTCGTCCGGTTGGCCGCCTCCGTCTGCCGCCCCACCGTCCTGGGACCCGCCATCCCCGCCGCCGCCGTCGCCGCCCGCGGGTTCGTCCGGTCCGCAGGCCAGCAGGGCCAGGGACAGCAGCGTCGGGACGGCGAAGGGCATGGGGCAGGCTCCGGGGCTGGCCCCATGGTGGCATCGCCGCCTCCGACTGTCAGCCGGAAGGCGCACCGAGACCCGGGCAGCGGCCTCCCCGTAGCACGGCGTCACCCCGACGGGCGCAGGGGCGGGGTGGGGGGGCTTGATCTCCGCAGCCCATCGGCTACTCCGTGAAGCCGGCGGCCGACGACGGCCGCCCACGACCATCGCCGAGGCCCCTCCTGCGCCCCTCGCCCGCCCGCACCGTGCTCGCCATCTCCCGCCGCGAGCTGGCCAGCTACTTCGACAGCCCGCTGGCCTACGTGGTCGTGCCCGCCTTCCTGGTGCTGGTCGGCGGCTTCTCCCTGTGGTTCCAGGACCTGCTGGCGTCGGGCGTCGCGACCATGCGCACGGTCTTCTTCTGGTGCGCGGTCTTCTACCTGCTGCTCATCCCGGCCGTGACGATGCGCCTGTTCTCCGAGGAGCGGCGCTCGGGCAGCCTGGAGCTGCTGGCGACGATGCCGGTGACCGAGGGGCAGATGGTGCTCGGCAAGTACCTGGCGGCGCTGGGCCTGATGTCGGTGGCGCTGGGCTTGACGCTGACCTACCCGATCACCCTGTCGATGCTGGGCGACCTGGACTGGGGCCCGGTGCTGGGGGGCTACCTGGGCCTGTTCCTGCTGGGCGCGGCCTTCACGGCCATCGGCACCGCCGCCAGCGCCTTGACCGGCAACCAGGTCGTCGCCTTCCTGGTGGCGCTGGTCGTCTGCCTGGTCCCCTACGCCTCGGGCTTCGCGCTCGGCCAGGTGCCGCCGACCCTGCTGCCGCTGGTGCAGTACCTGTCCTTCGAGTGGCACTTCAGCGACCTCTCGCGCGGCATCGTCGACAGCCGCAGCCTGGTCTTCCACGGGGGGGTGGTGGGCCTCTTCCTGCACCTCGCCGTCTTCGCGCTCCAGCGCCGCCGGCTGGCCTGACCATGCTCGATCCGCGGCGCAACCTGCTGGCGGACGCGTGGGCCCAGATGGTCCTCGTGGTCGTGGTGGTGGTCCTGGCGAACACCTGGGCCTCCCGGCACTTCACGCGCCTGGACCTGACGGCCGACAAGCTCTACAGCCTGGACATGGCCAGCCGGAGCCTGGTGACCCGCCTCGAGCGGCCGCTGACCGCGCGGGTCTTCTTCACCGACGGCCTGCAGGCGCCCTACAACAACCACGAGCAGCTCGTGGTCGACATGCTCGAGGAGCTGGCGGCCTACAGCGGCGGGATGCTGCGGGTGCGGGTCGACGACCCGACCGGGGTGCCCGAGCTCGAGGAGGAGGCGCGCCGGTTCGGCATCACGCCGATCCAGTACCGCTACGACAGCGCCACGGTGAAGGAGCTCAAGCGCGTCTACATGGGCGTGGCGCTGGTCTACGGCGAGAAGCAGGAGGTGCTGCCCGCGATCACGCAGACGGCGACGCTGGAGTACGACCTGGCCCGGGCGATCCGGTCGCTGATCACCGACGAGGAGCGCCGCACGGTCGGCTGGGCCACGGGCCACGGCGAGCCCGACCTGGCGGCCGAGCGGGGGCCGCTGCTGGCGATCCGCAACGGGCTGGTCGAGCGGTACGACGTCCGCACGGTGCCGCTGGGCGGGGCCGGGGCAGTGCCCGAGGACGTCGACGCGCTGCTGATCGTCGGGCCGCAGCGGCCGCTGTCGGCGCGCGCGCTCTACCAGGTGGACCAGTTCCTGATGCGGGGCGGCGCGCTCGCGGTGTTCCTGGCGAACATGTCGCCGGACCTGCGCGCGATGCGGCCGCTGCGCGTCTTCCACGGGATGGAGGGGCTGCTGGAGGGCTACGGGGTCACCGTGCGGCGCGACGTGGTCATCGACCGCGTGCGCAACGGGATGATGAACCTGCCGGTGCGCCAGGGCCAGCAGGTCGTCCAGGTGCCGGTGAACTCGCCCCTGATCCCCAAGGCCACCGAGCTCGACCGCGACAACCTGGTGGTCAAGGACCTCGACGCCATGCTCTTCCCCTTCGCCAGCTCGCTGGAGGTGGAGGAGCCGTTGCCGCCCGAGGTGCGCGCGACCGTGCTGGCCCGCACCCACCCCGAGGCCGGGCGCCTCGCGGGGCTGCGGACGATCGCGCCCGAGGCCTTCCGGGCGCAGCTCTCCAGCGAGGAGAAGGGGAGCTGGCCCTTGCTGGTGGCCCTCGAGGGCAGCTTCTCCTCGGCCTTCGCCGACCAGCAGGCGCCACCACCCGACCCCGAGCTGCCGCCGACCCAGGCCGACCCGGTCGAGGCGGCGCCGATGCGGGCCGGCGCGCCGACCCAGCTCGTCGTGGCGGGGTCGGCCGACTTCGTCGTGAACCAGCCGCGCTTCGTCCTCAACCTGGTCGACTGGATGGTGGAGGACGCGGCCCTCATCGCGATCCGCTCGAAGTCGCTGGAGCTGCCGGCGCTGGAGCCGGTCGACCCGGCACGGGCCAGCCGGATCAAGCTGGCCAACCTGGCGGGAGGCGTCGCGCCGCTGCTGCTGCTGGGCCTGCTGCGGTGGGCGCTGCGCCGGCGGACGGGCGGCTACCGGCAGCAGGGGCAGGCGGCGACGACCGACGACGGGGCGGCCCCATGAGGCCCACGCCGCGGACCTGGCTGTTGCTGGTGGCGGCCCTGGTCCTGCTCGCCCTGAACCTGCTCGACCTGGCGCCACGGGTGGATCCCGACGCCGCGCCGGCGCTCCCCGCGGTGCCCGCGGACCAGGCCACGCGCATCGAGCTCTCCGACTCGGTGGAGAAGATCGTGCTGGTGCCCGGCGAGGACGCGGGCGGGCAGCGCACCTGGCGCCTGCTGGCGCCGGTCGAGGCCCGCGCCGACCAGCAGATGGTGGACACGCTGCTCTCCGGCTTCCAGCGGCAGGTGGTGGCCGACGTCCGCGTGGACCAGGGCAACCTGGACGCCTACGGGTTGGAGCCCGGCAAGGGCGTGGTGGTCGAGCTGTGGGCGGGGGGCGAGCAGCCCGCCGTGTCCTTGACGGTGGGGCTGGACGCCCCCGGCGGCAGCAGCTTCGTGCGGCTGAGCGGCGACGACGCGATCTACCGCGCGCGGGTGGGCGGCCGCGACCGCTTCCCGGTCGAGGTCAGCCGCTGGCGGAACCGGGTCCCGGTGGGCCTGGACGCCGAGCAGGTGGGGAGCGTGACCCTGGAGCGCCCGGGTGCCGAGCCCGTCGTGCTGGTGCGGGAGGGCGGCGCGTCGCTGCAGGGGCCGGGGCCCTGGGCCCTGGACCCGCCGGCGCCGTGGCCGGTGGACCAGGCGGGCGTGAACGCCCTGGTCGGCCGCCTGGGGGCGCTGCGCGCCGACGAGGTGCTGGCGGGCGACTTCGACGGCGGCTTCGAGCCCCCGCTCGTCACGGCCACCCTGGCGCTGTACGACGGCACCCGCCGCGTGCTGCGGCTGGGGAGCCGCGCGCACGCGCAGGCCGCCTTCCTGAAGGTCGACGGCGACGACGTGGTGTACCGGGTGCCTCGCCGCGACGTGCTCGCGCTGCTCACGGATCGGGACGGCACGCGCGACCGCACCATGCTCGCCCTGGAGGGCGGAGACGTCGACGCCCTGCTGCTCGAGCAGGACGGTCGGCGCTTCCTGCTCCGCCAGGTCGGCGGCGAGGGGCGGTGGGTCGTGGTCGACCCGCCGGGCGCGGAGCTGGACATCGAGCGGGTGCTGTTCGCCGCCCGCGCGCTGGTGTCGCTGCGAGGAGACGCCGTGGCCGACGGCGTCGCGCCCGGCGCGGCCGGCCTGGACCGGCCCTCCGCCGTCGTGACCATCGTGATGATCGACGGCACCAGCCACGCGCTGGAGCTGGGCGGGCCGACGACGGGGCGCGACGGCCAGCCGGCGCGCTTCGCGCGGGTCCGGGGCCAGGGCGCCGTGATGGTGCTCGCCGAGGCGACCGTCCAGCGCATCCTCGGGGCCTTCCGCCGGGGCTGAGGCCGGCCCGTCGCGTGAGGATCGCCTGCTGGTCGATGTCCTCGCGCTTTGTGGGGTCCGCGGCCCGCCCGCGCCGAATGGACGGGGGCGAGGGTGCGTCGGAGGGGCGCGCAGAGGGTCGGCCATGTCGCCGCCCCCCGCCTGGAAGGAGGCCCCATGACCCGCAACGTGCTGCCCTTCGCCGCCTCGGCGCTCCTCGCCCTCGCCGGGCTGCCCGCCTTCGCCGCCGAGCTGGGGGACGAAGAGGCTCCCGCCCTCGACGACGCCTCCTCCTCCGTCGAGCTGACCCCCTCCGCCGACCAGGCCCCCCAGGCCGACGCCCGGGCCGAGCGCCGCGGTGGCGGTCGCCAGGGTGGCGCCAAGGCCAGCAGCCAGGCCCGCGGCGGCGCTCGTGGACACGCCGCGCCGCGCCAGGGTCCGGCCGCGCAGGGGCCGGGACGGTCCACCCAC
>JAKLKF010000076.1 GCA_023150805.1 Myxococcota bacterium | reverse complement strand
GGTCCGACCCGGGCGGCCTCCGCCCCTGCGCATGGTCGGTTGGGGTGTCGCTCGACCAACGGGCTACAGGCTGCTAGGCCCGGCGACCGTCAGGGGCTGGTCGCGAAGAAGGCGTCCTCTTCGGCCGTGAAGGGCGCGGCGGTCGACGCGGTGGGCGCGGTCGACGCGGCGGTGGGCACCTTGGGCGGCCCTGCGGGCCGCCCTGCGGCGGTCCGGGCGCGGGGGCCGGCGGCGCGTGGCGTGGCCGGGGCCCTCCGGGTCGCGCGCTCCTGCTCGTCGGTGGTCTCGGCGGCGATCAGCTCGACGGAGTCGTCGTCCTCGCGCTCCTCGGCCAGCGGCCGGGAGGGGGCTGCCGGGCGGGGGGCCGCGTGGGCCAGGTCCTCCTCCTCCAGCGTGATCTCGGTGCCGGGAGGGGGATCCGCGGCGGCCAACCCGGGGCTCGGCGGGCCGCTGGTGGGCGCCTCGGCCGAGGGGGGGACGCCCGGGCGCGCCTCGGTCGTGGTCGCCGGGCGTGGCTTGAGGACGTAGTTCGTCTCGATCAGCTTCACGGCGCGGAAGGCGGCCCCCCCGTCCAGCGGGACGGTCTGCGCGAGCTGGCGGGCCAGGCGGTAGCCGTCCAGCGTGATGAGCTCGGCGCCGCAGATCGGGCACTGGTCGCGCTCGATCGCGTGGTGGAAGGTGGCGTTCACCCGGTGTCCGTACAGGCAGCGGCGGTCCATGGACCCTCCAGTCGGCGGCGGACTGTAGCGCGGATTGCCGTGGACCGCCTCGCCGGGGAGCCGCAGCCGGCGGGGCCCGCGTGCTGTAGGATGCCGCCGTCCGGCCGCGGCAGGCGGCTCCACGTACCTGGGGACCGGCGCGGCGCGCCGACCCCTTCGGAGGATCGATGTCCAAAGGCAACGACCGCGGCGCCGCCCGCCTGGGAGAGCTGCTCGTCAAGGAGCGGGTCATCAGCACCCTGCAGCTCAAGCGCGCGATGGAGTCGCAGCGGGCCTCCGGCTCCCGCCTCGCGCACGAGCTGACCCGCCTGGGCTACATCGAGGAGAGCGAGCTCACCTCGTTCCTGAGCAAGCAGTACGGCGTCCCCAGCATCAACCTGGCCGACTTCGAGATCGACCCGGAGGTGCTCAAGCTGGTGCCCAAGGAGGTCGTGACCCGCCACCAGGTGGTGCCGATCAACCGCACGGGCAACACGCTCATCATGGCGATGGCGGACCCGTCCAACATCTACGCCATCGACGACGTCAAGTTCGTCACCAAGTTCAACATCGAGGTGGTGGTCGCCAGCGAGCAGGCCATCGCCGACGCGATCGAGAAGTACTACACGAGCAACGTCAGCTTCGACGAGGTCATGATCGACTTCGAGGAGGGCGCCGACACCGAGATGGCCTTCGAGGAGGACGTCGAGGAGGACATCGACGTCGTCGACCTCGAGAAGAGCGCCGGCGAAGCGCCGGTCGTCAAGCTGGTGAACCTCATCCTGCTCGACGCCATCCGCAAGAACGCCAGCGACATCCACGTCGAGCCCTACGAGAAGTCGATGCGGATCCGCTACCGCATCGACGGCGTGCTCTACGAGGTGATGAAGCCGCCCAACAAGCTGCGCAGCGCCATCGTCAGCCGCCTCAAGATCATGAGCAGCCTGGACATCGCCGAGCGGCGGCTGCCCCAGGACGGCCGCATCAAGATGAAGCTCGGCCGCGGCCGCGAGATGGACTTCCGCGTCAGCGTGCTGCCGGTGCTGTGGGGCGAGAAGGTCGTGCTCCGGCTGCTCGACAAGAGCAACCTGCAGCTGGACATGACCAAGCTGGGCTTCGAGGAGAAGGTGCTGGCCGACTTCAAGGGCGAGATCAGCAAGCCCTACGGCATGATCCTGATCACGGGCCCCACCGGGTCGGGCAAGACGACCACGCTGTACTCGACGCTCTCGGAGCTCAACAAGTCGACCACCAACATCTGCACCGCCGAGGATCCCGTCGAGTTCAACCTCTTCGGCATCAACCAGGTGCAGATGCAGGAGAGCATCGGCCTGAACTTCGCCAGCGCGCTGCGCTCCTTCCTGCGGCAGGACCCCGACATCATCATGGTGGGCGAGATCCGCGACTTCGAGACGGCGGAGATCGGGGTCAAGGCGGCGCTCACCGGCCACCTCGTGCTCAGCACGCTGCACACCAACGACGCGCCCAGCTCGGTCAGCCGCCTGCTGAACATGGGCATCGAGCCCTTCCTGGTGGCCAGCTCGGTGAACCTGATCGGCGCCCAGCGCCTGGTGCGCAAGCTGTGCGCCGAGTGCAAGGAGCCGCGCGACGTGCCCGAGCAGGCGCTCATCGACCTGGGCGTGCCGCCCGAGGAGGTCACGACCTACAAGGTGATGGGGCCCAAGGGCTGCCGGACCTGCAGCAACACCGGCTACAAGGGCCGCATCGCCGTCTACGAGATCATGGTGATGACCGACGAGCTGCGCGAGTTCATCCTGAACGGCGCCTCGACGCTGGAGCTCAAGCGCGAGGCGATCCGCGGCGGCATGAAGACCCTGCGCATGAGCGCGCTCGGGAAGCTGGCCGAGGGCATGACCTCGATGGAGGAGGTGGTCCGCGCCACCGCGTCGGACTGACGAGGCGGTCGCCAAGACCTCATTCGACGGGCCCGGGCTTGCCGCGCCCCCGCGCACCCAGGTAACCTCCGCCAACTCGCACCCCGTGGAGCACGACCATGGCGATGTACGCGTACGAGGGCCGCACCGCTGGCGGTGAGGCTCGCAAGGGCGAAATCGAAGCTCCCGACCAGGACGCCGCGCGCAAGCGGCTCCGCGCGATGCAGATCCAGCCGACCTCGCTGAAGGCGAAGGGCGCGCTGGACATGCAGATCAAGGTCTCCACCCCCGGCTTCCTCAAGCCCAAGGTCTCGACCAAGGACCTGGTGATCTTCACGCGGCAGTTCGCGACCATGATCGACAGCGGCCTGCCGCTGGTGCAGTGCCTGGACATCCAGAGCAAGCAGGCCCCCAACAAGACCTTCCGCGAAGAGCTGTCCGTCATCAAGGAGCAGGTCGAGTCCGGGGCCACCTTCGCCGACGCGCTCAAGAAGTACCCGAACACCTTCGACGACCTCTACCGCAACATGGTGGCCGCCGGCGAGGTGGGCGGCATCCTGGACACCATCCTCAGCCGGCTCGCGGCCTACCTGGAGAAGGCCGACCGCCTGCGGCGCCAGATCAAGGGCGCCATGGCCTACCCGATCGGCGTGACCGTGGTCGCCTCGGCGGTCACGGCCCTGCTGCTGCTCAAGGTCGTACCCACCTTCGAGGAGATGTTCGCGGAGATGGGCTCCTCGCTGCCGGCGCCGACGATGTTCGTCATCGCGCTGAGCAAGTGGCTGCAGGCCAACTTCCTGTACGTCGTCATCGGCGTGATCCTGAGCATCGTCGGGCTGCGGCAGGCCTACAAGACCGAGAAGGGTCGGGTGATCCTCGACGGCTTCCTGCTCAAGCTGCCGGTCTTCGGCGACCTGCTGCGCAAGACGGCCGTGGCCCGCTTCACCCGGACCCTGGGCACGATGATCGCCTCGGGCGTGCCCATCCTCGAGGCGCTCGACATCTGCGGCCGCACCGCGGGCAACAAGATCATCGAGAACGCGATCGGGCGGGTGCGCGACAGCATCTCCGAGGGCCGCACCATCTCCGAGCCGCTGTCGGAGACGGGCGTCTTCCCCGAGATGGTCTGCCAGATGATCGGCGTGGGCGAGGCGACGGGCGCGCTCGACGTCATGCTGGGCAAGATCGCCGACTTCTACGAGGAGGAGGTGGACCAGGCGGTCGAGGCCGTGACCAGCCTGATGGAGCCGATGATCATGGTCACCATGGGCATCGTGATCGGCGGGCTCGTCATCGCCATGTACATGCCGATCTTCACCATGGCCTCCAGCATCTCCGGTTGAGGTGGGCGCGCAGGCCGCGGTGAGCCAGCGGCCCCGGCAGGGGCCGGCCGCAGAGGCGGCGCGGTCGCCCGTCAGCGTGTACATCGCGGGCAAGATCGGCCTGGCGCTGGCGCTGCTGGGGGTGAGCGCGGTCATCGCCCTGCGCGACCCGGCGGGCGCCTATGCCCCGCGGCTGGCCTTCTACATCGTGGGCCTGGCCTTCGTCGTGTGGGGCGCGAGCGCCGCGGCCTTGCGACGTCCGACCGACCTGGTGCGCTTCGGGTGGTTCCAGCTCGTCTTCGACGCGGTGTTGATCACGGCCCTGGTCGCGATGACCAACGGGGTGCAGGGGCCGCTCACCGTCCTGTACTTCATCAACATCATCGCCGCGCCCTTCCTGCTCCCCACCTCGGGCGTGATCGCGATCCTGGTGCTCGACGCCGTCGGCTTCGGGTTGGTGGCGTGGGGAGGCTACCTGGGGCACCTGCCCTGGCTGCTCGACACGCACCGCTCCCTCGCCTACGAGGACCTTGCGCTGCACCTGTTCGGCATGGCCCTGGTGGCCACGCTCTCGGTCAACCTGACCCGCGCGATGAAGGGCCTGCTCGACCAGGAGGTCCGGCAGGGCCAGGTGCTCGCGGCCGAGCGGGCGATGCTGCTGGGCGAGCTGGTGGCGGGGACGGTGGAGGTCGACCCGGACGGGCAGATCCGCTCGGCCAACGACG
Organism: Myxococcota bacterium; assembly: GCA_023150805.1. Classification (GTDB taxonomy): domain Bacteria; phylum Myxococcota_A; class UBA796; order UBA796; family UBA2385; genus UBA2385. The sequence continues at coordinate 32,512 of JAKLKF010000076.1, read as the reverse complement.
TGATGGCCCGCTGGGTCCCGGCGCCGGTGGGGCGACCGCTGTCCGAGGTGCTGCCCGGCACCGGCAGCACCTGGGAGGTGGTCGTCGACGCAGCGGGCGCGCCCCTGCACCTGCTGTGCTCCCGCCACCCCCGCGGGGATGGAGGCGCGCTGGTGCTGGCCCAGGACGTGACCCGGCTGCGGCAGATGGAGGCCATGGTGGCGCGGGACGAGCGCCTGGCGGCCGTGGGGAAGCTGGCGGCGGGAATGGCCCACGAGATCCGCAACCCGCTGGCCAGCCTGTCGGGGGCGATCCAGCTCCTGGCGGAGGACCGCGCCGATCCCCTGCACGAGATCGCGCTGCGCGAGGTCCGGCGCCTGGACCAGCTCGTCGAGGAGTTCCTGGACGCCGCGCGTCCTCCCCGCCTGGACCTGCGCCCGACCGACCTGGGGGCCCTGGTGCACGAGGTGGAGCAGGCCTTTCGCAACGACCCTCGCTACCGCGGCCGGGTCGGGGTGGAGCTGGACCTGGACGACACGGTGGGCCCCTTCCCGCTCGACGCCGCACGCTTCCGGCAGGTGCTGTGGAACCTGCTGCTGAACGCGGCCCAGGCCACGCCGGACCAGGGGCAGATCGCCGTGATCATGCGGCGGCGGGCGGACCACGTGGAGCTGCGGGTGACCGACAGCGGGGTGGGGATCAGCCCCGAGAACATGGTCCGGATCTTCGACCCCTTCTTCACGACGCGCAGCGGCGGCACGGGCCTGGGGCTGGCCAACGTCGAGCGCATCATGCGGGCCCACGGCGGCTCGGTCTCGGTGTACAGCAAGCCGGGCCAGGGGACCTCCTTCATGCTGTGCCTGCCGCTGCTGGGGCAGGAGGTCGAGTGGAGTCGCGGCGCCATCGCTCGGCTGGACTCGGGCGCCGAGGAGGTCATCGAAGTCGATGGCTGATCGCATCCTGGTGGTCGACGACGAGCTGTCGATGCGGGAGTTCCTGTCCATCCTGCTGCGGCGGGAGGGCTACCTGGTCGACGTGGCGGCCAGCGGCGAGCAGGCCCTGGTGGCGGCGCAGCGGGAGTGGCCGGCGGTGGTGATCACCGACCTGAACATGCCCGGGATGTCCGGCATGGAGCTGCTGCGGGAGATCAAGGCCCGGGCGGCCCAGGAGGCGCGCGACGTCGACGTGATCATGGTGACGGCCTTCGGCTCGACCGAGTCGGCGGTGGAGGCCATGCGGGCCGGCGCGGCCGACTACGTGATGAAGCCCTTCAACAACGCCGAGCTGCTGCTGCTGGTGCGCCGGGCGCTGGAGCGCCAGGGGCTGGAGCTGGAGAACACCCGGCTGAAGACCGAGGTGCGGGGGCAGTTCCACTTCGGCAACCTGGTGGGCTCGTCCAAGGCCATGGCGGAGGTCTACGACCTGATCCGCCGGGTGAAGGACACCCGCATCAACTGCCTGATCGAGGGCGAGAGCGGCAGCGGCAAGGAGGTGGTCGCGCGGGCCATCCACTACTCGGGCGTGCGGCGCGACCAGCCCTTCGTGGCCATCAACTGCGGCGCCATCCCCGAGAACCTGGTGGAGAGCGAGCTGTTCGGGCATGTCAAGGGCGCCTTCACCGGCGCCCTGCGCGACAAGCAGGGCCTGATGAAGGCCGCGCACGGCGGCACCCTGTTCCTGGACGAGGTCGTCTCCCTGCCCCTGCCGGCCCAGGTCACCTTGCTGCGCGCCTTGCAGGAGCGGCGCTTCACGCCGGTGGGCGCGGTGCGCGAGGTCGAGGTCGACGTGCGGCTGGTGGCGGCCAGCAACGTGCACCTGGAGGACGCGGTCGCGGACGGGTCCTTCCGCGAGGACCTGTACTACCGGCTCAACGTCGTGCGCCTGGTCCTGCCGCCCCTGCGGGAGCGCGCCGACGACATCCCCGAGCTGGTGCGGCACTTCCTGCGCCGCTTCTCGGAGGAGTACGGCAAGGAGCTCACCTCGGTCAGCCCGCAGGCGATGGACCTGCTGCGGCGCTACCACTACCCGGGCAACGTGCGGGAGCTGCAGAACCTGGTGGAGCGGGCCGTCGCCCTGGCGGCGGGGCCGCAGCTCGGGGTGGAGGACCTGCCCGCGCGGCTGCAGGGCGGCAGCCCGACCCTGCGCGTGGCCGACCCGGCGGTGCCCGCCGACTTCCCGCCCGAGGGCGTGAACCTCGACGCCATCCTGGCCGCCGAGGAGAAGCGCTGGCTGCTCAAGGCGCTGGACGCCGCGGACGGCAGCAAGACCAACGCCGCGCGCCTGCTGCAGATGACCTTCCGGTCCTTCCGCTACCGCCTGGCCAAGTACGGCATGGACGACGGCTGAGCGGCGAGGTGACGAAAAACGTCACCCTGACGATTTGCGTCACCCCGGCAGCGACGAGATTGGGCAGCCGGGTCGAGCCCATCCAGGGCCCGGCGGCGAGAGGGGGTGGGGCTGCAGGGTGGTTACGCCTGTTTTCAGGTACTTGCGATGGTCTGTGCGGGGGTGGCTGATGTTGGCACGCCCCTTGCTCATAGGGATGTCGACCGGCGCCGTGGAGCGCGGCAGACCAACCCCTCCGGTCGCACCAACCTGCAGGAGAGAGCCATGTTCACCAAGAAGGGCTTCAGCCTCGTCGAGCTCATGATCGTCGTCGCCATCATCGGCATCCTGGCCGCCATCGCCATCCCGAACTTCGTCGAGATGCAGTACCGCGCCAAGCGGTCCGAGGCCCCGGGCAACGTCGACGGCATCAAGACCGCCGAGCTCGCCTACGACGCCGCCTTCGACACCTTCATCACCTCGACCGCCCAGCCCTCGACCCTCCCCGGCAAGACCCAGGTGGCCTGGCCGAGCGGCACGGCCTTCAACACCCTGGGCTGGAGCCCGGACGGCAAGGTGCGCGGCCAGTACGCGGTGGAGACCCTGTCCTCGACCGACTTCATGGTGACCGGCACCATCAACGTGGACGGCGACGGCTCCAACAGCTCCTGGACGGCCACCAAGACCGTCAACGCCACCATGAACACCGGCAACAGCGTCTACTGAGCTCTCCGCTCGGTTGACTCCACGCACGGGCGGGTCCTTCGGGGCCCGCCCGTCGTGCGTTGTGGCACGCTGCTCCCCCATGTCCGGTCTGGCCCCCAGCGCCCCCGCCCCCGCAGCCGCGCCGCCTCCGGCGTCGCCGGCCGTGGGGCGGTCGTGGCTCCTGCTCCTGCTGCTGTGCGCCTGGACGGCCTGGACCTACCGCGGGGTCGCGGCGGCGGGGCGGGTGTGGGACGACCACGGCCTGCGGCTGCCCGGGGCGGTCGGGCTGGCGGAGCTGCTAGGCGGGGACCTGTGGGCCCACGCCCCTGGTGCGCCGGTCGACAGCGGCTACTTCCGGCCGGTCTTCGTGCTGGGCCTGGCCTTCGACCAGGTCCTCCTCGGCGGATCGCTGCCGGCCGCCCACCTGCACTCCCTGGCCTGGCACCTGGCGGCGGTGGTGCTGGTGGTGCGCCTGCTCGGGGGCCTGCTCCCGCCGATGGCGGCGCTGGCGGCGGGCGCCCTCTTCGCCCTGCACCCGGCCCAGAGCGAGGCCGTCGCCTGGCTGGCCGCGCGCAACGACCCGATGGCGACCGCCCTGGGGCTGGCCGCGCTGGTCTGCGTGCAGCCCGTCGACGCCGGCCGGGTGCGCCTGGTGGGCGGGGCGCTGCTGGCGGCGCTGGCCCTGCTGGCCAAGGAGTCGGTGCTGGTGCTGCCGGCGCTGCTCGTCCTGCTCGACCTGGCGGCGGGGCGAGGCGCAGGTCTGCGCCGACCGCTCGCGCTGGCGCTCGGCCTGGGGCTGGCGCTGGGCCTGCGGGCGCTGGTGGGCGTCTCCGCCGCGCGGCCGCCGGATCCGGCGGGCCTGGAGCTGCTGCTGCGGGACCCGCTGGCGCTGCCGGGCGCGCTCGGCGCCTCCCTCTCGGTGGCCTGGCCGCTCGCCGCGACGCGCAGCCTGGAGTGGCTGGCCTGGGAGCCGCCCTGGCGGCGCGCCGCGGGGCTCGTCACCCTCGTCCTGCTCGCCGCCGTGCCCCTGCTGCTGCCCGGCTCCCGCCGGCGCCTGGCCCTGGCGGGCGCCGCCTGGCTCGCCCTGGGCGTGGTCCCCGCCTTGTTGCCCATCGTCGACAAGGGCCTGGTCGGCGAGCGCTACCTGTACCTGGGCGTGGTGGGGCTGGGCATGTGGGCCGCGGCGGTCGCCGGGCGCGCCCTGCCGGTCGCGGTGCTGGTCCTCGCCCTGCCCTGGCACCTGCTGGTGCAGGACCGGGTGCGGGACTGGCGGGACGACGACCGCTTCTGGCTGGCCGCCTGGCAGGACACCGGCACGCCCTACGCGGCGGCCGGGCTCGGGCTGCGCTTGGGCCAGGCCGGTCGGCCCGACCTGGCCCTGCCGCTGCTGGTCGGCGCGCTCGACCAGGACCCGCCCGCGCGCGACGCCTGCGGCGGCCTGCTGGACGTGGCGGTGGCGCTGCAGGGGGCCGCCGCCGAGCCCCTGGGGCGGTGGGCGATGGCCCGCGGCTGCGCGGCGGACCACCGGCACGCCAGCACCCTGGCCGCGATGCAGGCCCAGCTCGGCCAGTGGGAGCGCGCCGCCCGGACGCTGGCCCTCTCCGGTCCGGACCCGAGGGGGCGCGACCTGGCCGTGCGGGTCGCCTTGCTGCGCCGCCAGGGGAGACAGGCCGAGGCCGAGGCGCTGCTGGCGGGCGCCGACCGGCCGGAGGAGGTCGCGCGCAAGGCCGACCTGCTCCTGGGGTCGGCGCCGCCGTCGGCGCCGGCGGATAAGGCCCCGCTCCCCCTGGAGCCCTGAGATGCCCCGGCGCGCGCTCGGCACCCTCGCCCTGGTCGTGCTGGCCTTCACCTTCGGAGGCCTCGCCCACCTCGCCCAGCGGGACCTCGATCCCCTCCGCCGCTCCGACCTGGCGACCAGCCGCACCCGCGTGATGCCCGATCCCGCGGCGGTCCGCGCCGCTGCGATGGGCCAGCCCACCGCGCTGGCCGACCTGCTCTGGGTCCGCGTCACGCTCAACTTCGCCGACCTGGTCGACACGCGCGACCGAGACGGCTTGCCCTGGCTCAGCGCCATGCTCGACAGCGTGCTGGCCCTGGACCCCGCCTGGCGGACCCCCTTCTTCTACGGGGGCTCGATGATGCGGGTGCTCGACGACGTCGACGCGTCGGACCGGGTCTTCCAGCAGGCCTGCCAGGCCTTCCCCCTGGACCCGTACTTCCCCTTCTCCCTGGGGATGAACGCCTTCCTCTATCGCAAGGACCCGGCGACCGCGGCTGCCCAGCTCACGCGCGCCGCCGAGCTGCCGGGCGCGCCGGCCTGGTACCGCGCCGCCGCCGCGGGCTTCCTCGACGAGCACGGCCAGCGCCAGGCCGCCCTGGAGTACCTGCGGCTCCAGCTCGAAGACGAAGAAGAGCCCGCGGTGCGGGCGGCGCTCGAGGACAAGTACAAGCGGGTGCTGCACGACGAGCTGGCCGCCACCCTGGACGAGCGCAAGGCCGCCTGGGAGGCCCAGGCCGGGCAGGCGCTGGACGACCTAGACGCGCTGCAGCCCCTGCCCGAGGACCCGCTGGGGGAGGGCTGGGTGCTGGCGCCCGACGGCAAGGTGCGCAGCGCGGTCGCCGAGCGGCGGGAGGCGGAGAAGGCGCGCGACGAGGAGCGCGCCATGCTGATCACGGGGCGCAGGTGAGGGGAGCGCGCCGCGGCGCCCTGGTGGTGGTGGGCCTGGGCAGCTCGCTGGGGGATCGGCAGCGCAACCTGGAGCTGGCGGCGCGCGCACTGGCGGCGACGCCCGGGGTGGAGCTGCTCGCCTCCTCCGCGGTCTTCCGGACCGCGCCGGCCGGCGGCGCCCTCTCCCCCTTCCTCAACGCGGCGGTCCTGCTGCGGACCCGCCGCAGCCCGCGCGGCCTGCTCGCCCGCTGCAAGGAGATCGAGGCCCGCCTGGGGCGGCGCCCGACCCGCCGCTGGGCGGACCGGGTCATCGACCTGGACCTGCTGGTCTGGGAGGGCCTTCGCCAGGACACGGGGCGGCTGCGCCTGCCCCACCCCCGCCTGCACGAGCGGGACTTCGCCCTGGTCCCGGCGCGGCAGGTGGCGCCCGAGCTGGTGCACCCCGGGCTGGGCCTGCGCCTGCGCGACCTGCCGGCGCCGACCGTGCGGACCGGCTGCCACGCGGTCGGGGTGCTCCTGCCGCGCCGCCCGGTTGCGACGGACCCCGCCTTGCAGTACAGCAGCTGGCCTCGCCCCCTCGACGCCGACTCCGGCCCCCCCCCCGCTCCGAGGCGCCCCGCCATGAAGCTCTTCCTCGACACCGCCAACCTCGACGAGATCCGGCAGGCCTACGACTGGGGCGTCATCGACGGCGTCACCACCAACCCCAGCCTGATCGCCAGGGAAGGCCGCGACTTCGTCGAGACCATCCACCAGATCTGCGAGATCGTGCAGGGTCCCGTCTCGGCCGAGACGGTGGCGCTGGACTGGGAGGGCATGGTGCGCGAGGGGCGGCTGCTGGCGCAGGTCAGCGAGCACGTCGTCGTCAAGATCCCGCTGACCATGGACGGCATCCGGGCGACGCGGGTGCTGGCCGACGAGGGCATCGACGTCAACGTCACCCTCTGCTTCCAGCCCGCCCAGGCCCTGCTCGCGGCCAAGGCGGGCGCGGCCTACATCTCGCCCTTCATCGGCCGCCTGGACGACATCAGCACCGACGGCGTCGAGCTGATCGAGCAGATCGTCGAGATGTACGGCAACTACCCCGACCTGACGACCCAGGTGCTCGCCGCCAGCGTGCGCCACCCGATGCACGTCGCCCAGGTCGCGGCGGCCGGCGCCGACGTGGCGACCCTGCCCTTCTCGACCCTGCAGCGCCTGGTCAAGCACCCGCTCACCGACATCGGCCTCAAGCAGTTCCTGGCCGACTGGGCCGGCGTGCCCGACACCGACATCGCCGGCGCGGTGGAGCGCTGGCTGGCCGCGCGCGCCGGACGCTGAGCGCGGCCGCGACCACCCGCCGCAGCGCCCGCCGCTCTCGGCGTGCGAAGTGTTGCCGCCTGGGGATCGCTCCCATAGGTGAGTGAGGCTTCATTCAGTCGCCTGCGCCCCCAGGCGACGCCCCCTCCGCCCCGTCCCTCCGCAGCATGACCAGCACCGAACCCAGCCGGCTGGAGAAGCGGGACCGCATCATCGATGCGGCGGTGGAGGTCTTCGCCGACAAGGGCTACCGCGCGGCGCGGGTCAGCGACATCGCGCGGAAGGCCGGGGTGGCCGACGGCACCATCTACTTGTATTTCAAGAACAAAGAGGATCTCCTCCTCGTGATCTTCGAGGAGAAGATGGAGACCCTGCTCGACCAGCTCCAGTCCGCGCTGGCGATGGAGAGCGACCCGCTCGCCCGCATCCGCGCCTACGCCCGGCACCACTTCCGATCGATCGAGGAGCACCCGGCGCTGGCCCAGGTCTTCCAGGTCGAGCTGCGGCAGTCCCACCGCTTCCTGCGCGAGTACCGGCCCGAGAAGCTCTGGCGGTACCTCGACGTGTTCGGGGACCTGGTGCGGGAGGGGCAGGAGCGGGGGGCCATCCGCGCCGAGGTGGACCCCTTCCTGGCGCAGTGGGCCTTCTTCGGCGCCCTCGACGAGATCTCGATCCAGTGGGTGCTCGCCCGCAAGCGCGAGCGCTTCAACCTCGAGCAGGCGGCCTTGCAGGTCGTCGACCTCTTCCTGCGTGGCATGGCCTGCCCGCCCCCTTCCCCCCACCCGCCCCAGAACCCCCATCCCACCGCCTCCGCCTAGGCGGAGCAGGAGGTCTTCGTGAAGATCGGAGTCTTGCTGAAGCAGGTCCCGTCGACGGACACCCAGGTCAAGATCGCGGACCCGTCCGCCGGCATCTCGACCGCCGACGTCAAGTGGACGATCAACCCCTACGACGAGTTCGCCATCGAGGAGGCGCTGCGCCTGAAGGAGGCCGGCAAGGCCACCGAGGTGCTGCTGCTCACCGTGGGCAACAAGGACGTCGAGCAGCGGCTGCGCGACGCGCTGGCCATGGGCGCGGACCGGGCGATGCGCCTGGACGATCCGGGCTTCGTCGGCAGCGACCCGCTGGGCGTCGCCCGCATCCTGGCCGCCGCGGCCAAGGCCGAGGGCGTGCAGCTCGTGCTGGGCGGCAAGCAGGCCGCCGACGACGACAACGGCCAGGTGCCGATCATGGTGGCCGAGCTGCTGGGCTGGGCCCACGTCGGCGTGGTCACCAAGCTGGAGATCGCCGGCGAGACCTTCAAGGCCTGGCGCGCCAGCGGCGGTGGCGCCCAGGACGTGGTCGAGGGCGCGCTGCCGGCGGTCATCACCGCCGACAAGGGCCTGAACGAGCCGCGCTACGCCTCGCTCAAGAACATCATGATGGCCAAGAAGAAGGCCATCGAGGTCAAGGGCATGGCCGACCTGGGCCTGTCCGCCGGCCAGGTGGGCGCCGCCGCGGCGCTCGTCAAGGAGAGCGGCTGGAGCCTGCCTCCCCAGCGCCCCGCGGGCCGGATCCTGCAGGGTGACAACGCCGCGCGCGTCAAGGAGCTCGTCGCCGTGCTCCGTGACGAGGCCAAGGTCATCTGAACCCCTCCACCGAACCTCAGGAGCATTCCATGGGCAATGGATTCCTCGTCGTCGCCGAGCACGACGGCGGTCACTTCAAGAAGACGGCCTACGAGCTGCTCGCCAAGGCCGTGGAGCTGGCGGCGGGCGCCCCGGTCTCCGCCGTGGTGATCGGCGGCGATGGCGCCGGTGACCTGGGCGCGCACGGCGCCACCAAGGTCTTCACCGTCAACGGGCCGGCCTTCGGCCACTACAGCCCCGAGGCCTGGGTCGCCGCCCTGCAGGCCGCGATCACGGCCTCGGGCGCCGCGGTGGTGCTGGCGCCGGCCAGCCTGCAGAACAAGGACGCCTTCCCCCGGCTGTCGGCGCGGATCGGCGCCGGCTACGCCACCGAGGTGACCGAGCTGTCCGCCGCCGGCGGGGGCGTGGTCGCCCGGCGGCCGCAGTACGCTGGCAAGGCCTTCAGCACCGTCCAGATCCAGAGCCCGGTCGCGCTGTTCACGGTGCGCCCGAACTCCTTCCCCGCGAAGCCCGCGACCGGCGGCAGCGCCGAGGTGGTGGCCCTGGCGGTGGACGCGGGCGCCGCGCTCACCCGCGTGGTGGCCAGCGAGGCCCCGTCCGGCGACGTGGTGGACCTGACCGAGGCCGACCGCATCGTGAGCGGCGGGCGCTCGGTGAAGTCCAAGGAGGGCTTCGACACCCTGATCCGCCCCCTGGCCGCTGCCCTGGGCGCGACCGCGGGCGCCAGCCGCGCCGCCGTCGACGCCGGCTTCTGCCCGCACAGCGAGCAGGTCGGCCAGACGGGCAAGGTCGTCAACCCGACCCTGTACATCGCCGTCGGCATCTCCGGCGCCATCCAGCACCTGGCCGGCATGCGGACGAGCAAGGTCATCGTGTCCATCAACAAGGACGCCGAGGCGCCGATCTTCGGCGTGTCGACCTACGGCATCGTGGGCGATATGTTCGAGATCTGCCCGCTGCTGACGGACGAGCTCAAGGCCGCCCTGCGCTGAACCGCGCCGGGTGGTGACGGCGGGGGGGCCCACGGGCTCCCCCGCTTCGTCTGTGGCTGGTGGGCCCTCTGCTATAGTCCACCCGCCCTCCCGCGCCGCGAGGAAGCCACGACTCCGGCCCTGCCCCACGAGCCCGACCGCGCCGAGCTCGAGCGCGCGATCCTGCGGCTGCAGCAAGACGGGGACGTCCAGGGGGTGATCCGCCTGGTGGAGGCCTGGGACCGCAACGGCGACGCATCGCTGGTGGCGATCCTCGCCCAGGCCCGCGCGCTGCTCGGCCTGCGGCTCATGGACCGGGCCTGGGTGCGCCTTCGCGAGGCCTCCCGCGTCGCCGCCGACGACCCCGAGGTGCCGGCGCTGACTGCCCGGGTGTTCATCGACCGGGGCTGGCCCGGCCGGGCGCGGGGAGTGGTCGAGCAGCTCGAGCTTCGCGCGCCGGACCACCCGGAGCTGTCGCTCCTGCGGCGGCAGGCCCAGGAGCCCCCGGCCGGCCCGCCGGCGGACGCTCGCGAGGTCGAGCGCAGCGGCAGCCCCGCCCAGCTCCTCGCCCTGGCCGAGGCCTACCTCGCCACAGGCAGCTTCCTCCGGGCGCGCTCGATCCTCGAGCGCGTGCGGCGCGCCGAGCCCATGAACCGCCGCGTCGAGCTGCTGCTGTGGGGCCTGCAGGGGGACTTCCTCCCGCGGGGGCGCAGCCTCTCCGACCTGGTGCGGGACGCGGCGCCGTCGGCGGAGTGGGAGTCGCCCGATCACACCGAGAGCCTGCGCCGCGCTCCCGGACTGCCGCTGGACCCTCCGACCGCCGAGGTGACCCGCGGCGACCTGGTGGCCCTGGGGCTGGCCGATCCCGCGCCGTCGGGCGCATTCCACGGCCTGTTCCGACGGGTCGGCGGCGAGGTGGCGGGCCCCGACGAGGAGGGCGAGGAGGAGGTGACCGCCGCGGCCGGCCTGGCGACGCGGGGCGAGATGCGCTCCCCGCCGCAGGCCGAGGTCACCGACCCCGGGCTGCCCTCGTCCGCCGGTCGCCGGGAGGACGAGGGCGGCGACACGCAGATCATGCAGGTGATCCCCGGCCCGGGTGGCACGTCGCTGGCCGAGGTGGACGGACCCATCCACCACGCCGCCCCCGGCTCCGAGGGCGGGTCCGGGGCGGGCGCGCCGGGGGGCGCGCTCCGGGAGACGCTCGACCTGCGGGCCTGGCAGCAGAGCATGGGCATGGAGGTGGCGAGCGGCGAGGACGGGACGACAGGCGAGGGTGAGGACTTCCTGGAGGCCGAGGACCAGGACGTGGTGGTCCTGACGCGCCGCGAGCCCGGCGGGGCCCCCCTCCCTCCGCCCACGTCGCGCAGCGGCCGCATCGAGGTGATCGAGAAGCGCCCCGTGCCCGAGGTGGAGCCGCCCAGCGCCCCTTCCCCGGCACCCTCGCCCCCCCCGGAGCCCGACCGCCCGGTCGTCCTCGACCCCACGCCTCCCGCGGGGGCTCGCTGGCCTCGGGTGGTGGCGCTGGCCCTGGCCATGGCGCTGGTGATGGCCTTCGCGACGGGCGGCGCGGTCCGGTACCTGCATGCGGTCGTGGCGGAGCGCCAGCTCGACGAGGCCGAGCGGTCCCTGGCGGCCGGAGACTACCGCGGCCTGCTGGAGCTGGCGGCGCGGCTGGACGCCGCCGTGCGAGGGGAGGTGGCGCCCGTGTCCGCTCGGGCCCTGGCGCTCGCGATGGTCGAGGCGGTCCTGTGGGCGGAGTACACCGGCGACCCCGCGCAGCTCGAGCGCGCCCGGCAGGCCCTGGGCGTCGCGCTGGAGAAGGGCGCCAGCGGGCGTCCGCTCGCGCTGGCCGAGGGGACCCTGGCGCTGCTGGAGGGGGATCTGGAGCGCGCGGCGGTGCACAGCGTCGCGGTCGGCACCGAGGACCCGGGGGGCCGCTACCTCGCGGCCCGGCTGGCCATGGCCCAAGGCGACGCGGGCCGCGCGCTGGAGCTGTGGGGCGCCGAGGACGCGGTGGAGGCGGACGGGATCCGCCACCGCCTGCTCCGGGAGCGGATCCTGCGCGCTGCCGGCCAGGAGCAGGCCGCCCAGGCCGCCGCGGAGCGCCTGCTGCAAGCGGCCGGCGACAACCCGCTGGTGATGGTGGCGGCGGCCGCCCAGGGTTGGACCGCCGAGGACGTGCCTGCCCGCCTGACCCTCGTGGAGCAGACGCTGCGGCGCCTGGAGAACGAGGCGGCGCCCCGCCAGCTCGCCGAGCTGCACCTCGCCCGCGCGCGCGTGCTCATCGGCGAGGGCAGGTCCGACGAGGCGCTGGACGCGCTGCGCCGGGCCGCCGCGGTCGACGGGGGCCACCCCGAGGTCCTCTACGCGCTGGCCGGCCTCGCGGTCGGGCGCAACCAGCTCCTCGCCGCGCGCGATGAGCTCGCGCGGTGCCTGGAGGGCGCCCCGCACCACGCGGCCTGCCAGCGCGGCGCCGTGCAGGTCGACCTGGACCTGGACCGCGTCGAGAGCGCGGACCAGGTGGCGGGTCTCGCGACGGGCACGGACGGGGTGCGCCTGCGGTCCTGGGTGCGGATCGCCGCGGGGGGCGCGGCCGGCACCCTCCACGAGCTGGTGGCCGCGGTGGAGGCGGACACGGCGGCCCGCGACGGGCTCGCGGTCTACCTGCTGGGCCTGACCCTGGCCGAGGACGCCGCGTCGGCCGATCGGGCGGAGCGGGCGCTCGCCCTGGCGCAGCGGATCCTCTCGCCGTCGCCCGACCCCCTGGACCGGGTGCTGGCGGCCCGGGCGGCCGCGATGCGGGCGCGCCTGGGGTCGCCAGCCGACGCCGAGGCGCGGGCGCAGGAGGCGATGCTGCTGGCTCCGTCGGACCCGGGCGTCCACGTCGAGCTGGCGCGCCGACTCGAAGGCCGCGGCCAGCGGGGCCAGGCCGGGCAGCACCTGGAGCGGGCCACCGCGCTGGGGCCGGAGCACGCGATGGCCTGGTACGCCCGCGGGCAGTTCTGGTACACGCCCGGCGGCATGGAGCAGGCCCGATCTGCCTGGCGCCGCTACCTGGAGCTGAGCCCGTCGGGGGAACGCGCCGGCAAGGTGGCGTCCCGGCTGCGATGAGCACCGCTCCGTGGGCGTCGCAGGCGCGTTGACGGTGCCGCGGTCCTCAGGTACGTTGCCCGGCATTCCGGAGGTGGCCTGTCCGTTCCATGGCCAGCCCCGCCTCCAGACCCCGAGGAGACGACATGACCCGCGCCCTTTCCCTTCCCCTGCTGGTCGCCAGCACCCTCAGCCTCAGCCTCGTTCTCGCCTGCGGCGACAAGGAGGACGACGACACCGGCAACCCCACCGGTGACGGCGGCACCTCCGACGAGATCTGCGACGACGGCATCGACAACGACGGTGACGGCGACGTCGACGGCGACGACAGCGACTGCGAGGCCGTCGAGGACGACTGCGACGACGAGGAGGACAACGACGGCGACGGCGACGTCGACTGTGACGACAGCGACTGCGAGGACGACAGCGACTGCGAGGTCTTCGAGCCGACCGCGATGCTGATCGAGGCGGTGACGGGCGTGAAGGAGGGCCTGCAGTACGACGTGATGTACACGGGCAAGCCCATCGGGCACTACTTCACCCTGCTGCTCATCGACGACGAGTGGACCGGTCCGGACGACACGCGCCACTACTGCGCCATCGTCTTCGACACGACGGGCGCCGACGTCGACACCAGCTGCACGGACTGCTGGGCCGGCGCCTCCTGGTCGGTGGACACCTCGATGCTGCTGGGCACCGACGGCGAGTGCGACAAGCTCGATCCGGACGACTGGACAGACGATGTCGGCGCCTACATGGCCAGCAACACCTTCAGCTACGGCTTCGGCCCCCTGGGCGGCGACTTCGGCGCCGAGCTGCAGAGCGCCTACGCCAAGTACTGGGACGAGTACGGCGACAAGTTCTTCACGAACTGGATCTCCACCAGCCTGACCGGTGGCACGACCTGGTACGAGATCAACTACGCGCTGGGCTACGAGATCGACCCGGTCACGGGCGAGCTGATCGAGGAGGGCGGCTACCTGGTGCCGATCACCGTCACCGACGCGGTCGTCGCGCCGGACGGCTACTACCAGAGCGGCTACTTCTACGGGTTCACCCTGTGACAGGGCGCCCGTCCACCGGACGGGCGGTGCTGGGCGGCCTCCTCCTCGCAGCCACCGGCTGCGGCGGGGAGGCCGCTCCGCGCTGGGCCGTGCAGCACGGCACCCTCGACGTCGGGGCCGCGCGGGTGGAGGGCTACCAGGTGTGGGAGTTCTTCGGCCGCAAGTGGCGGTCGAAGCACGACGAGAAGCACCACATCTGCTCGCTCGTGCAGCAGGTCGAGGGAACGCTCTCGGCGGACCTGGACGGCTGCCTGGGCTGCGTCGCCTCCTATGAGCTGGTCCTGACCGAGCTCGAGACCGACTGCGCCCCCGAGGTGCTCGCCGGCGGATCCTACGGCGACCAGCGCGCCATGGCCGTGGGCGAGGTGGCATCGGAGATCGCCGACGAGGACCCGTACCCGGGCCGCAGCCTGGGCTGGTACGTGAGCTGGGATGGGGCCCAGGCCCAGGCGATGGGCTTTGCCGTCCACGAGGACCTGGGCGGCATGGACGAGCCGCAGGTGGTCGGCTGGTCGCCGGGGGAGCGCTACCTGCTGGACCCGATCTTCGCCTGGGAGCTGTGACGGCGCCCGGGCGACAGGGCTCTGCTCGGGCTATGGTCCGATCGGGCCGGATCGGAGCGAAGATGCGTCCTCGCACGGGATCTCATCGGCGGGCTGCGGCGATCGCCTGGGCCTTCGGCATGCTGACCGCCTGCTCCCCGGGGGTCAAGGACGGTGGCAACACCGGCTCGATGGCGGATGGCGGCTCCACCAACACCGACAGCGGCTCCACCGACGGGGGGACCGATGTGCTCGACGGGACCTGGTGGCAGGTGGACGGCGAGGTGGTGGTGAGCGCCGGTGCGCCGCAGGTCGACGGGAGCACGCTGGTCTTCTCGCGTCGATCGGGCGACGAGAGCGCCTGCCAGGACGTGGTGTCCCCGACGGTGCTGGCGTCGGACGAGGCGCCTCCGCACGCGACGGTGTTCACCTGGTGGAGGGTCGAGTGGGACCCGATGGGCATCACCTGCTTCGGCGCGGGCGAGGGGGCCGCGCGCCAGCCGTTGATGCTCGGCGTGGGGCAGATGCACCCCGAGCTCGAGGCCGTGTTGCCGTCGCTCCTGGGCGAGACGGACGCCGCCGCGCTCGGCCACCTCAACGGGGCCTACCTCCAGCTCCCCGGGGACGACCGCCTGCTCGTCTTCGGCGTCATCGGTCCGGAGAGCGCCTGGGCGGGGGAGGGGGAGCCGGCCATGGCGGCGCCCCTGGCGGACGGGACCTGGCTGCTCCGGTCCGCCTACTCGCTGCCCCTGTCCTGGTAGGCCGCCAGGCCGACCGCCTCGATGCGCCCCAGCTCGGCGCAGTAAAGCCAGTCGACCTCGTCGCCGGGCTGCTCCTCGGGCGGGCAGCGCTCCACCACCGCCGACACCGAGGGGCGCAGCGGGTTGTCGGGCAGGCCCGAGGGCAGGGCCCGCCCCGCGGGGATCGGCAAGGGCCCTTCCAGCTCGTGCGCCGCCACCGGGCGCCCCAGCGCCGCCTGGGCCTGGTCCAGCTCGGCGCGCAGGGTCTGGAGCTGGGCCCGCACCTGGTCGAGCTCCTCCGGCGTGGGTCGGCGAGCCAGGGGCAGGGGAGGGGTGGGCGGATCCGGGCGCGGCGGGGTGGTCCAGCTCGCCCAGGCCAGCAGGGCCGAGGCGGTGGCGAGGAGCCCCCAGGCGATCCGCACGCGCACCCGGGGCCTACAGCAGGAAGACCAGGGTGACGATCAAGAAGGTCGGCAGCAGCACCACCGCGGCCCAGCCCACGTAGCCGAAGAAGCTCGGCATCTTGTAGCCGCTCTCCTCCGCGATGGCGCGGACCATGAAGTTGGGGCCGTTGCCGATGTAGCTGTTGGCGCCCATGAACACCGCGCCCATGGAGATGGCCACCAGCAGCGGAGCGCCGGTGGGGCTGGCCGCCAGGGTGCCCAGCTGCTCGGCGCTGGTGCAGTCGGCGACGTTGCCGCAGGCCATGGCGGCGAAGGTGACGTAGGTCGGGGCGTTGTCCAGGAAGCTGGACAGCGCGCCCGTCGCCCAGAAGTACTGCCAGGGCTCGGTCAGGCCCAGGGCGCTGCCGTTGGCCTGCAGCAGGATGGTCGCGGGGATCATCGTGACGAAGATGCCGATGAACAGCGCCGCCACCTCCAGGATGGGCCCGTAGGTGAAGCCGTTGGCCTTGCGGACCTCCGCGCTGGTGCGCCACACCGACAGGCCGGCGAGGGCGAGCATCGCGATCTCGCGGGCGTAGTAGTGGCGGAAGTCGTGCACCTCCGCGTCCGGCGACAGCAGCAGCACGGCGGCGATGACGCCGAAGAGCAGGGCGAAGTTCCACGCGCCCTGGACGGCGAGGGGCTCCTTGCGCTCCTGGTCCAGGCGACGGTGGCGCGCGTCCTCCTTCCGGTAGAACCAGGTGTCGACGGCGAAGAAGAGCACCAGGAGCAGGATGACGGGCAGCAGCCACATGAACCAGAGGTGCTCCAGGGTCCACCAGAAGGGCACGCCGCGCAGGTAGCCCAGGAACAGGGGTGGGTCGCCGATGGGCGTCAGCGCGCCGCCGATGTTGGAGACCAGGAAGATGAAGAACAGGGGGATGTGCCGCACGTACTGCCGCTCGCTGTTGGTCCGCAGGAGCGGCCGGATGAGCAGCATCGATGCGCCGGTGGTCCCGATCAGGTTCGCAATCACCGTGCCGACCGCCAGGAAGGCCGTGTTGACGGCCGGGCGCGCCTCCAGGTCGCCCTTGAGCAGGATGCCGCCCGAGATGACGAAGAGCGAGCCCAGCAGGGCGATGAAGGAGACGTACTCCTCCAGCGCGTGGCTGAGGCTGTGCGAGGCGTCCTCGGCGTGGTGGCCGGTCGCGATCATCCAGCCGAAGTAGCCGAGGATGGGCAGCGACCAGAGGCCCGAGACCAGGAACTGGCTGCTGCGCTTCTCCCACCAGTGGTGCGCCACCATCGGCAGGACCGCGATCGACAGCAGCATCCCGACGAAGGGCAGGACCCAGGGAAGCGACAGGGCCTGGGTCAGGCCGTCGCCCGAGGCGTGGGCGGCGCCAGAGGTCAGGGCGAGCAGCAGCATGGACGGAAGCGTGGGCATCCCGAGCCTCGGGGAACAGGGCGAAGGGATGGTCACCCACCCCCGGAGCCGGGTCAACGTCGTCTCGCAAGCCGGAAGTGAAGTTCCGCGGATGGTCGGCGGGGGCGGGCGAGGGGCTCGGTCCTGGTGGAAACGGACAGAAACTGTCCTTTGCGTGGACGAGGCTGCGGATACCATTCTGTACATCCAGACAGGAGTTCGCCATGCCGCAGCCCCTCGCCCGCCAGGTCCCCGCTCAGGTCCCCCACCTCCAGCTCTCCCCCGACGGCGCGGTCCACGTCGTGCGGTGGGGCCGGGTGCTCGGCACCCTGCTGCGGCCGGGCGACCTGCTGGTCCCCGGGCCGACCGACGCGCGGGTCGTGGTGCTGACGCCTCGCGGGCGTGGCCGCCCGATGCTGGCCGTGCGCGAGGGCCGTCGCCTGCTCGCGCTGCCGGGCATGGTGCCCGTCTCGCCGGAGCGGTGGTCGGTCGCTTCGGGCGTGCTCGCGGTCGAGCGCGACCTGGAGCGGGGCGCGCCGGACGACGCGCCGATGCACGTCGCCAGCCGCGTGCGGGGGACCGGCGCGGGCGCGCCCTCGATGGACCAGGCGCATGGCTGGCTGGAGCCGCGGGAGATCGACGGGCTCTGCATCCGGGGCAGCGTCGCGCCGCGGCGCAGCGGGCAGCAGGTCAGCATCGCGGCGGCGCCCACCCCGCACCAGGCGCTCTCGCTGCTCGATGGCACGCCGGCCGGTCGGCTGCGCTTCGCCCTCGCGGCGCCCGTGGAGGTGAGCAGCCGGGGGCAGGTGATCCCCGGTCCCTGGTGCGCCGCGCCGCCCCCGGCGTCGACGGGACAGGTGCCGTTGCCCTTCCTGGCCGATACGCGCCGATCAGCCTGAGCGCGCCCGCGCCGGCTCGGAGGCACCATGGACCTGATCGGCGTGATCCACCTCCTGCCCCTCCCCGCCGCGCCCGGTCCCTCGCCGGGCCTGCGGGCCGTCCTGGACCGCGCCCGGCGGGACGCCCGCGCGCTGGTGGAGGGTGGGCTGCGGGCGGCGGTGGTCGAGAACCTGGGAGACGCTCCCTTCGTCGGCGGCGCCGTGGATCCGCACGTGGTCGCGAGCATGACGGCGGCCTGCCTGGCGGTCCGCGACGAGGTCGGAGACGCCCTGCAGCTCGGGGTGAACGTGCTCCGCAACGACGCGGCCGCCGCCCTGGCCGTGGCCGGCGCGGTGGGCGGGCGCTTCATCCGGGTCAACGTGCACGTGGGGGCGGCCTGGACCGACCAGGGCCTCGTCGAGGGGCGCGCTGCCCACACGCTCCGGTACCGACGGGAGCTGGGGCTGGAGCCCCGGTCGGAGGACCTGGCCGCCACCTGGCAGGATGGGTCGGGCTCGGGTGTGTTCATCGCCGCCGACGTGCATGTCAAGCACGCCACTCCGGCCGGTCGCGAGGACATCTCCGACGCTGCGGCGGACCTGGCCCTGCGGGGGCGGGCCGAGGTGGTGATCGTGTCCGGTCGGCACACCGGGGGCCAGACCGACCTCGATGACCTGCGCCGGGTGCGGGCGCGGCTGCCACGCCAACCCCTCTGGGTCGGCAGCGGCGTCGAACCCTCGGGGGTCCGCGCCCTGTCCGGCCTGGTCGATGGCGCCATCGTGGGCACCTGGCTGCACCAGGATGGGCGGCTGGAGGCTCCCCTGGACGTCGACCGGGTGCGCTGGCTGGTCGAGGCCGTCGCGGCCTGAAGGGGGGACCCAGAAAGTGACCGAGGGAGGCGGGGAGCCTCCCTCGGACGGGTCGTGCGAGTTGCTCGCCGGTGGTCCCGCGTGCGGAGCGCGGAGGTGGGGCTGGGGCACCCATGGAGATGGGATCCCCGCGTCCACCGGCGGAGGGGAGGGGTTTCCAGCCTGCCCGTGGTCGCCAGGCCGGACTCCTTCCTTGTACTGGATCGCGTCTCGCACATCAAGGGGTGCAACCCCAAGATCTTGTGGTCCAACGTCGCAGGTGGCACAACATCTTGTGGTCGCCATGGGCTGTGGACAACTCGGGCACCCGCTCGGAGATCCGCTCCGAGAGGGGATCCTGGGCGACGGGCTCCTGTGCACGATCCTGCGGGCCGGTCGCGAGGGGGGTCCCCTCCGCGCTCGTGTGCGGCGGAGCGTGTGCATGACCTGTGGACAGCCGCTCCCGGGTCGCGGTGGGCGCCCACTCGGGCCGTAGGGGGATTGCGGCGGCATGCTGCCGAGGGCATGAGGGCGGGATGATGTCCACGCTGCGACGCGCCCTGCTCGATCGCCGGGCGCCCGCGCCGGAGCAGGCGGATGCCGGCGCGCTGTCCCGGCTGCTCGGCCGGGGCAGCCCCGACCTGCGGATCCGCGCCGTGCGCGCGAGCGCGCGGGAGGCGACCGGGACCGACGGGCCGCTCCTGGAGGTCGGCACCCTGGTCGGGCTGCTGTCGGACCCGGTGCCGGGCGTGCGACGCTCCGCGGCCTGGGCGCTGGGGTGGCGGGGCGCGTCGGAGGCGCTGGACCCGGTGTGGAGCGCGGCGCGGCGCGAGCGCAACGACACGGCCCGCCTGGCGATGGCGGTGGCGGCCACCCGCCTGGGCGCGGAGCCGGCCCGCGCCTGGGACCTGCTGGACCAGGCCGCGCGGCGACGCCTCGCCACGTTCTACGGGCCGCGGCAGGTGGCGGAGGCGGCGGGCGCTGGCCCCGACGTGATGGCCCGGCGCTGGTTTCGCGTGACCGATCCCGACGCCGATCACCAGGGAGACCCCGCCCGGGTGCGGCCCGTCGATCCCCGAGCGCTCCGAGAGGGGCTGATCGCCAGCCTGGAGCGTGATCCCGAGGACCGCTCCCGGCTCCTCGACCTGGCAGCGCTGCAGCACCCCGACGACCACGATCGCATCGCCGCGCGCAAGTGGGTGAGCGGGCGAAGGGAGTCCCACGTCGTTTGCGAGGCCCTGGGGGAGAACGGCGACCCACGGGCCATCGCGCTGCTGACGAAGGTGCTGCGGGCGATGGACGTCGACCCGGGGCATGGCTTCGCGGGGCGGCGCGCGGCCTCCATCGCGCTGGGCCGCATCGGGGATCCCTCCGTGGGAGGGGTCCTGGCGAAGGCGCTGGTCGACGAGGCCCACGACCACGAGGGCCGGCCCGGCGCGGGCCTGGGCATCCAGTTCCCGGTCCGCTCCGTGATGATCTCGGCCCTGGGAGAGGCCGGCTGCGTCGCGCAGGCGCGCGTGGTCGCCGGCTACCTGCCGGACGCCAGCGGATCGGCGCTCGGAGGCTTCTACCTACCGGCCATGGACGCGCTCTGGAAGCTCGGCGTCGACTCCGTGCTGCACGAGGCCCTGCGTGCCGACCCCCTGTCGGCGGCGAACGCGGTGGGGGTCCTGGCCGGACTGGGGCACCTGGAGCCGGTGCAGGCCCTGCTGCAGGATCCCCGGGCCGAGGTCGCCGCGGCCGCGAAGCACGCGCTGGAGCTTGCTCAGGGTGGCGAGAAGGCGCCCGCCGGGTCGTAGGTCGTCGAGGTGGCCGTGCCGCCGCCCGAGGTGAAGTGGTCGTCGGTGGTCCGCCGGGTGCTGTCGAGCTGGGCGATCCCCCCGCGGCTGACGTTCACCGTCCAGCGGTCGGGCACGCCTCGGCTCTCGGCCACCTTGTTCACGAAGGTGACGGCGATCTTGCCGTCGCGGAAGTCGGTCGCCGGGTTGGCGACGAAGCCGCGGCTGTCGAAGACGATGGCGTTGTCGTTGTCCACGCCCGGCCCACCGATGGCTTCCCACTGGTCGATCGCCACCCGCCGCTGCCGGGTCTGCCCCGTGGAGAGGTCGATGATGCCGGTAGCGTCCTCGTCGTCGACGGTGTCCGTCACCGTGTCGATGGGCATCGTGTCCCAGGGATCCACCACCGCGGTGGCGCCGATCGGGGTCACGGCGACCTGCACCATGTACTGGCCGTGGTTCTCGTCCAGGTCGGTGAGGTCGTCGTCGTGCTCCACCAGCAGGATCCGGCACTGGCGACCGGTCTGGATGGCGGTGGTCCGGCAGGTCGACACCCAGTTCGCGAAGTCCATCGCCGCGGCCCGGGTCCGGTACTGCGGGACGATGTCCCGGGCGATCACGAAGCCGATGGAGGTGAGCACCGTGATGATCGCCACGACGATCATCACCTCGATCAGGGTGAAGCCGCGTCGCCTTCCGCCTCGGCGTGCGCGGATGCGTGCGGAGGCGGAGGATGGGCGCAGGATCGGCATGGGGACCTCGCTGACCGGAACCGCAGGGTACCGTGAGCGACCTCCGCCAGCAATGGCGCCTTCCCCTGCCTTCGCTGCAGACCGGGCTTGCCGGCGCGCCCCTCGCTCGATAGCAGGGCGGGCACGTCTGCGTGGGCGTCGTCCCCTCGTGAAGCACACCCCGTGAAGCACGACGACCCCCGCCGGGCAGTCTCTTCCGCCCCGTTCGAGGACTCCAGATATGGCTCGCTACCGTGGACCCCGCATCAAGGTCTGCCGCTCGCTCGGCGCCGTGTTGCCCGGCCTGACCACCACGCCCACCCTGGATCGGCCCTACCCGCCGGGACAGCATGGCATGCGCCGGCGCGGCAAGACCTCGGACTACAAGGTCCGCATGATCGAGAAGCAGAAGCTGCGCATGCACTTCGGCATCCTCGAGGCGCAGTTCCGCCGCTACGTCTCCGAGGCGACCCGCCGCAAGGGTCCGTCCGGACGCAACCTGATCACCGACCTCGAGTCCCGCCTGGACAACGTGGTCTGGCGCCTGGGCCTGGCCCCGACCATGCCCGCCGCCCGCCAGCTCGTGGTGCACGGCCACATCATGGTGGACGGCCGCCGGGTCGACCGCCCCAGCTTCTCGGTCAAGCCCGGGCAGGAGATCTCCATCCGCGCCCGCAGCATGACCAAGCCCTTCGTGCAGCAGGCGCTCGAGGCCAGCACCTCCCGCATCCGTCCTCCCTACCTGGAGTTCGATCCGGCCAAGGGCACGGGCAAGATGATCAGCACCCCTGAGGCCGAGGACCTGCCCTTCGAGGTCAACACCCAGGCGGTGGTCGAGTTCTACAGCCAGCAGCTCTGATCCCCGGATCTGGGCCGCCCGGCGTCCGAGGCCGGCTCCTCCTTGCGGGAGGGGTCGGCCTCGTCGTCTTTGGGCCGTGACCATCGCGCGCGCCCGGGAGCGACCGGGCGAGGAGCGCGGCCGTGGCGAGGAGCGCGGGATCCCCAAACGACGAGCGCCGCCTCGAGGGGCGGCGCTCCGACGGCAGGCCAAGCAGCCGAAGGGCTACTTGATCTCCTTGTGGACCGTGTACTGGCGCTCGAAGCGGCAGTACTTGCGCAGCTCGAGGCGCGCCGGCGTGTTCTTCTTGTTCTTGCGGGTGGCGTACCGGCTCACGCCGGGGACGCCGCTGCTGCGGCAGGTGGTGCACTCCAGGTGGATGACCGCCCGAGCCTTCGTCGCCTTCTTCGCCATGGCGAACCTCCGAAAGGGTGGGGGCCCGGACGGGACCGGGCGAGACGCCCCCGTCTAATGGATGCTCGCGCCGCGGGCAAGGCTGCATAGAGGGCCCACGCGTCGTCTCTGCCGCGCACCCGCCTGCCCCCTCCTGGAAGCCTCCGTGTCCTCCCCCCGCCCGACCTGGCGCCTGGCGACCCTGCTGCTGTTCGCCGGGCTGCTGGTCCTGCAGGCCAGCGGGTGTGCCCGCCACCGCGTGGACGGCCAGATCGTGCGCAACGTGCAGTTCCGGGGCAACGGCGGCGGCTTCCAGGGCGCGGGGGACTACCTGCTGCGCACGGCCATGGCCCAGCCGCGCTCGGGCTCCTTCTCCTGGCTGGCGCCATCGCGCCGCGTCAGCCTGGACCAGGACACGCTGCTGCTGGACGCCTGGCGCGTCGAGACCTGGCTGGCCCACCACGGCTACCTCGACGCCCGCTTCCGCGCCTGGGACGTGATCACGCTGCGCCCCCCCAACGCCCGTCGCGGCGCGGTGGTCCGGGTGATCGGGCACGTCGAGCTGGGCCCACAGACGCGGGTCCGGACCATGGAGCTGGCGGGGATCGAGCAGGCGGGGCGGCCGATGCTGGCGCTGCTGCGGGCCCAGGCGCCGCTGCAGCCGGGCGCGACCTTCGACCTCGAAGACCTGCGCGCCAGCGAGGAGCTGGTCGCCGTCCGCCTCCAGGAGCAGGGCTACGCCTACGTCACGGTGCGGTCCGAGGTGCAGCTCTTCCCCGAGGAGCAGGCGGCGGACGTGGTGCTGCACGTCGACCTGGGACCGCCGTGCACCTTCGGGGCGCTGCGCCTGGTCGGGGACACGACGATCCGGCGCGAGACCATCCTGGCCGAGATCGACGTGAAGCAAGGCGAGCCCTGGCGCCGCGCCCGCCTGAACGAGGTGCAGCAGCGGCTGTTCGCCCTGGGCACCTTCTCGGTGGTGAACGTGGTGCCCGAGCTGGCCTGGGACGCCGACGGCGCGCCCATCCCCGAGGTCCCGGTGCGCATCGAGCTGGCCGAGGCGGGCTTCCGGCAGCTGCGGGTGGGCGGTGGCCTGACCGTGGAGAACGCGCGCCAGGAGGTGCGCGCGGGCGCCACCTTCTCGCACGTCAACCTCGGGAGCCGCCTGTGGCGCCTCCAGGTGGGGGCCGAGGTCGGCTATGCCTCGCTCATCGAGCTGCGCCAGGGCGACCGGCTGGGCTTCGCGGACCTCGCGACCCAGGGAGCGCCCATCGCCGAGACCTCCGCCTCGCTGACCATCCCGCGCTTCCCGGCCCACGACTGGCGCCTGGAGAACCAGCTCTCCTTCGAGCTGGGCCTGGAGCCCGAGTACCGCTTCGCCACGCCCGAGGGCAGCACCGCCCTGAGCTGGCAGATCCACCGCAAGTGGTCCGCGCGCCTGGGCTACAAGGTGCGCTACTTCGACTACTTCGACTCGTCCCTGCCCGAGGACGTCAGCCTGCTGGACCGGCGCGGCCGCCAGCTCGACCTGGACTTCTCGGACCCCTACCTGCTCAGCTCGGTCTTCCAGCAGCTCAAGTACGACAGCCGCGACGACCTCTTCTTCCCCCGGCGGGGCTCGCTGTCGGTGCTGGACCTGGCCGAGGCGGGCGGTCCCTTCGGCGGCCAGTACAACTTCGTGAAGATCCTGGCCGACGGTCGGATCTACCGCCCCCTGCCCGGCCTGCTGGGCTGGCACCCCCGGATCACCCTGACCGCCCGCCTGGCGGGCGGCGCGCTGCTCCCCTACGGCGCCGAGGAGCGCGCCCAGGTCCCCTTCGCCGAGCGCATCAGCATCGGCGGCGCCTCGACCGTCCGCGGCTGGGCCCAGGACCACCTGGGACCCTACCTCTACGAGTGCCAGGACGCCGAGACCGGCGAGGTGCTCCAGTGCAGCAGCGCGGTGGACCAGGACCAGCCCTTCGACGGCGCGAACAACGAGGATGACGACATCATCTACATCGGGGGCAAGGCCGCGCTCTACGGGGGCCTCGAGGCGCGCGGCTACTGGCAGCGGGGCCTGCTCTCGGGGTGGGGCCTGGCCGGCTTCATGGACTTCGGCCGGGCCTGGGACGGCGCGGGCGTGTCGAGCTGGGCCGACCTGCGGGCCCGCGCCTCGCAGATCGCCGTCTCGGTCGGCGGGGGCGTCCGCTACAAGAGCCCGGTCGGGCCGATCCGCGTCGACCTGGCCCGCCGCCTCGACCAGTTCCCCATGTTCTCCAACGAGCCGCGCGTGGCGCTGCACATCGGCCTGTCGGAGGCCTGGTGAGCGGCCGTCCCGCGGCCGCGCGCACCGCCCGCCTGGCGCGGGCGGTCGCCGTGCTGCTGGGAGGGACCGGCGGGCTGTCGCTGGGCCTGCTGGTGCTGCTGACCACCCCCGCCGGCAACGAGGTGGTGCGGGTCCAGGCGCTGCGGGCCTTCGCCGGCGCCTTCCCCGGCGCGCAGCTCGAGGTCGAGCGCCTGCGCACCCGCCTCTTCGACGGGCTCACGCTGACGGGCGTGACGCTGCGGACCGCCCAGGGCCAGCCGCTGCTCTCCGCCCGGGAGCTGCACCTGCGGTGGGACCTGCGCGGCGCGCTGCGCGAGCGGCTGGTCCTCCCGCAGGTCCTGCTGGTCGCGCCGACCTTGGACCTGGGGCCCGGCCCGGGCGGGCGGCTGGCCCTGCTGGAGGCGCTGGGCGTGCCGCCCTCCGAGGGGGGGCCACCCCGGGCCTGGGCGGGGATCGGCGGCGAGATCCTGGTCCGCTCGCTGGAGATCCGCGACGGCACCGTGAGCTGGCCGGGTGGCGCGCTCGAGGGCCTCTCGCTGCGCGCGGCGGGGCGCGTGGCCGGCCGCACCGTCGAGGTGCGCGGCCTCTCGGCCCGCGGCCACCTCTCGGGCCCGGTGCTCGCCGACGTCGCCCTGGACGGCGCGCTCGCGCTGCAGGAGGGGGACCTGTCGCTGACCGACCTGCGCCTGGACCTGGGAGGCAGCCGGGCCGGCGTCTCCGGGCGCGTGGAGGAGGTGGAGACGGCGCCGGTCCTGGACCTGGAGCTGGACGTCTACCGCCTGCAGCCCGCCGACGTCGAGGACCTGCTGGGCGGCGCGACCCCGGCCCAGGACCTGGCCGCGCGTGGCGCGCTGCGGGGCCCGCTGCGGGCGCTGGAGGCCGGCCTGGAGGTGGACGCCGGCGGCGGGGGGCGCCTGCTGGCCGGCGCGCAGGTTGACCTGCACACGCCCGACGCCTCCACGACCGCCGGGGTCCGGCCCGCCTGGCGCGTCGACCTGTCGGCGACCCCGCTCGACCTGCAGGCGCTCTACCCGCACCTCTTCGACCGCCCCGTCTCGGGGGAGGAGGTCCAGCTCACCGCGACCGGCTCGGGGCTGGGCGGAGCGGCGGGCCTGGCCGCCTGGCTGCACCTGCGGGTGGACGGGGCGCGGCTGTGGGACGAGCCCGTCCCGGCGCTGGAGGCGACCGCCTCGCTGGCGCGCGAGGGCCTGTGGCTGCACGGCGCCACCCTGACCCACGCGGCGGGCCGGGTCCGGGCTGCGGGACCCCTGTCCCTGTCCCAGGCGCGGGCGACGTTGGACCTGGACGTCGAGCTCCTGCGCCTGTCGGCCCTGTCCGAGCGGGCCGGCACCGCGCTGGACGGGGCCCTGCGGTGGCGACCCGCCCTGGAGCTGGCCTGGGCCGGCGCGCCCACCGTCCAGGCCCAGGGCCCCATGCACGCCGTCCGCCTCGACGTCGCGGGGGTCCGTGTGGGGGACGCGGCGGGGCCGACCCGGCTGTCCTGGGCCGGCGGGGCGCTGGAGCTGGGGGGGGGCCTGTCGGCGCGGGACCTGTCCGCGTCGGGGGTGGCCCTCGACCATGGGGAAGCCGACTGGACCCTGCGCTGGAGCGGGGCGCAGGGCGCGCGGGTAGAGGCCCAGGTGCGCGGCGGCGCCGTCACCATGCAGCAGAGCGCCGCGCGGGTGGACGGGATCGCCGCGAAGGTCGTGGTCGACCTGCCCCCCGGCGGCACCCGGCGGGTCGAGGTGGAGGGCCGGATCGAGGGCCTCGCGCCCACCGGCGATCCGCAGGCGCTGGTCGGCCAGGGCCCCGTGCGGCTGGTCCTGGCGGGCGAGCGGGTGGAGGGCCAGGTGGGCCTCACCCGCCCCGACGGCGGCGCCCTGCTGCTGGCCACGGTGCAAGGCGACCTGGCGGGCACCTCCACCTGGACGCTGCGCGACCTGGTGCTCGAGCCCTTGCCGGGCCTGCGGTGGGAGGCGCCGGGTCCGAGCTCGGCGCGCCTGGGACCCGACGGGCTGCTCGCCCTCGACGCGACGCTGGACGGTCCCGCGGGGCGCCTGCAGGCCTCGCTGGGCGACGACCGCCACCTGCGGCTGCAGGCCGAGGCGCTCCGGTTGGCCGAGCTGGCCCGCCTGCAGGCGCTGGCGCCCGGGGCCGCGGCGGGCGCGCCGCCGCCGCCGGTGGAGGGGAGCGCGGCCTTCGATCTCGACGCGACGCTCGACCCGCGCGGGCGACCGGTGGCGCTGCAGGGCCAGGTCCAGGTCGAGGGCCTGGGCCTGCAGGGGCGCCTGCACGGGGTGGACGCCGCGCTGCGCGCCGAGGGTCCGCTGGAGGCGCTCGCGCTGGGCCTGGACCTGCGCGCCTCCGGCGAGCGGACCCAGCTGCTCACCGCCCGCGGGACGGTCCCCCTCGATCCTGCCGGCGCGGGGCTGGCCTGCGGCGCTCCTCTCGCGCTGCGGATCGTCCTGCCCCCGACCACCCAGGAGGTGCTGGCCCTGCACCTGCCGAGCGTGCCGCCGGGCCCGACCCGCCTGTCGGGCGACCTGCGGATCGATGGGGACGCCTGCGACCCCGACCTGGCGCTGGTCGCCGCCGCCGACGCCCCGGCGGGGCCCGAGGGGCGGGTGCTGCGCGCGGATCTCGACCTGGCGCGCGAAGCCGCGCAGCTCACGCTGCGTGCGGTCGTCGAGGAGGGCTTCCGCACCCGCCTGCTGGCCACCGGCACGGCCGGGACGGCGGCCAGCGCGCGCCTGCGGGACCTGCGGGAGGGGCGCCCCCTGCCCGCCCTGTCCGCGCCCGGCGGCGTCGAGGGCTGGGTCGACCAGGTCTCCTTGTCGCTGGTGCCGGTCGACCTCGGACTTCAGGACCTTCGGGCCTTCTTCGACCTGCCCCCCGCGCTGGGGGGACGCCTCGCCGGCGGCTTCCAGCTCTCGGGCAGCCCACGCGCGCCCTCGGTGTCGGGCGCGGTCCAGCTCATCGACGGGCGGCTGGGGGGGGCGCGGGTGGACAGCGCCCTGCTCATGGTGATGCCGGGCGAGGGGGGCTACGACCTGAGCCTGGACGCCAGCCTGGGCGCGCTGGACGGCGCATCCGAGCAGGTCCCGACCTCGCTCCAGCTCCGGGGCTTCGTGCCCGTCGACCTCCAGGCCGCGGACCTGGCCGCGATGCGGGCGACGCCGGGCCTGGACCTGTCGGCCCAGGGCGCCCTGCCGCTCTCGGTGCTGGAGGGGCTGGTCGATCCGGTGCAGGACACGGCCGGCGCGCTGGCCTTCTCCGCCCGCGCGACTGGCAGCCTGGCCGCGCCGGTGGTCCAGGGGGACCTGTCGATGGAGGGCGGGGCCCTGTCCTGGGTGCCGCTGGGCCTGGCCTTCGAGGAGATCTCGCTCGCCGCGCGCGTCGCCGACGACCGCGTCCACCTCCAGCACCTCACGCTGTCCAACCGCAAGCGGCTGGGCCTCCTGGGCTCCGGGCGACCCCACCGGCTGTCGGCCAGCGGGCAGGCGCGGCTGGCGGGGGGGCGCCTGGCCGAGGTCGAGGCCGGCAGCGTCACGCTCGACAACTTCTGGCTGATCGCCACCCGCGACCACGAGGTCGCCCTGTCCGGCGACCTGGCGCTGCACGGCCCGTGGCCGGGCCTGCGGATGGAGGGGGACCTCCGCCTGGACGGCGCGCAGCTCTTCTTCGACGAGGAGGCCTTCGTCGGCGACCGGCGGCTGGAGCTGGACCCGGCGCTGACCGTGCACCGCACCCGGGTCGAGACGGTGGCGCGGACCGCGCAGGAGGAGGGGCCGGCCCTCTGGCAGCAGGTGGAGGTCGACGTCGCGCTCGACCTGCAGCGGAACCTGCGCCTGAACGCCACCGTGCCCACCCAGGAGGAGTACGGCGAGCAGGTGGCGCAGCTCTCCTCGGTGAGCCTGGACGCCGACCTTGGCGGCCAGCTCCGCGTGATCCAGCGCGAGGGGGCCCTGGCCCTGCAGGGCGAGATCGAGCCGACCCGCGGCTCCGCCACCGTGTTCGGGGTGCCCTTCGACCTGACCGGCGGTACCATCTCCTTCGTCGGAGACGGCTACGACGACCCCCTCATCGACCTCCAGGCCGCGCGCGTCGCCGGGACCTACGGGCAGGTCGACGTGCACGTGACCGGCTCGGTGCAGGACATGCAGATCGACCTGAGCTCCGAGCAGTACCCCGACAAGAAGGACGTCGTGACCCTGCTGCTCTTCGGCAAGCCGGCCTCGGAGATGGCCGACTCCGAGGGGCAGGCCGGCGCGCAGCTCGTCGCGGCCTCGCTGTCCGCGCTGTCCGGCCAGCTCGAGCGCGCGGTGGGCACCTCGGTCTTCGACGAGCTGGAGATCGACCCGGCTGGCGCCATCCGGATCGGCTGGGCGCTGTCGGATCGGGCCTTCCTGCGGGTCGAGAGCCGCGGCGCCACCAGCGACGTCGAGGACAACCGCTTCGAGGTCACGCTGGAGTACCTGATCTCGCGTCGCCTCTATGCCGAGCTGACCACCGGGGATCGCGCCGCCTCCAGCGCCAACCTGTACTGGCGGTGGCGCTTCTGATGGGCCTGCCCGCTCGCCTGGTCGCCGCCCTGCTCCGGCCCGTGGACGCCGCCCCCCTGGCCTGGTACCGCGTGGCCCTCGGGCTCATCATCGCCTGGGAGGCGTGGCGCTACCTGGCCTACGACTGGGTGGGCACCCACTACGTCCAGCCGGCCTTCCACTTCAGCTACTTCCCCTTCGACTTCGTGCGGCCGCTGCCCGGCGTGGGGCCCTACCTGCACATGGGCGCGATCGGGCTGCTGGGCCTGGCGGTGGCGCTCGGCTACCGCCAGCGTGGGGCCGCCATCCTGCTCGCCCTGCTCTTCCCGTGGTGGTTCCTCTCCGAGCAGGCCAAGTACCTCAACCACCTCTACCTGGTGAGCCTGCTCTCCCTGCTGGGCCCCTTCCTGCCCCTGGCGCGGGTCGCCTCGCTGGACGCGCGGCGGCGGCCCTCGCCCGGTGGACAGCACGCTCCGGCCTGGGCGCTCTACCTGCTGCGCTTCCAGATCGGCCTGGTCTACGTCTTCGGCGGGATCGCCAAGCTCAACGGCGACTGGCTGTCCGCCTGGCCGCTCAAGCTCTGGCTGGCCGAGCGCGCCGACTGGCCGGTGCTGGGCGCCCTGTACGGGCAGCCCTGGGCCCCGTGGTTCTTCAGCTACGCCGGGCTGCTCTTCGACCTGACCATCCCCTTCCTGCTGTGGTGGCGGCGCAGCCGCGCGCTCGCGGTGATCGCGGTGCTGGTCTTCCACGTCAGCAACGAGATCATGTTCACGATCGGGATCTTCCCCTACCTGATGGTGGCCGTGACCCCGCTGTTCTTCGAGCCGGACTGGGTGCGCCGGACCTTCCCGCGGCTGCTGGGCCCGCTGGGGCCGCCGCCCCCCCTCCCGCCGCGGGTCACGCCGCGGCAGCGGTGGGGGCTGGGCCTGCTGGCGGCCTGGGTCGCGGTGCAGCTCGCCCTGCCCTTCCGCCACTGGCTGTACCCGGGCGAGGTGAGCTGGACCGAGGAGGGGCACCTCTACGCCTGGCACATGAAGCTGCGGGACAAGACCGGGCGGGTGCGCTTCACCCTGGTCGACCCGGAGACCGGGGAGCGGTGGACCGAAGACGCCTCTGCCTTCCTCACCCCGCGCCAGGTGCGCAAGCTGCGCACGCGGCCGGACCTGGCCCACCAGACGGCGCACGAGCTGGCCCGGCGGGCTCGCGCGGAGGGGCGCGGCCAGGTCCAGGTCTTCGTCGACCTGGAGGTGAGCCTGAACGGACGGCCCCGCCGGCCGCTCATCGATCCCACCGTGGACCTGGCCGCCGAGCCGCGCAGCCTGTGGCCCAAGGCGTGG
Organism: Myxococcota bacterium; assembly: GCA_023150805.1. Taxonomy (GTDB): domain Bacteria; phylum Myxococcota_A; class UBA796; order UBA796; family UBA2385; genus UBA2385. The sequence continues at coordinate 2,039 of JAKLKF010000076.1, read as the reverse complement.
CTGCTCCCGCTGGACGAGCCGCTGCCGACCCGGCTGCCCGCCTTCCCCTCGGGCGGGGGAGACGACTGAGTGCCCGCGCTCCCCGCCGACACCGCCGCGCGCGTGGGCATCGTCATGCCCTGCTACAACGAAGCGGCGCGCCTGGAGGTGCCCCGCCTGCTGGCCGCGCTGCGGCCGCGACCCTGGCTGCACCTGCTGCTGGTCGACGACGGCAGCACCGACGGCACCGCGCAGGTCCTGCAGGCGGCGATGGACCAGGCCCCGCCTGGCCAGGTGAGCCGGCTGGCCCTGCCTGGCAACGTCGGCAAGGGCGAGGCCGTGCGCCAGGGCCTGGTGCACCTGTGGGACCGGGGGGGCTTCGCCGCCCTGGGCTTCTTCGACGCCGACCTCGCGACCCCGCTGGAGGCCGTCGACGACCTGCTCGCCGCCCTGCAGCAGGATCCTCGCCGCGAGGTCGCGCTGGGCGCGCGCGTGCGCCTGCTGGGGCGCCGGGTCGAGCGCGAGGCCGGGCGACACTACGGCGGGCGGGTCCTGGCGACCCTCATCTCGGTGGCGCTGGGCCTGCCGGTCTACGACAGCCAGTGTGGCGCCAAGCTCCTGCGGGTCACGCCGGGCCTGCCGGCGCTGCTGGCCCGGCCCTTCGCCAGCCGCTGGCTCTTCGACGTCGAGCTGCTGTCGCGCTGGATGCGCGCCCACGCCGAGGGGGCCTGGGAGCAGGGGCTGGTCGAGGTGCCGCTGCAGACCTGGGTCGAGCCCGGCGGCTCCAAGGTCGGCCTGGCCGACGCCCTGCGCGCGCCCCTGGAGGTGGCCCGCATCGGGTGGGGGCACCGCCGGTGAGCCGTCCCCGGCTCAGCCGCCGGGCAGGAGCGTGATCTGCGCCAGCTCGGCCGGACAGCCGGCGCGCAGCGGAGCGATCGACCAGCCCACGCCGCGGCTCACGAAGAGCGAGGTGCCGGACTGCTGGTACCACCCCGCCACGTAGGGGCCCGTCCCGCGCGGCACCCACAGGGCGCCCAGGCCCGGCACCCGCACCTGTCCGCCGTGGCTGTGGCCCGACAGCACCAGGTCCACTCCGGGGCCCGCCAGCGCCGGGAACATGCCGGGGCTGTGGCTCAACACCACGGTGGGGCGGTCGAGGGACAGGCGCGCACGCAGCGCCCGGGGATCGCTCACGCCCGCGAGCAGGTCCTCGGTGCCGGCGAGCTGCAGCGGGCCCGCCTGCACGATCTCGTCGCGGAGCAGGCGCACGCCCCCCGACGCCAGCAGGGCGCCCCAGGGCGCGGGGCGGGCGCCCGACCAGTGCTCCCAGTTGCCCATGACCGCGAAGCGCCCCAGTCGCGCCGGCGGCAGCGCCTCCAGGAAGGCCCGCACGGCGGCCTCCTGCCAGCCGCGGGTGACGATGTCGCCGGTGAGCGCGACCAGGTCGACGGAGAGGCCCCGCAGCGCCGCGCACAGGGCGGTGAGCCAGGGCGAGGGGCCGCGCAGGTGCACGTCGGAGAGGTGCAGCAGGCGGAGGGGCGCCGCGAGGCCGGCCAGCGCCACCCGGTGGGAGCTGTGGACCAGGCCCACGGGGGAGGGGAGGGGGCGCTCCTCGCTGCCCTGGGGGGCGGCGGAGCCAGGGCGGCGTCCCTCGGACGGGAAGAAGGTCCCCATCCGCAGTCCGCGCGACACGCCGCGGACGAAGCGCCAGGCGTGACCGGGCGACGGGCGGTTCACGGGCAGGCCGTGCGTCGGCACGCGACCTGGACCGCGGCGACGTCGGGCATGCCCGCGAGGTAGAGGCGGGCCGGCTCCGCCTCGGTGGGCGCGGCCACGGCCAGGGCCACGCCGCCCTGCTCGGCCAGGAGGAGGGCGGCCTGCCGGGCCTCCTCGTCCACGCGCTCCACGAGCAGCAGGGTGCCGACCCGGTCCTGCCCTGGGGCCAGGGGACGGGCGATGAAGCCCTCGACGGCGCCGTGGCGGACCATCCGGCCGCGCGCGGTGGGCTCCTGGCGCGCGGGGGGCGGCTGCGCGACCGGCGCCGGCTCGCCGCAGCCCAG
>JAKLKF010000075.1 GCA_023150805.1 Myxococcota bacterium | reverse complement strand
GGCGGCGCCGTCGCGGCTGAGCACGCGCCCGCGCACCCCGGTCCCCTCGACCTGGCGCAGGTCCACACCCACCTCGGCCGCGACGGCGCGCGCGGCGGGCCCGGTCTGGGGCCCCTTGTCCGACGGGGTCGCGGCGCGGGGCGCCTCGGCGGCGGGGACGGCCGACGGCGCGGCGCCAGCGGCCGCCGGGGAGGGCGGGGCCGCCGCGGCGACGGCGCCCTCCTCGATGCGGGCGATCACCGCGCCGATCTCGACCTCGTCGCCCTCCTGGGCCAGCAGCTCGCGCAGCACCCCGGCCACCGGCGAGGGCACCTCCAGGCTGGCCTTGTCGGAGTCCAGCGAGACGACCGCCTCCCCCTCCGCGACGGCCTGCCCGGGCTTCTTCAGCCAGGTGCCGACGAAGGCGGAGGTGATGGACTCGCCGATGGTGGGGACCTTCAGATCGAACATGGGGATGGCTCCGGGGCGATCCGGTCGAGGCGGCCGCCGACTGCGGGAGAGGGAGGATGAGGGCGCTCAGCGCGCCAGGACCTGCTCGGCCGAGGGCAGGGCCAGCGCCTTGCGGAGCAGCGCCTCCTGCTCGGCGCGGTGCCGCTTGGGCGAGCCCGTGGCCGGCGAGGCGGCGGCCTTGCGGCCGACGTAGAGGGGGCGCTCGCCCAGGGCGTCGGCCATCCACTCGTCGATCATCGGCCAGGCGCCCATGTTGCGGGGCTCCTCCTGGCACCAGACGACCTCGACGCCGGCGCTGCAGCGGCCGACGATGTCGAGCACGTGGTCGACCGGGAAGGGGTAGAGCTGCTCCAGGCGCACCAGGGCGATGTCCTGGATCCCCGCCTCGGCCCGGGTGCTGAGCAGCTCGTAGTAGACCTTGCCGCTGCAGAAGACGACCCGGCGCGCCGTCGACAGGTCGACCTGGCCGTCGCCGATCACCCGCTGGAAGGACCCGTTGGCCAGCTCGTCGAGGGTGGAGACGCACTGCGGGTGCCGCAGCAGCGACTTGGGCGACATGTGGACCAGGGGCTTGCGAAGCTGCCACAGCGCCTGGCGGCGCAGCAGGTGGAAGAAGCTGGCCGGCGTGGTGCAGTTGGCCACGACGACGTTGTCCTCGGCGCACAGCTGCATGAAGCGCTCGAGCCGGGCCGAGCTGTGCTCGGGGCCCTGGCCCTCGTAGCCGTGGGGCAACAGCAGGCACAGCCCGCTGCTGCGGTTCCACTTCTGCTCGCTGGCCATCAGGAAGTTGTCGATGATGACCTGGGCGCCGTTGGCGAAGTCGCCGAACTGCGCCTCCCACAGGACCAGCGAGTCCGGGTAGTCCAGCGTGTAGCCGAACTCGAAGCCCAGCACCGCGGCCTCGGACAGCGACGAGTCGTAGACCTGGAAGCGGGCCTGCTGCCGGAAGAGGTGGTCCAGCGGCGTGTACTCCTGGCCGGTGCGGACGTCCGTCAGGGTCGCGTGGCGGTGCGAGAAGGTGCCGCGCTGGCTGTCCTGGCCCGACAGGCGCACGGGCACGCCCTGCGCGACCAGGGTGGCGTAGGCCGCCTGCTCGCCGACCGCCCAGTCCACCGGGCGCAGGCCGCGGGCGATCTCGACCCGCTGCTCCAGCAGGCGCTGGATCTTGCGGTGCGGCTGGAAGCTGTCGGGCACGCGGTTGGCCCGCAGCAGGAGATCCTGGAGCCGGTCGAGGGGGAAGGAGGTGTCGACCGGATCGTGCACCGTGGCCTTGCCCTTGTAGGGCGCCCACACCCGCCCCACCAGGCTGTTGGTGTTGCCCTCGTAGCTGTCCCACCGCATCGGCGCGGTCTCGCTGAGCAGCACCGTCAGCCGCCGCTGGCTGTCCTCGATCACCGCGTCGATCTCGGCGCGGCTGAGGTCGTCGTGGGCCGCCTCGATCCGGTCGGCGTAGATCTCCAGCGGGGTCTGCCGCCGGCGGATGTCGTCGTACAGCAGCGGCTGCGTGAAGCTGGGCTCGTCCCCCTCGTTGTGCCCGTGCTTGCGGTAGCAGTACATGTCGATGACGACGTCCTGGTGCCAGGTCTGCCGCCACTCGGCCGCCAGCTCGGCCACCGCCGCCACCGCCTCGGGGTTCTCGCCGTTGACGTGGAAGATCGGCACCGCCAGCATCCGCGCCACGTCGGTGGCGTAGGGGGTGGAGCGCGCGTCCTGGGGCGAGGTCGTGAAGCCGATCTGGTTGTTGACGATGACGTGGATGGTGCCGCCGGTCCGGAAGCCCTTGAGCTCGGAGAGGTTGAGCACCTCGGCCACCAGGCCCTGGCCGGCGAAGGCCGCGTCGCCGTGGATCAGCACCGGCATGATGCGCTCGTGGCGCAGGTCCCCCTCGCGGTCCTGGCGCGCGCGGCAGCGGCCCTCCACCACCGGGTCCACCGCCTCGAGGTGCGAGGGGTTGAAGGACAGCGAGAGCATCACCTCGCGGCCGACCCGGGTCTGGTACCGCGAGGTGTAGCCGAGGTGGTACTTCACGTCGCCGGAGCCGGTGAAGCCCGTCTCCGCCTGGTCGAGGAACTCGTCGACGATCTGGCGGACCGGCTTCTCCAGGATGTTGGCCAGCACGTTCAGGCGACCGCGGTGGGCCATGCCCAGGAAGATGCCCTCGACCCCGCGGGCGGCGACCGCCTCGATGATGTCGTCGAGCAGCGGCACCAGCGTCTCCGAGCCCTCGAGCGAGAAGCGCTTGGTGCCCGTGAAGCGCGTGTGCAGCATCGCCTCGAAGTGCTGCGCGTCGGCCATCAGGCGCAGGGCCTTGAGGCTCTCCTCCTTGGACATGACCCGCTTGTCCTGCAGCGTCTCGAAGCGCTCCTGCAGCCAGGCCTTGCGGCGCGGGTCGCCGATGTTCATGAACTCGACGCCGAAGCCCCCGCAGTAGGCCCGCCGCAGGCGCGTGATGATGTGGCGCAGCGTCGTGATCGGGGGCACGCCGTACACGCCCTGGCCCGAGCAGGGCCGGTCGAGATCGGCCTCGGCCAGGCCGTAGTACTGCAGCGTCAGCTCGGGGTGGGGCTCGACCTGGTGGCGGCCCAGCGGGTCGATGTCGGCCTCGGTGTGGCCGCGGACCCGGTAGGCGTTGACCATCATCATGATCCGCGCCTGGCGCGCCGCGGCGCCGAGCGCGCTGGCGGGGTCGGGCGCGGCCTGGGTCCGGGCGCCGCCGTGGAAGATGGATCGCGCGGGGAAGGCGGGGACCTGCCCGACCCCCTTGGCGTCGGGACGCGGCGCCGCCTCGAAGAGCCGGGCCCAGTCCGCCTCGACGGCGTTGGGGTCGGCGAGCCATGCCGCGTAGAGCTGGTCCACCCAGCCGGCGTTCTCGCCGGTCAGCAGGCTGGCCGGCGCCAGGAGGGGGGGCGAGGAGGGGGAGCGCGGAGCGGGAGAGGACAAGGCGACACCTCGGCGCGGGCGGGGCCCGGCGGCCGGCCCGCATAACCCGGCACGGATCGGCGCAGGACGCAGCCAGGGGGGCGAGGTGTCGGAGTCCGGCCGCTCCCACGCCCTCGCGGGGGCGGCTCCCCTCACCTCGCCCACGAAGCCGCGTTACCATGCGGCGTCCCTGGCGACCTCCCGACCCGGAGCCCGACCCATGCGCCGTGCCCTCCCCGCCCTGGCCCACACCGCCCTGGCCCACACCGCCCTGGCCCTCGCCGTCGCGCTGCCCCTCGCACTCGCGGCGACCTCCCCTGCACTCGCCGGCGACCTGCGCGCGCCGGTGCTGGCCGCCCTCGCCGGCGTCGAGGACGTGCCCACCGCCGCCGAGCTGCAGGCGATCGGCGCCGGGGTCGAGGGCGAGCTGATGGAGATCGCCCAGGACAACAGCCTGGTGCCGACCACGCGCGCCCGCGCCGTGCACGCCCTGGGCTGGTTCCCGTCCGAGGGAAGCCAGGCCCTGCTCCGCAGCACGCTGACCGGCGGCGACACGCTGCTGGCCCGCAAGGCGGCCTACGCGCTGGCCAACGGCTGGGGCGACGCCTCCGTGCCGCTGCTGCAGCCGGCCCTGGCGGCCAGCGACGTGCAGCTCCGCATCGCCACCGTCCGCGCGCTCGACGGCGTGGGCAGCGAGGCGGCCCGCTCGGCCCTGGGCCAGCGGCTGACGCTCGAGGCCAACGCCGAGGTGGCCGCGACCATCCGCAAGGCCCTGGCGGACTGACCCCTCCCCGGCGGCGCCTCGCCGAACCTCGCCTCTCCTCGGAGCCCCCTCCATGACCTGGCTCATCCTCCTGATCGGCACCTTGCTGGCCTGCGGCGACAAGGACGGCGACGACACCGGCGCGACCGGCGCCGACGGCCTGCAGACCCAGTCGCTGGGCAGCTTCACCACCGACACCGGCGGCCTGACCGGCGACATCCCGCTGGAGGTGCCCGACGCCGCCAGCAGCGTGCTGGTCCACTGCGGGGACTACGGCTACGACGTGCTCGGCACCGCCTGGCAGATCAAGGACGCGGCCGGCGCCAACTACTACACGAACAGCTTCCACGACGAGTACGCGCCGACGAAGATGCGCGTCGGGAACCTGGACGACTACCTGCCCGTGCTGTTCCCGGTCTCGCCCGACCACGACGTCACGGGCGGCGCGTGGACCTTCAACGCCTGGATCGCCTCGGGCGGCACGCCCAAGACCATCGACTGCGCGGTGGTCTACCGGACGGACGCCGTCTCGGACGCCGCCACCGTCGACCTCAACGTGGTCTTCGTGGGCGTGGACGGGCTGGGGCTGGACGCCGGCACGGCGCCCGACGACGCCGACTTCCAGGCGGCGCTCGACTTCGCCCAGGGCCTGTGGGCGGACGCCGGCCTGTCGATCGGCGCGGTCAACTACATCGACTTCACGGGCAACGTGGACCGCTTCGCCGTGGTCGACGTCTCCGACGACGACAGCAGCGAGCTGGGCGAGCTGCTCAAGGAGGACGTGGGCGGCTCGGTGCGCGGCATGACCGTGTTCTTCGTGCAGGAGATCGCCAGCAGCAGCGGCGCGACCATCATCGGCCTGGCCGCGGGCCCTCCCGGGGCCGCCACGGTCACCGGCACCAGCAAGTCCGGCATGGTGGTCACCACCGCCGACCTGCGGGCCGCCCCCGACCAGGTGGGGCTCATCCTCGCCCACGAGGGCGCGCACTTCCTCGGGCTGTTCCACACCTCCGAGAAGACGGGCGAACAGCACGATCCCCTCTCCGACACGCCGGAGTGCGGCCCCGACTCGAACACCGACGGCAACTCGTACCTGGACCGCGAGGAGTGCGCCGGCAAGGGCTCCGACAACGTGATGTTCTGGGCGCCCGACACCGCGAGCACCACGATGACCGGCGATCAGGGCTGGGTCCTGCGCCGGAACCCCGCCGTCCGCTGAGCGGGGCCACAGCTCGGAGGTCCAGTCGATGCGCCCGTTCCTCGCGCTGCTCTGCGCGGTGCTGCTCCTGGTCGGGCGCCCTGCGCTGGCCGATGACGCCACCTCGTCCAGCCGGCCGGTGTCCATCCAGAAGCTGGAGGACGCCGCCGACGTGGAGGACGAGCGCGCGTTGATCCGCGCCGCCTCCTACTGGAAGGAGCAGGGCAACACCGAGCTGGCGCGCGGGCTGTACGAGCTGGCCCTGGTCCGGGCCGAGCTGCACCACTACCTGACCGTCAAGGGTGCCCTGCGCGAGGCGCTGCTGCTCGAGCGGATGGGCGACGCGGCCGGGGCCGCCGGCAAGTACCGGGAGGCCTTCCAGACCGACGTCCAGACGGCGATCCAGGTCCTGCGCATCGCCAGCGTGCACCCCGAGCGGGACGCGCTGGTGCAGGAGGGCATCACCGACGTCAAGGGCCGGGTCGAGCGCGCCCGGCAGGGCGAGCAGGTCCCGATCTACACGACGACGAAGGGCGAGCCCCGCTTCCTGGAGGTGATCCCCGACGACCAGGTGGTGGACCGCCTGCTCGCCGAGGGCGGCAAGCTCACCTACTGCTACATCGACACCCTGGACCTGTCGGCGGCCAAGGCGCCCACGCTGCCCCCCAGCATCGTCCTGTCGCGCTGCGTGATCGGCCGGGTGCTGGTGCCCGATCGGGACATCGACACGCTGGTCCTGCGCAGCATCGTGCTGGGGGACGTCGACGTGGGCAAGACCTGGGAGGGCGAGGTCAACAAGAGCCGGACCATCCCCGGCAGCCGGGTCAAGGAGGTGGCCTTCCGCGACGGCATCTTCCTGGGCCGCGTCAACATGCAGGACGTCAAGGTCAGCGGCCGCAACGCGCTCTTCGCGATGGCGCTCTTCGAGGGCGAGGCCGACTTCCGCGACACGGTCTTCGCCGGGACGGCCGACTTCCGCTTCAGCGTGTTCGGGCAGGGCGCCAACTTCAAGGGCTCCCACATGACCGACGCGGTGTACTTCGGGCACACCCGCTACCTGGCGCCGGTCACCTTCCGCGGGATGTACAGCGAGCAGGACGTCTTCTTCGACAGCACGACCTTCGAGGCGGCGGCGAACTTCGACCGCTGCGAGTGGGTGCGGGGCGCCACCTTCGAGAACAGCGTCTTCCGCGGCCCGGTCTCCTTCAACGCCAGCAGCCTGGGCGGGCGGCTCAACATGAGCCGCACGGTCGTCCGGGACAGCCTGGAGATCAAGGAGATGAGCCTGGCGGGCATGGACTTCATCGGCGCCTGGCTCCAGGGGGACGCGGCCTTCGTCGACGTGCACTTCAAGGGCAAGGTGCGCTTCTCGCTCGACGACATCACGCGCGCCCAGCACCTCGACGACCCGACCGGGCTGCTGTCGCTGTACCGGGACTACCAGGGCGACAAGGACGCCGACGCGCCCCTGACGACCCGCTCCTCCTACGGCGTCGAGCACGTCGACGACCTCATCGCCCGCATCGACGGCAACCTGTCGTTCGCCAACTCGATCTTCGGGGGCTTCACCATCTTCGAGCGCGTCACCCTGGGCAAGCCCGGCGGCGGCACGACGGCCGAGTTCTACAACACGCAGTTCATGGGCGAGAGCCACTTCGAGCGCACGACCTGGCACAGCAAGGCCGACTTCAGCACCATCTTCGCCAACGAGCTGTCGCTGCTGGAGGCGAGCTTCCACGACACGCTGATCCTGGACGACGCCAACGTCGCCGGCCGCATCGTGATGACGGACGCCTCCTTCGAGCCCGGCGCGACGATGTCGATGTACGGCGCGGAGATCGCCAGCATCCAGATCGACCGGGACCAGGTGGTGGCGGACGACGCGCTCTCCTGGCTGTGGCAGGCCGGCGAGACCCACCGCCTGTTCTACAAGGGCTGCGTCGACGGCCAGGACGTCTCGGGCGACCCGCGCATCGTGCGGCTGCGCCGCAACGCCGAGCTGTCCGACGACGAGGTCCGCCAGATCTGCGCCGACCGCGTCGTCGACGAGTACGTCGCCCTCAAGCAGAGCTTCGGCGACCGCGCGATGACCAGCGACGAGGACTGGGCCTACTGGTGGATCAAGCACACCGAGACGAAGGCGGCGCGGATGTGGGGCGGGGCCGCGGGGGTGGCGACCTGGGCCATCCAGTGGCCGCTCTTCGAGATCGGCTTCGGCTGGGGCGTCAACCTGGGCAACCTGGCCTGGACCTCGCTGTTCTTCTGCGTGCTCTTCGTCGTGCTCTACCGGGTCATCTGCCCCGACTCGGTGATGCAGTACAACGGCGACGACGTGCCGATCCGCGACATCAGCTTCTGGGGCCTGTTCTACATCTCCCTGCAGAGCCTGGGCGCCTTCAACACCGGCTGGGACTTCGGCGAGGACGACCACCGCCTGCGCTACCTGAACACCACCCAGACCTTCATCGGCCTCATCATCCTGACCTTCTTCGTCGGCGCCTACACGCGGATGATCCTGGCCTGAGCCCGGCGGCCGGGCCACAACGACGCAGGGCCGGCCCCATCGCTGGCGGCCGGCCCTGGTGTCCGACGGTCGGTCCCGGCGGCGACTACTCGTCGCTGACGTAGGACTCCATGCGGTTGTCGTTGGACTTCTCCATCGACTTGCCCTTCTTCTCCTCGGTGGGGGCCTCGGCGGCGGCGGCCTTCTTGGCCTCGCACTCGGTCTTGGCCTCACCCTCGAGCTTGGTGCAGTCCTCGTCGGCGGGCGGGGTGGGGGCGGTCTCGGTGGTCTCGGTGACCTGGGTGGTCGGCGGCTGGCTGTCGTCGGCGACGGCCACGCCCGTCAGCAGGCCGAGGGCAGCGAAGGTCGAGAGCAGGGTCTTCATCGAGTCTCCATGAACGCGCGCAGGCGGCGACGCGGGGTCCGAGGGCGGGGACGGTGCCAGGGCGAGCATAGCGCCGCCACGAGCCGCCCGCAAAACCGCGAGGGCGGCCGCGCATTCCTTCGCGCCGTCCGGCGGTCCGGCGGAAGGAGCGAGGCGGGGGAGGTGTCCATCCGTCGGCGGCAGGCTGCTCGACGTGGCCGCCGAGCACGGGTAAGGGGCGCGCGCGCCGGGGTCCGGTGGGTGCACCCTCGCGCCCGGACCTCTCCCCGCCCGTCCACCCCTCGCCGGTTCCCCGACGGAGACGCCCTCGCCCATGATCTCCTCCCTCGCCCTCTCCCTCGCCCTGCTCTCCCCCGCGGCCCATGCCGGCAAGTGCGACGCCCTCATCAAGAAGGCCGACACCGTCAAGCCCGAGGAGCTGCCCGCCGCCTTCGCCGCGGCGGCCGCCTGCAGCAGCGACGAGGCCGGGGCGAACTACACCCGCTTCATGACCCGGGCGACCGACAGCGAGATCCTGGTCCAGCTCTCGCTGGCGGCCGTGGACGCCGACATCTGGAACCCGGTGTGGTTGATGCCCACCAAGATCAGCGACTACGCCACGCGCGACCTGATCACCAGCCAGGTGGGCGCGGCCTGCGCCGACCACCCCAAGGTCGTCACCTTCCTGCAGGGCGCCTACATGGGCCTGCGGGCGGTCGACTTCCAGCAGTGGGACGACGCCTTCAGCGACTGCGCCAGCCCCGAGCTGGACGGCTGGCTGGAGGGCCAGCTCAAGAGCCCCCCCAAGAGCTCCTACGACGAGAAGTACGACCTGCTGATGGGCATCTACGTCGCGCGCAAGGGCCCCGGCGCCCTGCCCGCGCTCAAGGACGCCGCCATCGCCTCGCACGAGCACGGCCCCTTCGACGCGATCCTGATGAAGATGGACGAGTCGGTGGCGCCCAAGCTGGGCGCGTCGATCAGCCCCGAGAACCAGGCCTCCATCGAGGCCGCCCTGGTGGCCATCGCCGAGTCCGTCTCGCCGGACAAGGCCCGCGCCGTGGCGGATCGGCTGGTCGCCGCCGGGGCCGAGGCCTCGGCCGCCCGCCTGCTGCCGGTCGTCTTCCCCGACCGGGTCCAGGGCGGCTCCTTCCGCTGGGGTGGCCTGTCGGTGGAGCGCGCCGACTGCAAGGGCGTGAAGACGGCCGTGCTGCACACCGTCGAGATCACCGAGCCCGGCAAGCGCTGGATCGTCACCGACGAGGCGGTCTCCGAGCTGCGCGCCTTCAAGCCCAAGCTCAAGAAGTGCACGGTCGAGGAGGGCGAGTGGCCCGTGGTGATCAGCCCCGAGCCGCTGGTCCCCGGCGGGCTGGACGCCTGGGCGCGCTCGGTCGGCGCCGAGTGGGCCGGCCAGGGCTACACCGTCGAGGTCAAGGGCGAGGCCGGGATCACCCTGCCCTGAGCCCGGTGGCGCCGCCGGTCAACCGCGCCGCAGCCGCCCCAGCAGGGCCCGCACCGCGCCCTTGCGGTCCCCGCGCACCGCGGCGACCCGCGAGGTCTCCCCCAGCTCGGCCAGGAGCGCGCGGGCCGCGTCCAGGCGCCGATCGAGCAGCAGCGCCTCGCGCAGGTGGCGCACGCTGCCCTCGACCCGTCCGTCCGCCAGCGCCAGCCGCGCCAGCTCCAGGTGGGCGCGGGCGCGCTCGCCGTCGTCCGTGGACTCCATCAGCGTGCGCTGGTGGCGGAGCAGGCGCTGCTCGCGCAGCGGATCCCCCACGCCATCGAGGCCGGGCGTCGACGTGGGGGGCGGCGCGGTCATTGCGACTCCGGGCGGATCGTAGAGGATGGGCACGATAGCTCGCAGATCGCGGGGTCCCGTGCCGGCCCCGTCAAGAGCCGGTCAACTGCGGCAGGCGCCGGTCAACGGGCCGCCACCAGCTCCCGGTACAGCGCCTCGTAGGCCTGGACCGTGCGCTCGATGGAGAAACCGGCGGCCCGGGCCGGCCCCGCCCCTGCCAGCCGGCGCCGCAGGTCCGGCTCCTCGGCCAGGCGGCCCAGCGCCCGGGCCAGCGCGTCGACATCCTCCGGCGGCACGCGCAGGGCCGCGTCCCCGACCACCTCGTCCAGGCCAGGGATCGCGCTGGCGATCACCGGGACGCCGCTGGCCATGGCCTCGACGGCGACCAGGCCGAAGCCCTCCCAGCGGCTGGGGATGGCGACGACGTCCGCCGCCGCCAACAGCGGCGCCACGTCCGGCACCCAGCCGTGCAGCCTGGCCCCCTCGGCCGCCAGCGCCTCCGCCTGCGGCCCCTCGCCCACCAGCTCCAGGCGCAGGCCGGGCACGCGCCGCACCGCCCGCGCGAGCAGGTCGAAGCCCTTCTGTGGCGCCAGGCGGCCCACTCCCAGCACGACCCGAGGAGGGCGGTCGAGCGGCGGCCGGGGCACGAACCGGGTGAGGTCGACGCCGTTGGGGATCACCCGCACCTTGGCGCCGGGCACCCCTGCCTGGAGCGACAGCCCGGCCGCCGCCTCGCTCACGCCCACGACCGCCCGGCAGAGCGGGTGCAGCGCGACGCTCAGGCGCTGCCGCCAGGGGTCCTCGGGCCGGGTGTTGTGCTCGGTGCACAGCACCCGGCGCTGCCCGCCCAGGGCGGCCCCCAGGCGGCCCCAGGTGTCGCCGGCCCACAGGTGCGTGTGGACCACGTCGAAGTCGCCCACCAGGCGCGCCAGGCGCAGGACCGCCCGCAGGCCCGGGCGGCCCCGGCGGCGGTGCAGGTCGTGGATCGGCACGCCGGCCTGCGCCAGCGCCGCCCGCAGCGGGCCGGTGGCGTGCACCGGCGCGACGGCGTGCTGGAAGCCGGGCGAGGACCGGCGGCACAGGTCGAGCACCAGCCGCTCGGCGCCGCCGCCGGCCAGGTCGCAGGGCACGTGGAGGATCCGCAGCACCGGCCCACCATGCCACGGTGGCCCGCCGCCGGCCCGTGCAGAGTTGGCCCGAGAATTGCTAATAGAGGTTCCGCTCCTCCCCCTCGGACGCCGCGTGGATCCCCCACCGGTGGGGGCGGAGCCCGGCCCCTCCCCGCTCCTCCCCTCCCCCGCCGCGCCCCCGCCGGAGACCCCATGGCCCGCTCCCTGACCGTGAAGCACGAGGAGGCTCCCAGCACCTCGCCCCTCCTCACCGCCTTCCTCCTGCTCGCCTTCGGCTGGCTCGCCCTGTCTGCGGCCGTCGCCGTCGCCCAGGACGCGACCGCCGCGCCGGCCAACGAGGTCTACGCCGAGTAGACTCCGATCCACGGATCGCAGATTCCAGCGCCCCCTCCCCGGGGGCGTCGTCGCGTCAGGCCCCGCCCGGAGACCCCGTGGGCCGCTTCGACTTCCTCACGACCGCCATCCGCTTCGTCTTCGACGCCCTCGGCGTCACGCCGCGCCCGTGGATGGCGGCGGTCGCCCTGGTGGTGCTGGGCCTGACGCTGGGCCCCTCGATGCACCGCAGCCTGTCGACCACCCGGGCCCGCAAGCTGGTGCTCGGCCTGGCCGACCTGGACCCGGCCGCCCGGCAGGCCCGCAGCCAGCAGATCCTCTCGCTGGTCGAGCGCAACCCCGACGGGCTGATCGCCATCGCCGACGAGGCCCTGCGCCGCCGCCAGGAGCCCCTGGCGCGCGAGGCCTACCGGCTGCTGCGCAACTCCGGCAAGCGCCCCCGCGAGCAGCTCCGGCTGGAGGAGGCCCTCAACGGCCCCCTGCCCCGCCACGTCGAGGAGGAGGTGGCCGCGGTCGAGCGCCTGCTGGAGTCCGGCGCACTGGCGCGGGCCGAGCAGCGCCTGGAGCGCGCGCGCGGCGCCTTCCCGCGCGACGAGCGCCTGGCCGACCTGCGCCGCCGCCTGGACGAGGCGCGGCTGCGGGCCTGAGCCGACGGCCTGTCGCACCTCGATCCGTACGTGCAGGACGGCGTCCTCGCCGTGTCGGGGACGCCTGTGACCATCGGCCACGTGCTGGCCCGGGACCGGTGCGATAGCGTCCCAAGGTCCCCTGAATGAGTGTTCATTCAGTCCCTCCCCGACCACCGAACCCTCCCCCCCAGCCACTCGGAGCAGCCATGGCCACTCCCCTCCCGATCCGCAAGGTCGCCGTCCTCGGCGCAGGCGTGATGGGCCAGGGCATCGCCGCGCACCTCAGCAACGCCGGCGTGCCCTCCGTCCTCTTCGACATCGTGCCCAAGGACCTGCCCGCGGGCGCCCCCCGCAGCAAGCTGGCGATCGACGGCATCCAGAACGCCAGCAAGCTCAAGCCGGCCGCCTTCTACAAGAAGGAGCTGGGCAGCCTGATCACCCCGGCCAACTACGAGGACCACGGCAAGCTTCTGGCCGAGTGCGACCTGATCATCGAGGCGGTGGTCGAGAACATCAAGATCAAGAACATCGTCTTCGAGTGGGTCGCCAAGAACCGCCGCAAGGGCAGCATCGTCGCCACCAACACCTCGGGCCTGAGCCTGACCGCCATGGGCGAGCAGATGCCCGAGGAGATGCGCCAGCACTTCCTGGTCATGCACTTCTTCAACCCGGTCCGCTACATGCGGCTGCTGGAGCTGGTACTGCACCCGCAGACCCTGCCCGAGGTGGGCCAGGCGGTCGCGGACTTCGGCCAGCGCATGCTCGGCAAGGGCATCGTCTTCGGCAAGGACACGCCGAACTTCATCGCCAACCGCATCGGCACCTTCGGCATGGTCAGCGTCTTCCACCACATGGCCACCTACGGCATGAACGTGGAGGCGGTGGACGCCGTCTTCGGCCCCGCCATGGGCCGGCCCAAGTCCGCCGTGTTCCGCACGGCCGACCTGGTCGGCAACGACACGCTGGCCCACGTGCTCAAGACCGTCTACGACGGCTGCCCCGACGACGAGGCGCGTGAGCGCTTCGTGGTGCCGTCCTGGCTGGAGCGCATGGTGGCCGAGGGCGCCAACGGCGACAAGGCCGGCAAGGGCTTCTACCAGAAGGGCAAGGGCGCTGACGGCAGCAAGCAGATCCTGGCCCGCAACCTGGAGACGGGGCAGTACGCCGTCGCCGACAAGCCCCGCTTCGACAGCCTGGGCAAGGCCAAGGGCAAGGAGAGCGCCGCCGAGAAGGTCAAGGCCGTGCTCGCCGGCGACGACGCCGCGGCGAAGTTCGCCTGGGCCGTGATGGCCGACACGCTCATCTACAGCGCCAACCGCATCCCCGAGATCGCCGACGACATCGTCAACATCGACCGGTCGATGCGCTGGGGCTTCGCGTGGGACCAGGGCCCCTTCGAGAGCTGGGACGCCATCGGCGTCGCCGAGTCCGTCGCCCGCATGAAGGCCGACGGGCTCCAGGTGCCCGCCTGGGTGGAGCAGATGCTGGCCGCCGGCCGCAAGAGCTTCTACGCCCGCGACGAGCAGGGCCGCATGACCTGGTGGGACGTGCAGAGCGCCTCGCCCAAGCTGATGGAGCAGCCCTCCTCCTGGCTCATCCTGCGGGACCTCAAGGCCCAGAAGAAGGTCGTCGCCAGCAACCCCTCGGCCGAGCTGTACGACCTGGGCGACGGCGTCGCCGGCCTGTCCTTCCGCAGCAAGATGAACGCGCTCGATGACGGCATCATCGGCATGTACATCCAGGCGCTCGACCAGC
This sequence comes from Myxococcota bacterium, assembly GCA_023150805.1. Lineage (GTDB taxonomy): Bacteria > Myxococcota_A > UBA796 > UBA796 > UBA2385 > UBA2385. Next base: position 23,402 of record JAKLKF010000075.1, on the reverse strand, counting down.
TCGACGCCGGCAAGTGGGAGGCGCTGGTCGTCGGCAACCAGGGTGGCAACGCCTTCTCGGCGGGCGCCAACATCATGGTCGTCGCGATGAACGCGATGCAGGAGAACTGGGACGACCTGTCCGAGATGATCTCGGTGCTGCAGAAGACCCTGCAGCGCGCCAAGTACAGCAAGCGCCCGGTCGTCACCGCGCCCTGGGGCCTGACCCTGGGCGGCGGCGCCGAGGTCGCGATGCAGTCGGCCCACACCCAGGCCGCCGGCGAGCTGTACATGGGCCTGGTCGAGGTCGGCGTCGGCCTGATCCCGGCCGGCGGCGGCTGCAAGGAGATGCTGTCCCGCTACCTGGGCGACATCCCCGAGGGCACCGAGTACGACCCCAACCCCTTCGTCCAGGCCGCCTACAAGAACATCGCGCTCGCGACGGTGGCGACCTCGGCCGAGGAGGCGCGGGCCATCGGCTACCTGCGCCCCAGCGACCGGCTGACGCTGGACCCCGACCAGCTCATCTACGACGCCAAGCAGGTCGCGCTGGGCCTGGTCCAGGCCGGCTACGCCCCGCCCCGCAAGCGGCGCTTCAAGCTGCCCGGCGCCAGCGGCCGCGCCGCCATCGAGCTGTTCCTCTACCAGATGGCCGAGGGCGGCTACGCGACCCCGCACGACGTGACGGTGGGCAAGAAGCTGGCCTTCGTGATGACCGGCGGCGACGTGCCGGCCGGCACCTGGTTCGACGAGGACCAGATCCTGGACCTGGAGCGCGAGGCCTTCCTCTCGCTGTGCGGCGAGCAGAAGACCATCGACCGGATCCAGCACATGCTCATGAAGGGCAAGCCCCTGCGCAACTGAGCCTGGCCCCTCTCCAGGGCCCGGCAGCCCCGGGCCCTCCCCTCCCCCTCTCGGAGCTTCCCCATGACCGCCAAGAACCCCCGCGACGTGGTCATCGTCGCCGCTGTGCGGACCCCCGTCACCAAGGCCAAGAAGGGCGCGCTCAAGGACACCCGCCCCGACGACCTGCTCACCACGGCGCTCAAGGGCGCGCTGGACCGCGTGCCCGGGCTGGACAAGAAGGAGATCGGCGACGTCGTCATCGGCACCGCCATGCCCGAGGGCGAGCAGGGCATGAACGTCGCCCGCATCGCCGCCCTGGCCGCCGGCGTGCCCGACACCGTCCCGGCGCTGACCATCAACCGCTTCTGCAGCTCCGGCCTGCAGAGCCTGGCCCAGGCCGCCGCCGCCATCCAGGCCGGCTGGATGGACGTCGCGCTGACCGGCGGCGTCGAGTCCATGAGCCAGATCCCCATGGGCGGAGACCGCCCCTCGCCCAACCCCACGCTGATGGCCACCCGGCCCGAGGTCTACACCCCGATGGGCACGACCTCGGAGAACGTCGCCAGGAAGTTCTCGGTCAGCCGCCAGGCCCAGGACGAGTTCGCCGCGAAGAGCCACCACAAGGCCGCCGCCGCCATCGAGGCCGGGCGCTTCAAGGACGAGATCGTGCCCGTGAAGACCCGCGTCTTCGAGGGCGGCAAGTGGAAGAACGTCACCGTCGACATCGACGACGGCGTGCGCGCGGACACCACGGCCGACGGCCTGTCCAAGCTCAAGCCCGCCTTCGCCACCGACGGCGCCAGCACTGCCGGCAACAGCAGCCAGGTCAGCGACGGCGCCGCCGCCACGGTGCTGATGGCCCGGCAGAAGGCCGAGGCCCTGGGCCTGCCCGTGCTCGGCGTGCTGCGCGCCTACCAGGTCGTCGGCGTCGACCCGGCCATCATGGGCATCGGCCCCAAGGAGGCCATCCCCAAGGCCGTCGCCGCCGCCGGCCTGACGCTGGACGACATCGGCCTGTACGAGATCAACGAGGCCTTCGCCAGCCAGGCCGTCTACTGCGTGCAGGCGCTGGGCATCGCCGAGGACAAGGTCAACGTCAACGGCGGCGCCATCGCGCTGGGCCACCCGCTGGGCTGCACCGGCGCCAAGCTCACCGCGACGCTGCTCTACGAGATGAAGCGCCGCGGCACCCGCTACGGCGTCGTCAGCATGTGCATCGGCGGCGGCATGGGCGCGGCGGCCGTGTTCGAGAACGAGGCGGTCTGACAAGGGGGGACCCTCTCCTCGGCGCTGGCCGGGGAGAGGGGGACCCGCGGAGGGAGGGGGGCCTCGCCCCGGGCGCGGGAGACCGCAACGGTGGTGAACCTCCCCCTTCCGTACCACCCCACGACTGAACCTCCCTCCTCCGTACCGATCGGCCCCCGTCTGGCCTTCCCAGGTGGCACGGCCACCGCGTAAGTGCAGCGATCTCGTTGCTGACGGCTGCGCTGGCAGGACCCCGCCGCGTGGATCGGTACGCAAGAAGGGGTTTCATCCGGCCCCCGGTACGGAAGGGCGGGGTTCGCCCGGAGCGCCCTTGACCTGCGCGTCGACCCGGTATCGTCGCACCCGCGAGGGGAGCGATGCCCCGGGTCTTCATCAGCCACGACACGGCCGCGGGATGGGGAGTCGGCAGGGGGCGGAGGACGACTCCGCCCTGCCCACCCAGGCGCGGTGGGAGCGCGCCTGCCGCGCTGGCAGCGACACCGCCCGGAGCTTCGGCGACGACGAGCGCCTGCGTGTCGTGCACGCCTGGACCGACCTCCACGCCGAGCGCCGCCCCCAACCGGTCGCTCGACTCCTGACCAGCCCGTGGGGCCTGCACGACCAGCACGGCGACGTCCGGGAGGGACACGGCGACAGCCGGACCGGCGGCCGTGCGGGCCTCTCGGCGACCGCTGTCTCAGCGTGGCGAAGCCGACCGGTGAATGGCGCGCGACGCACGCCGGCCCGCGAGGCCATGGGGCCGCCCCAAGCCGCTCCGCGTGCCGCGAGGACAGAGGCCCCTTCCACCGCGATGACCTCCTGGGCGCACGCGTCCTGCTTCCGCTCCGCAAGTGGGCAGCCCCCTCCCCCGCGGGCGCCACCGCCCGGCTCCCCACCCGCCCCATCTCGCCGGTCCACGAAGCTGTCCGGGCCCACCTCCCCGCCCCCACGAACCCCCCTCTTCCGCAAGCCCGCCCCCACGAACCCCCTTCTTCCGCAACGATCCGGCCCGTTCCGCCGCCCACCGTCCGCGTACGTGCAGCAGACACGTCGACCACCTCGGCGCAGGACCCCGGATCCTTGCGCGACCAGGCGGTTCCCTCCCGCCCCCTTGCGCAAGAGGCCGGTTCAGCCCATCTACCCCCGGTAGATCCCCCTCTCCCCTCGCGAGAGGCGCCCCGCCGCCGCATACCCGGCCACCGCCAGGACCTCGCGCAGGCTGCCGCGCACCCGCACGGCGGGCTCGGGCGTGCTGCCCGCGCCGGCGACCGGGTCGAAGTGCCGGGCGAAGACCCGCCGCGCCCGCCACACGTGGTAGCTGTCGCTGACCACGACGATGCGCCCGTGGGGCAGGCCGGCGTCGCGCAGGGCCGCGGCGGCGTAGCGGGCGTTCTCCTCGGTCGAGGTGGAGCGCCCCTCGGTGACGATGGCCTGCGCGGGCACGCCCAGCTCGCGGGCCAGGGCGGCGGCGGCCTCGCTCTCGGCGATGGGCGCGGCGCCGAGGCCGCCGGTGAAGACCAGCACGGGCGCCACGCCCTGCTGCCACAGGGCGACGGCGTGGCGGGTGCGGCGGGCCAGGGCCTGGCTGGGGCGACCGTCGGGCAGCACCCGGCAGCCGGCGACGACGATGGCGTCGTGGCCGGGCTCCACGCGGGCGCGGCGGCCGTGGGCGTCCAGGGCGACGGCGGCGGCCAGGAAGAGGGAGAGGCTCATCAGCAGGGCTCGGAGCAGGCGGTGGCGGGTCATGGCCTCCGGCAACGCAAGGGCCGTGCCTGCCCCTACAGCCGGCGCAGCCACTCCTCGACGGGCCGCCGGCCGTTGGGCGCCTCGCGGTTGGCCAGGTCCTCGGGCAGCTCCTCGACCCGGCCGGGGTGGCCGATGGCGATCACACAGATCGCCTCGGCCTCCTCCGGGGCGATCCCGCAGGCGTCGTGGGCCGCCTGCACCGAGAAGCCGCCCATGGCGTGCGTGACCAGGCCCAGGCTGCGGGCCTGCAGGGCCAGGCTCTGCCAGGCGGCGCCGGCGTCGAAGGGGGCCCAGCGGTTGTCCTTGCCGCTCTTCTCGAAGGTGCGGCGGGCGAAGACGACGCAGAGCACGGGCGCCTTTCCGGCCCAGCGGCGGTTGCTGTCGTTGACCACCTGCCGCAGCGCGTCCAGGCCCGGCCCGCCGTCGGCGTAGACGAAGCGCCAGGGCTGCTCGTTGCTGGCCGAGGGGGCCCAGCGCGCGGCCTCGAAGAGCGCGGCCAGGTCCTGGGCGTCGACGGGGCGGGGATCGAAGGCCCGCGGCGACCAGCGCTCGGGGAAGCGCGGGTCGACCCGGTCGGCCTGGGGGATGCGGGGCATGTTCACTCCCGGGTGCGGGGCTCGGGGTAGTCGGCGGAGGGGTCCAGCGCCTGCGTATACGGGCTGGTCCACAGGTCCAGGAAGAAGGCGTCCAGCCGCGCGGCGAAGGCGGCGCCGTCGACCAGCAGGCCGACGTTGCGGCTCTTGTAGAAGTAGTCGCCGCCCCAGTTGCTGGTGCCGACCCAGGCCTGCTGGCCGTCGACGACCAGGAACTTGCTGTGCACGACGCGGGCGAAGGGGATGAAGCCCGAGGAGTGCTCGGGGATGGTGGCGAAGCGCACCGAGATGCCCGGCACCCGGGCGAGCTCCTTGATGTCGCCCACCTTGGACTTCCGGGTGTTCCAGTGGCTGACCAGCAGCTCGACCGGGACCCCTCGCCCGGCGGCGCGGCGCAGGGCGGCGTCCAGCTCGGTGAACTCGCCGCCGCCGTAGATGTGCGTCTCGTAGGACAGCATCTGGGCGCGCACGGTGCGCTGGGCCCCGTCGATCATCGCGACCAGGCGCGGCAGGTCCCACAGGTCGGGGTCGGGCAGCAGGCCCTGGGGGCTGAACACGGGCAGGACGGTCACCCGCTCGCCGCCGAAGCGCGCCACCACCGGGGCCTCCAGGGCCGCCTTCGCCGCCACCGCCTGCGCCCCGCCGGCCAGCGCCCAGTCGGCCTCGAAGACGTCCTGGAAGGCCGCGACCACCTGGGGCTGGTCCAGGCTGGCCCCCAGCTCCTGCACGTGCTCCAGGCTGCGCCAGTCGAAGTTCTGGCTGCCCAGGAAGACCGTCCCGTCGACCAGCATGTACTTGGCGTGCAGCACGCCGTCGGTGCGCTGTGACAGGTCGAGCAGCCGGACCTCGATGCCGTCGCGGGCGTCCAGCCGCGCCAGGGTCTCGGGGTAGGTCTTCTGGAACTTCGCGTCGGCCAGGAAGCGCACGGCCACGCCGCGGTCGGCGGCGGCCTCGACGGCGGCGATCACGGGCGACAGGCGGCTGCCCTCCTGCTCGCTGGCGTAGAAGTGCGCCAGGTCCAGGCGCGCCTGCGCCTCGCCGATGGCCTGGCCCCAGACCTGCCAGGCCTCGGGCAGGTCGGCGTGGTCGAGGGTGGTCTCGACGGGCGCCGTCTCGTACAGCGCGAGGGTGGCGCGGGGCGCGCAGGCCAGCAGCGCGAGCAGGAGCATGGGGACCTCGGCGGGACCCTCCAGGTAGCTCGTTCACCAGCCGATGACGGCCCGCGCCCGCTGGTCCCATGTGACCCCCGTGCCGGCGCTGTCGGCCAGCACGTGCACGGTGAGGGGCCCGAGCCCGACGGCGTGCAGGCTCCCGTCCCCCAGGTCGTAGGGGCTGGGCAGGGGCGAGGCGCTGGTCCACTCCACCGCGCTGCCGTCGAGCACGATGGTGGCGCGCTCGGCTCCGTCCACCTCGGGGTTGTCGGCGAAGCGCACGGTGTCGCCGTCCGCCGCCGCCCGCTCCAACGACGACTCGAAAGCCACCAGGAAGGCCCCGGCCCCCGGCGCCGCCGCCAGCGCGGCCAGGGCCGCCTCCTGGACCGTGGCCCGGTCGTCGGACTCGTGCGCGCCCGTCAGGCAGATCGCCCCGTCCAGCAGGGGCGCGTCCTGCCCGGCGCGCAGGGTGAAGGGCCGGGGGTCCCGCTCGGCCACGAATGCGCAGCGCTCCTCGTGGGTGCGCAGGTCCCCGTCCACCGCCCAGGCCGCCGCCTCGCTCGCCCCGGGGGCGGTGGGTGTCACATCCACCGCGCCGTCCGGCCGGGTCATCCCCTCGCCACTGTCCAGGTCGAGTCTGTCCAGGTCGAACCTGCCGCCCTCGGTCAGCACCTGGAGCGTCACATCCGTCGCCCGCAGCGGTACTCCATCTTCCCTCACGAAGCTGCCCCCGCGCAGCAGGCTCACCCCGCCCACCCCGTGCACGGTCACCACGCCGTCGCGCACGACGATGCCCGTCTGCTGCTCCAGCCCGACCCCCAGCAGGTCGTCGGGCGCGCCCTGCTCCCGGGCCAGGGCCATCGCCCCCAAGAGCCGCCCCAGCCGCCCGCGCTCGGTGAAGTGCGTGTCGACCAGGGCACCCGGCAGCAGGCCCAGGAAGTCGTCGTGGACCCCGCTGCCGCCGTCCGCGTCGTCCAGGTAGGGGCTGTGGCTGTCGGCCAGCACGTCGTCGCTCACCAGGTCCTGCCCGCCGGCCAGCGCCCACTGCGACTGGGACATCGCGCCCGCGCTGGTGCCGCCGATCCCGCCGCCGCGGGCGTGCAGCGCCAACAAACCGTCCTCCAGCGCAGTGTCATTCCACAGGTCGTAGTACTCGCCCTGGTCGCCGCCCTTGAGGAAGGCCGCGTCGTATTCCGACGGGTCGGCCGCCTGGGCCTGCTCGCGGCTGCCGACGCGCAGGTTCTCGGCCTCGTCGGCGCCGAGCCAGACCAGGTACTGCGGCAGCCAGTCGGTCTCCTCGGCGGTGGAGAGCACCACCACGCGCACCCGGCCGTCGCCCGTGACGTCGCCGCCCTCCAGCAGGGCGCCGTACAGCCTGGCACTCCAGGCGGAGGCGTCGCCCACCTCGCCCTCGGTGCCGCCGCCGGCCAGGACCAGGACGCCGGGCGCCTCGGGGTCGGCGCCGCCCGAGGGGGCCGGGGACGAGGAGCAGGCCAGCAGGAGGAGCGGGAGGGTCATGCGGGCCCGGTATCCTCTGCGGCGCGAGGCCATCAGGGCGTGCCCGCGGCCGGCGGCGGGGCTGTGGGTCGTGGTGCTCCCGGCTACCTTCCGGGGAGAGGAGTGCCCGTGACCCGTCGCCCCAGCCACAGCCTGGACCGCCGCAGCCTGCTCCGCCTGGGAGGAGTCGTCCTGGTCGGCTCCGCCGCCGCCTGCGCGGGCCGCACCAGGGACGGCGACACCGCCGCCCTCACCGGCGACGGGGGGGGCGCCGGGAGCTGCCCGCCGACCGACGAGAACATCGAGGGCCCCTTCTACCGCGAGGGCGCCCCCGCCCGGACCGACCTGGTGGAGCCCGGCGACAGCGGCACGCGGCTCTCCCTGGCGATCCAGGTCGTCGACCTGGACTGCCGGGCCCTCGCGGGTGCCGAGATCGACCTGTGGCAGGCCGATCCCGGCGGCGAGTACGACAACAGCAGCGCGGCGATGCGCTACCGCGGGATCGGCACCACCGACGCCGACGGCCGGGTCCGCTTCACCACCATGGTCCCCGGCTACTACCTGAACGGCTCGCAGTTCCGGCCCGCGCACCTGCACCTGATGGTCCGGGTGGCCGGCGTCCACCGGCTGACGACCCAGCTCTACTTCGAGGGCGACCCCTACCTGGACGCCGATCCCTTCGTCGAGGATGCGCCCGTCATGGCCGTGGTGGAGGACGAGGAGGGCAGCTGGGCCTGCGAGGTCCGCATCGCGGTCTGAGGCGGGTCGACGGGGCATGGCCGAGGCGCCGCCGGGGGGGGGGGGCGCGGAGGCGTCGTCCGCACCGCTGTCGGCCGAGACCATGGAAGGTACACTCGCCCAAGGTTCCTGCGTCGGAGGCGCGTCTTGACCTGGGAGATGCTCCTGGTGCTGGGGATCGTGGTCGCAGCCCTGGTCCTGTTCGCCTGGGAGCGGTTCCCGGCGGAGCAGGTCGCGCTCGGGATCCCGGCGGTGCTCCTGGCCACGGGCGTGCTCGACGCGGAGCAGGCGACCTCGGGCTTCAGCAGCGAGGCCACCGTCACGGTCGCCTCCATGCTCGTCCTGTCGATGGGCCTGTCGCACGCCGGCGTCGTCGAGGACCTCGCGCGCCTGTTCGGGCGCCTGCCCGTTCGCCGCCCACAGACGCGCCTGGTCATCCTGTGCCTGGTGGCCGCGGGAGTGTCCCCCTTCCTCAACAACACGGCGGTGGTGGTCGTCCTGCTGCCCCTCTTCCTCGACCAGGCCCGCCGGCATGCCCTCCCCGCCTCCCGCTACCTGATCCCGCTGTCCTACTCGACCATCCTCGCCGGCACCGTCACCCTGGTCGGCACCTCGACCAACATCCTGGTCGCCGGCATGGCCCACGCGCGCGGCATCACGGAGCTGACGATGTTCACGGCCGCGCCGCTGGGCATCGTCGTGACCGGGGTGGGCCTGCTCTACCTGGCCACGGTGGGGCAGCGCCTGCTGCCGCAGCGCGAGGCGACGGTGGGCCTGTCCGGGAAGTACGGCGTGCGGGACTTCCTGGCCGAGCTGCGCGTCACGGCCGGCTCCTCCGCGGTCGGCCGCACCCTGCCGGCGCTGGGCTGGGGCCGGGACTACGACGTGACCGTGCTGGGGATCCAGCGCGGCGAGCGGGTGATGTGGCAGCCAGACCCCGACCTCCCGCTCGAGGCGAGGGACCGGCTCTACGCACAGGGCGACACCCAGGACCTGCTGCGCCTGTCCCGCCGCTTCGGCCTGGGGGTGCCGGGCCGGCCGCCGGACGGTGCGGCGACCATCGAGTCCGCCGCGGCCCGCCTGGTGGAGGTGCTGATCGCGCCCGGCTCGCCCCTGGAAGGCCTCACGCTGCATGCCCTGCGCTTCCAGCAGCGCTTCCGGTGCACGGTGCTGGCGGTGCAGCACCATGGCCGCTCGGTGCAGCGCCGGCTGGGCGACATCCGCTTCGAGGTCGGCGACATCTTGCTGGTGCACGGGTCCCCGGAGGCCCTCACGAACCTGGCCAGCACGCCGGGCATGGTGGGGGTCAGCGAGGTGCCCCTCCGCCCCCACAGCCCGGGGCGCAAGCTGGTGGCCGGGGGCCTCCTGGTGGGCGTCGTCGCGCTGTCGGGCCTGGGCATCACCTCGATCCGGGTGGCTGCGGCGGTGGGCGCGGTCCTGGCGATCTTCACCGGCTGCGTCCGCATCAAGGACGTCTTCGCCGAGCTGGACTGGGGCGTGGTCTTCCTGCTGGCCGGCAGCATCCCCCTGGGTGTGGCCCTGGACGAGACCGGCGCCTCGGCGTGGATCGCGGCGCAGTTGGCCGACAACCTCCAGGGCCTCTCGCCGGTGCTCGTCGTGGCGGTCTTCTACCTGGTGACCACGCTGCTCACGGAGATCATGTCGAACAACGCCACGGCGGTCGTGCTGACGCCGATCGCCATCCAGACGGGCGCGGCGCTGGAGCTGCACCCCCTCGCCCTGCTGGTGGCGGTCATGTTCGGCGCCTCGGCCTCGTTCATGACCCCCGTCGGCTACCAGACCAACGCGATGGTCTACGGGCCGGGCGGGTACCGCTTCACCGACTTCCTGCGGGTCGGTGCACCCTTGAGCGCGATCCTGCTGGTGCTGGTGAGCGTGCTCATCCCGTTCTTCTGGCCCTCGTGACAGAGTAGACGTTGCGGACATTCGTCTATCCTTTTATAGACACCGCATGAGCCACTCCCCTCCCCCGCTCGGCGCCGCGACCCTCGACGACCTCGTCCGTGGCTACGTCTCCACGGCCGACCACCACGCCTGCCTGCACTGCGCGACCCGCTTCGCCCGGGGGCAGGTGCACCCCGACGGCGCGCTGCTGCTCACGGCCCGCGGCGCCATCCGCCACCACCTGGCCCAGGCCCACGGTGGCCCCTTCGCCGCCCTGATCGCCCGCGGCAAGGCCGCGCACGGCCTGTCCGACGTGCAGGTGACCCTGCTCTCGCAGGCCGGCGCCGGCGCCTCCGACGCCGAGATCGCGACCGCCCTGGGCGGGCGGGCACTGTCCACGGTCCGCAACCACCGCCACCAGCTCAAGCAGCGGGCGCAGGAGGCGCGGATCCTCCTGGCGCTGCTCACCCTGATGGAGTCACAGATGTCCCCCGACAGCGAGCTGCTCACCTTCCACCCAGCGCTGCCGGTCGACGACGATCGCACGCGGATCCACAAGGACGAGGCCCGGGCCCTGCTGGATCACTACTTCGAGGACGCCCATCACACCGTGCTCCGCCGCATCCCCAAGAAGGAGAAGCACAAGCTGGTGGTGCTGCGCCAGCTCGTGGAGCGCTTCCAGCCCGGGCAGCACTACACCGAGCGCCAGGTCAACGCCCTGCTGGAGCCCGCGCACGAGGACGTCGCGGCCCTGCGGCGCTACCTGGTGGACTACCGCTTCATGGCCCGGGAGAAGGACGGGACGGCGTACTGGCGGACGGACGGGTAGAGACTGTCCCCCTCCCCTACCCCTCCGGCAGCGTCCACAGCACCTCGCCCTCCACCTCGATCCCCGAGCCCAGCGCGGCCTCCAGTGCCGCGCGCGCTCGCGCCTCTCGCCTCTTGCGCTGACGCTGATCTTGGGGACCGCGGTCCTCCCCGGGCGCGCGTGGGCCATCTGCCCCACCGACGGCTGCGACCCGGATCCGGACGACGACTGCTACGAGATCGGCACCCCGGTCACCGTCGGCGGCCTGGTCACGGTCGTCTGCGACCTGGACGTGACCGAGACGACGGACCTGGATGCGTACGCCATCGCCAGCCACGAAGGAGATGACTACGAGGACGCAGGGGCCGGTGCAGACCGCGGGTGCACGGGGGCCGGCGATGACCTGGTGCACGCGGGGGCCGGTGCAGATGATGTCGTCGATGATGGCGGAACCAACACGCTCAACGGCGGGACGGGGGGTGATCGGCTCCAGGGTCTGGGGGACGACGCCATCGACGGCGGTCCGGACACGGACTACTGCAGTCCGCAGGAGTCCTGTGAGTACTCACTCACTGCGGATCTCCACGAATGTCCCACCTGACGCTCCTGCTCCTGGCCTGCACCGACTCCTCGTCGTCGGTCGGCGGCGAAACGGGAGCGGACTGCCCGGCGACCGCCTGGTACGCTGATGCGGACGGAGACGGCTTCGGCGCGGGAGAGGCGGCCACGGCCTGCGTCGCTCCGCCCTACCACGTCACCATCGACGGGGACTGCGACGACCAGGACCCCGGGGTGTTTCCCGGCGCCGAGGAGCTGTGCAACGGAGACGACGACGACTGTGATGGCCACGTCGATCCCCCCGACCTGCTCCCGCCGATCACCTGCTACCGCGACGCCGACGTGGACGGCTGGGGTATCGACGACATGACCTTCACCGCCTGCGCCTGCCCCGATGGCTACGCGCTCCAGCCCGGGGACTGCGACGACGACGATCCGGAGGCGTTTCCCGGCGCAGAAGAGCTGTGGTACGACGGGGTGGACCAGGACTGCCTGGGGGGAGACGACTTCGATGCGGACGGCGATGCCTGGCCGAGGGGAGACGACTGCGACGACGGTGATCCCTCGATCCATCCGGACGCCGAGGAGGTGTGCGGCAACGGCATCGACGACGACTGTGACGGGCTGCCCGGCGCCTGCGGCATCGACCGAACCTGGGACGTCGTCGACCCGCGGCTGGAGATCCTGTCGATGAACCCCGACGCCCGGGCCCTGCCCTTGGGGACCGTGGCGGACGTGGACGGTGATGGCCAGCCCGAGCTGGCCTTGGGTTGGTATACCAGGAACGACCAGGGCTGCGGCCCTGGAGAGACTTTCGTCGATGTGTATGTCACATCCATGGCGGCCACGGGGACCGAGTCCGCGGGAGCGCGAAGCCTGGCGCGCCTGGCGGCGCCGGTGGACTGCCGGACCGGCAGCTTCGATGTGTCCGCCCTTCCAGGGGCGGACGCGAACCATGATCTGGACGGCGACGGGCATGTCGACATGGTGGTCTCGGTGAACAACTGGATCGCGCCCCCCAGGACGACGGTCCCATCGCGTCTGTACTTCGCCTCTGGCCCCCTGGAGGGCGACGTGGACCTGGGCGATTCCGCCTACCTGGAAGACCAGGACAACGCATTCTTCGTCGCGAGCCGCCCGTGGATCACCAGCCCCGATGATGATGGCGAACACACCATCCTCATTCCGAACTACCACGAGAGTTCGTCCACCATCATCCACTTCGCCACCGTGGAGACCCTCACCGGAGAGCAACGATTGGAGGACGCTCCTGCACTCACCTGGACATCGGATTGGGTGAGCGGGCTGGCAGATGGGAGCGTGGCGGATGTCGATGGAGATGGACTGTCAGACCTGTTGCTCGTCAACTACGGCCACTCCGCCACGATCAGGTTCGCTGCCGTCTACCTGGGTCCCTTCCACGCGGATCGCGCCATGGAAGACACGGATGGCGAGCTGTGGTCCACCGACGACACCAGCGCCGAGCTGTACACGAACGCGGTCGCGTGCCCGACATCCGCCGGGGACAGCCGCCTGTTCGTCTTCACCCTGTGGGAGGACTCCGAGACGTCCGAGGCAGCGACCGCAGGCTCGGTGGCCTGGGACTGGGTCGACGGCTTCCAGGACCTGGGCGACTCCGCCCTTCGGATCCTCGGCGAGGAAGGGGTCTATCCCATCGTCGATACCTGCATGGGAGACATGGACGCCGACGGCGAGCCCGAGCTGGTGATGGGCATCGAGTACGTCGACACCAGCGGCGTGGAGGATGCCTCCATCCCCATCGTGGCCCTGGCGTCCATGCCCGAGCCCGGCGCCTGGTCCTGGCAGGACCTGGCGCGCGGCGAGATCCACGCCCCCACCGACCGGGCATGGGGGAAATACGACCCGACTCCGCCACTCGTGACCGACCTCGACTTCACCGGGGACGGCGTCGACGACTTTGTGATGGGCCTGTACATCCAGCCCGCCGGGCACGAACCGGAAGAGACCGGGTCCCACCGCACCCTGATGTTCACCGGCAGCCGGTCGGGGCTGTAGGCTCCCCCCTCCCCTACCCCTCCGGCAGCGTCCACAGCACCTCGCCCTCCACCTCGATCCCCGAGCCCAGCGAAGCCTCCACCGCCGCGCGCGCGGCGGCCGCGTCGGGCGCCCGGCCCGGGTGCAGGACGACGAAGCCGTAGCCCCAGGCGCGGAGCTGCCGGACCTCCTGCACCACGGCGGCGGGCTCGGTCAGCGGGGGGCGGTCGCGCATGGCGGGGGGCGGGCGCTGCTCGGGCGGCAGGGTCAGCGGCAGCCCGGTGGCGGCCTGCCAGCCGGCGACCAGGGGCGAGCGGGCGAGCAGGGTGTCGCGGGACTCGTAGCTCTCGGCGCGGGGCAGGCCGTGGTGCACCTGCCAGCGGTCGTACAGGCGCGCGGGCTCGGCGCTGAACATGGCGCGGCCGTTGTCGAAGGGGAGCTGGATGACCCCGCGGGGGCCCTGCGCCGGGGCGAGGGCGGCGGCGGCGAGCAGCACGGCGGGGGCGTCGACGGGGTGGCTGCGCCGGGGCCAGGGGGTCTGGCCGAGCAGCAGGCCGTCGAGCAGCAGCAGGCCGCACAGCGCCCCGGCGGCGGGGGCGCGCAGCCGGGGCCCCAGCGACGCGGCGCCGAGCCCGGCGGCGGCGGCGAGCAGGGGCACGGCCAGGCCGACGGCGCGGTGCCAGTGGGAGAGGCCCTGCAGGGTGGGCACCTGGGCCAGCAGCCAGGCAGGACCGGGCATGCCGAGCGGGCGGCCGGCGACGGCGGGCCAGGGGCCCAGGGCCAGCAGCAGGAGGGCCTGCGCGGTGAGCAGGAGCGGGCCGACCTGCCGCGGGCGGCGCAGCAGGCCCCAGGCCGCGAGCAGGAGCACCGGCAGGCCGAGGTAGACGGCCTTGCTGGGGTCGACCCGCTCCCAGGAGGGCAGCAGCAGGTTGAGCAGGTCGGTGCCGAAGACGGGCAGCTCTCGCCAGTCGGGCCGCGGGGGCGGAGGCACCGGCGAGGGCGCGTGGAAGCGGCCCTGCCAGGCGGGGGCGGCCCCGGCGGTCACCCAGGCCAGCGGCAGCGCCATCAGCAGCGCGAGCAGCCCCTGCGCGAGCAGCCCGGGCAGCCGGCGCGCCCCGCCGCGGGACAGCGCCCAAAGCAGCAGCCCGACCTCGGCGACGAGCCCGAACAGCGCGGCGTAGGCGCCCGTGAGCGCCAGCGCGCCCAGGCACAGGCCGGCCAGCAGGGCGTCCCGGGTCCGCCCGGTGCGCGCGAAGCGCAGGAGCAGCCCGGCGTGCAGGCCCAGCCAGCCCAGGCCCCAGGCCTCGGTGATGCCGAAGTCGATCACGCCGGCCAGGAAGGGGGACGCCCCGCAGGCGACCATGGCCACCGTCCCGGCCAGGGGTCCGGCCTGCGGCCCGCCCAGCTCCCGGCCCAGCAGCCGCCCGCCGGTCATGGCCAGCAGCACGGCCCAGGCGGCGACCAGGTTCCAGCCGACCACCGGGTCGATCAGCGCGCCCAGCAGGTAGGGCGGCAGGTGGGCGGGGTCCATCAGGGGCAGGGCCTCGCCGACGGGCAGGTCGGTCCAGGGCCCCCGCTGCCCGACCAGCCAGCGGCTGGACCGCCACCACATCCACAGGTGGTTGTCGGCCTCGCCCAGCTCGCTGCCCAGCGCGCGCCGCCAGGGCACGGCGCCGCTGTGCAGCGTGAGCAGCAGGGTGGTCACGGCCCACAGCGCCTCGCCCCGCGGCGAGACCACCACGTCGCCGCCTTGCACCGCCGGAACGGCCCTGCTCTCTGCTACGCTGTCGGCTCCGCGGCGCGCCGTCACGGGCTCTCCTGGCCTGCTCGGGGCGCGGGCTGACGCGGGGCACCCGAGGGGCTGGAACCTACGCCATGGCACGGGTCGTGGACAGCAAGAGCGAGCTGGCGCCCGCGCGGCAGACGGTCCTGGTGATCGACCCGACCGAGCTGTCGGCGGCGCGGACCAAGGGCGCGCTGAAGCAGGAGGGGCGGCAGGTGCTGGTCGCGCACTCGGCGCGCGAGGCGCTGTCGCTGCTGCCCGACATCGTGCCCGACCTGGTGCTGGCCAGCCTGGACCTGCCCGACCTGCCGGGCGTGCGCCTGCTGGAGCTGCTGCGGGAGCGGGCGCCCGGCGTGCCCGTGCTGGCCATGCTGGAGCGGGCCGACATGGACCTGGGGGTGCAGGCGGTGCGCCGCGGCGCCCTGGACGTGCTGGCCGCACCCGCGGCCCGCGCCCGCCTGGTCCAGGCCGTGGCCGCCGCGCTGGCCGACGCGCAGGGCAGCCGCGAGCTGGCCCGGGTGCGCGAGCAGGTGCGCGATCGCCACGGCTTCAGCCACATGCTGACGCAGAGCCCGCGGATGCTGCGGGTCTTCGACCAGATCCGGGCGGTGGCGACCACGGACGCCACCGTGCTGATCCGCGGCGAGACCGGCACGGGCAAGGAGCTGGTCAGCCGCGCCATCCACGAGCGCAGCCGCCGCAGCACCAAGCCCTTCATCAGCGTCAACTGCGGCGCCTTCACCGAGTCGCTGCTGGAGAGCGAGCTGTTCGGCCACGAGAAGGGCAGCTTCACCGGCGCCAGCGGCCGGCGGCAGGGCGTCTTCGAGATGGCCGACGGCGGCACGCTGTTCCTGGACGAGCTGGGCGAGACCTCGCTCAACGTCCAGGTCAACCTGCTGCGGGTGCTGGAGGAGATGCGCTTCCGGCGGGTGGGCGGGCACGAGTCGGTCCAGGTCGACGTGCGCATCATCGCCGCGACCAACGTCGACCTGGAGAGCGCGGTCGCCGACAAGCGCTTCCGGCAGGACCTGTTCTACCGGCTCAACGTCTTCCCGGTGCTGCTGCCCCCGCTGCGCGAGCGGCTGGAGGACCTGCCGCTGCTCACGCGGCACTTCCTGGAGGACGCGGCGCAGGAGTACGGCCTGCAGGCGCCGACCCTCTCCTCCGAGGCGATGCAGGCCATCCTGCGCTACCGCTGGCCGGGGAACGTGCGCCAGCTTCGGTCGCTGTGCGAGCGCTGGGTCATCGTCGGCGCCGGCGGCGAGGTGACCACCGAGATGCTGCCCGCCGACATGCTGGGCGCCCAGGTGCCCGACGGCCCGACGATGCTGCCGGTCGACGACAACGTCTCGATGAAGCTGGCCACCGACCGCGCCGTGGCCCAGGTCGAGCGCACCTACCTGCAGCGCGTGCTGCAGCGCAACCAGGGCCACCTGGGCCGCACGGCCGACGCCGCGGGGATCACGCGCCGCACGCTGTACACGAAGATGAAGCAGTACGGCCTGGACGCCGAGGACTACCGGTCCGGCTGACTGCGGCTACCCTGCCGCCTGCCTCTCGGGGGACGGCGCCGTCCCCCTCCCCTCCCGCCGGTCCTGCACCGAGGCCGCCATGATCCCGACCCTGCTCCTGCTCGCCGCCTGCGACAAGGCCCCCGACCCGGTGGCGCGCACGCCCCTGACCATCACCGGCGGCGCCCCCGTCGCCGGCATGGCCGAGGGCGTGCTGGACCTGCCGGTCGGCGCGCCGCTGGGCGGCTTCTCCTCGCGCTGCAACTACCTGGGCGGCAGCTCCAAGGTCGACAACCGCAAGACGCCCTACACCGTCGGCTTCGTGCCCAGCGTCGGCGTGCACACCCCCGCCCGCGCCCAGGTGCTGTGGCTGGAGGCGGGCGACCAGGCCCTGCTGCTGGCGCGCTTCGACGCGATCTACAGCTCGGACGCGCTGGTGGACGCGCTGGAGGCGCGGCTGACCCAGGCGACCGGCCAGGACATGGAGGGCAAGGTGGTGCTGGCCACCAGCCACAGCCACCACGCCGTCGCGAACTTCACGCCCCAGGAGGGCTTCTACCTGGGCGGCGACCGCTACGACGAGGAGATCTTCCAGCGCCTGGTCGGCGGCATCGAGGCCCTGGCCGTCCAGGCCTGGGAGAGCCGGCAGGCGGCCGCCATCGGCATCGGCCTGGCCCGCGACTGGGACCCGCTGGACCAGGTCTACCGCGACCGGCG
Organism: Myxococcota bacterium; assembly: GCA_023150805.1. Classification (GTDB taxonomy): domain Bacteria; phylum Myxococcota_A; class UBA796; order UBA796; family UBA2385; genus UBA2385. The sequence continues at coordinate 6,310 of JAKLKF010000075.1, read as the reverse complement.
CGGCGAGAACGACACGCTCGGCTTCTTCGACGACATCCCCGACGGCGCCTACAAGGACCCCAACCTGTGGCTGCTGCGGGTGGACACGGCGGCCGGCGACCCGCTGGGCTTCTTCTTCACCTTCGGCATGCACGGCACGACGCTGTCCGAGGACAGCCCGCTGCAGTCCACCGACAGCGCCGGCGGCATCGAGCGGGGCGTCGAGGAGCTGTTCGACCAGCCGCTGGTGATCGGGCACATGCAGGGCGGCGGCGGCGACGCCTCGCCGGCCGGCACCGACGAGGACATGGCCCGCCTGGAGACCATCGGCGAGTACGGCGCCCAGGCGGTCTACGACCTGTGGGCGGCGACCCCCACCTCGACGGCGCCCATCGTGCTCGAGTCCGCCAGCCGCGGGATCTCGATGGACCGCGACCAGATCTCGGTCACCCGCCCCTGGGGCGAGCTGGTCTACAGCCCCCTCTCCGAGGACGAGGACTACCACCCCGACGACGTGGTCTACGACGACGAGGGCCACATCATCAGCCCCATCGACGAGTTCAACGCCCCCTACGGCGGCGTCTTCTGCGGCTACGACGACCCGCTGCTCTCCTCGGGCACCATCGGCTCGGAGGTCTTCCCCTACGACGGCTGCATGGACGTCGAGCTGATCAGCGGCCTGATCTTCGGCCTGTTCGGCCTGGACGTCGAGGAGATCATCCTGCCCCTGCCGCACATGACGCGGGCCCAGACGACCGGGGTGCGGCTGGACGGGGTCGCCATGCGCACCGCCGACGGCCAGGAGATCGTCGACACGGCGCTGCTGGGCTTCCTGCCGGGCGAGACGACGGCCCTGTACGCCGAGCAGTTCCGCCGCCGCGCCCAGGACGAGCTGGGCTACGAGCACGCCCTGCCCGTGGGCTACGCCCAGGACCACGAGGGCTACCTGCTGTTGCCCGAGGACTGGCTGCTCGGCGGCTACGAGCCGAACATCACCTTCTGGGGGCCCCTGGGCGCCGAGCACGTGCTGGAGGGCCTGCTCCAGCTCGCCGACGAGCGGCTGTCCGACCCGCTGCTCGAGCCCGCCGACCCCCTGGGGCTCTACCCGACCACCGACTACTCCTACCTGGACTTCCCGCTGGGCACGGTGCCGCCGGACACGACGCCGGACGCGGGCACCTGGGCCAGCAGCGCGCCCGCGGAGCTGTACACGCCGCTGCGGGAGCGGGGGCTGGAGCCGGTCGTGGCGCCGCCGGCCCAGGTCCGCCGGGTGCAGGACGTGGTGCAGGTGGTCTGGAACGGCGGCGATCCCATGGTGGACGCGCCCACCGTGGTGCTGGAGCGGGAGGAGGGCGGCGCCTGGGCGCCGGTGACCACCCGCAGCGGGCGAGAGGTCAGCAGCGACCGGACCGACATCCTGCTGACCTGGCACCCCGACCCGCTCTACCCGGCGGACGCCGAGCAGACCCACACCTGGTGGGCCGCCTGGCAGGCGGTGAGCTGGGGCGGCGACCGCGCGGGGCTGCCCGTGGGCAGCTACCGCCTGCGCATCCAGGGCGAGCGGTACACGGGGGGCTCGACCACCTGGCCCTGGCAGAGCGAGCCCTACGAGCTGGTGACCGAGGCCTTCGAGGTGGTGCCGGCCGAGGTCGGGCTGAGCCTGGGCGAGGGCACGGTCACGGCGTGGATCGAGGCCCCGGCCTGGGGCTGGCGCCTGGTGGACCTGGCCGGCAGCAGCCGTGGCGGCAACCCGCTGGTCGAGCCGACCCTGGCCTGGGTGCTCTCCGACGGCAGCGAGGTGGACAGCGGCCTGACCGCCACGACCTCGGGCGGCGGGAGCCTGTTCGACCTGTCGGGGGCCGAGGTCCCCGCCGACGCCGTCGAGGTGCTCGTCACCGACGCCTTCGGGAACGCCGGCCGCGCGGCCGTGGGAGGCTGAGGTGACGCTCGCCCCGCGCGACGCGGCCACGCCCGCCTCGCCGCACAAGTTCATCGCGATCGCGGGGAACATGGGCGTCGGCAAGACCTCGATGGTCGAGTTCCTGCACAAGACCTACGGCTTCCAGCCGGTCTACGAGCCGTTCATGGACAACCCGTACCTGGACGACTTCTACCGGGACATGAAGGCCTGGGGCTTCCACAGCCAGCTCTACTTCCTGACCCACAAGTTCCGCCTGCACATGGGCCTGCAGACGCGGACCGGCACCATCATCCAGGACCGCTCCATCTACGAGGACGCCGAGATCTTCTGCACCAACCTGTACCGGACGAAGAAGATCAGCGAGCGCGACTACCGGACCTACATGGAGCTGTACCGGACGATGCAGCAGGCGCTGCAGCCGCCGGACCTGATGATCTACCTGCGCTGCTCGGTGCGGGCGATCCGGCGGCGGATCCAGCAGCGCGGCCGGCAGAGCGAGCAGGAGATCCCGGTGGCCTACCTGCGGCGGCTCAACGACCTGTACGAGGAGTGGATCGGCGGCTGGACCCAGTCGCCGGTGCTGGTCTGGCCGAGCGACCGCCAGGACTACCTGACCGATCTCGTGGACCGCATCGAGTTCCAGCGCAGCATCGAGGCCTTCGTCCGGTGACCGACGCGCCCGCCGTCGGGGCGGCGCCCGGAGAGCGGCTGCGCGCCCTGGCCTGGCTCCTGCCTGTCCTGGTGACGGCAGCCCTCTACCTTCCGCCCTGCTTCGGCGCGGACTGGGTGGTGGACGACCGCCCCCTGATCCCCGACCACCTGCGCCCCGGCGACATCCTGGGCGAGTGGCGGGTCCCGACCCACGCCCACGCCGCCGACCTGCCCGGCTACCTGTGGCGCCCGCTGACCAGCAGCCTGTACCAGGTCTGGGGCGAGGCCTTCGGCAGGACGCCCACTCCCTTCCGCCTGCTCAACACGCTGCTGCACACCGCCAACGCCCTGCTGGTCTTCGCGGTGGGGCGGCGGGCCGGTGCCGGCGCCCGGGCCGCGGCCCTGCTGGCGACCGCCTGGGCCGTGCACCCCCTGCTGCCGGACGCCGCCTGCTGGATCGCGGACACCTACGACCTGCTGGCCGCCAGCTTCCTGCTGCTGGGGCTGCGGCTCTCCCTGGGGCAGCGGCCGGCCCTGGCGGGCCGGGCGGCGCTGGGTGGGGGCCTGTTCCTGCTGGCCCTGCTGTCCAAGGAGGCCTCGCTGTCGTGGGCGGGCGCCCTGCCGCTGGTCCTGCTCCTGCTACGCGGCTGGCGCCCCGCCCTGGCCCACGGCCTGGTGCTCGCGCCCGTCGCCGCACTGCACTCGGCCTGGCACGGCCGCGTGGTGGGCGACTTCGAGACCAGCGCCGGTGACCTGCTCGCCGCGGGCTGGCGCGACTACCTGGGCCTGTGGACCGACTACCTGCGCTGGCCCCTGCACCTGCCGGTCCGGGCCGGCTTCACCCACCTGGTGCAGCCGGGGGCCGAGCCCCTGTCGCTGCTCGGGCTGGCGGTGATCCTGGTCGGGCTCCTGGGGCTGGGGGTCGGCGGCCCGCGCGGGCGGTCCGTGGCCGCGGCCGTCGGGACCTGGGCCCTGATGATCAGCCCCGGCGCGCTGGCGGCGCTGAGCTTCGGCCAGCAGTCCAGCCGCTACCTGTACATGGGCCTGGCCCTGGCCACGCCCCTGCTGGCCGGCGCCCTGCCCCGCCTGGGTCGGGCCTGGGCCGGACCGGCGCTCACCGCGGCCTGGTGCCTGGCCTGGCTGCCCCTGACCCTGCCCCGCATCCAGGCCTGGCAGAGCGAGCGCAGCCTGTTCCTGGACGAGCTGGCCTCGGAGCCCGACAACAGCTTCGCGATGAAGGGGGTGGGCCGCATCCTCTTCGGGGAGGGCCAGGTCGCGCAGGGCCTGGATCTCTGGGCCCGGGCGCTGGAGCAGCCGCCCGCCAGCAGCTTCGTGATGGACCCCCAGCGCGAGCGCCTGGACCTGGCCCAGGCGGCGGCCCGCGTCGGCCGGCTGGACCTGGCCCGCGCCCAGGTCGAGGCCTTCCTGGCCGAGGAGGCGCGGCAGGGGCGGGAGATCGATCCCAGCGTGCGCGCCCTCTACGCGGCGCTGCAGCCTCCCGCGCCCTGATCAGCGCAGCCAGACCCGCCCGCGGCCGCCGTCGACCGTCACGGTCTGGCCGTCCTGCAGGACCGAGGTGGCGCCGGCCACGTTGACCACCGCCGGCAGGCGGTACTCGCGGGCCAGGACCGCGCCGTGCGAGAGCATCCCGCCCAGCTCCAGCACGACCCCGCGGGCGTTGAGGAAGAGCGGGGTCCACGCCGGGTCGGTCGCGCGCGTGACCAGGATGTCGCCGGGGCGCAGGCGGTGGGCGTCGGCCAGGCTGCGCACGATCCGCGCCGGCCCGGTGGCGACCCCCGGCGAGATCCCGGTGCCGGACAGCACCCGCCCGCGGGCCAGGTCCGCGGGCTCCTCCTCGTCGCCAACCAGGAAGGTGGGCGGCTCGTCCCCGGCGGCGCGGCGGGCGAGCTCCTCCTCCCGCTCGGCGCGGCGGCGCGCGATCAGGGCCTCGGCGCGCGCGCGGGGCAGCTCGCCGTCCAGGAGCGAGCGGACCTCGCCCTGCTCCAGGTAGCGCAGGGCCAGCCCGGTGTCGGCCTCCAGCCACAGCCAGGCCTGCTTCCAGGCCCAGGTGATGCGGTCGAAGACGTAGCGCTGGTCCTCCCGCAGGGCGAGGTAGCTGCGGGCCAGGCGCACCACGGCGGCCGTGGGCCCCGCCAGCGAGGCCAGGGCCTGCCGCGCGCGCTGCGCCCCTGCGGCCGCGGCGAGCGCCGGGTCGGGCCCCTGGGCGGCGACGCGGGCCAGCTCCAGCGCCTGGGCCGGCTCCTCGCGCCAGCGCGGCGTGAACAGCTCCCAGGAGCCGTCGGCCCGGTGGCCGTGGGCCACCAGCAGCTCCTCCAGGGACAGCTCGCCGCGCCCCAGCCGCCACAGGTCGCGGTTCACCCGGGCGGTCAGGCTGTCCTCGGGCGGGGAGAGCAGGTCGAGCTCCCAGGCGCCCTGTCCGTCGGCCTCCAGGGCCGCGGCGGCCGCCTGGAACCAGATGTTGGCGAAGAGCAGGCTGCAGATGTGGACCTTGACGTACTCCCGGGCCAGGCCCATGCAGGCCTGGGTGCGGGCCAGGGCCTCGGCGCGGCGGTCGATGGGGGTCGACAGCTCGGCGAGCCCACGCTCGAGCTGCGGCAGGAGCGCCCGCCAGGCTCGCGGGTTGAGGAACAGGTTCCAGCGGAAGCGCTGCCAGCGGCGCTCGCGGAAGGTCTCCGAGAGGATGCTGGCGTAGACCCGCAGGTCGGGGGCCTGGGCCCGCCTGCGCAGCCAGCCCTGCTCCTCGGCGGGGGGCAGCAGCTCGACCATGAAGCGCGGCGGCGGGAAGCCGGGCGCCTTGAAGGCCAGGTGCCGGAACACCGTGACGTTGAAGTAGGGCGCGAGGCGGTGCAGCCGGGTGGGAGGGGCGCCGCCCAGCAGGCGGCGGCTGGTCTCGGGGTAGGCGATGAACCACTCCAGCAGCTCCCGCATCAGGGACCAGCCCAGCGGCGTCGTCGGCGCCGTCCAGCGCTCGCCGACGAAGCGGCGGGTCCACAGGGCAGGCCCCGACCGGCGCACGTCGGCCCCGGCGGTCACGGGCCGGGCCTGGAGCACCCACCCGGTCCCCTCGGCGTCCAGGGCCCACTCGACGTCGGCCGGCGTGCCCAGCCGCCCCTCGACCCGCAGACCCAGGCGCGCCAGCCCCAGCAGCGCCGCCCGCTCCAGGCAGGGCCGGCCACGCAGCTCCGCGGGCAGGGGCACGGCCACCAGCGCGGGCCGGGCGGCGTGGGGATCGACGCGCAGGAGGTGCTCCTGCTGCCCGGGGGTGGTGGACAGCGGCTCCAGGCGCACGCGGGCCAGCAGGCGCTGGACCGGGCGGGGGGTGCGGCGCGGCCGGCGGACGACGTGCAGCTCGGGCACGACGGCCCCGCTGACGACCGCCTCGCCCTGCCCCCAGGCCGCCTCGACGACCAGCTCCCGCCAGCTCCCGGTGGCCGGGTTCACGGTGAACATGACCCCCGCGCAGCGAGGCTGGACCAGGCGCTGCACCACGACGGCCATCGGGGCCGCGGCGATGCCCTTGCGGCCGCGGGCGCGGCGGTAGGCGGCCGCGGCGGGGGACCAGGCGCTGGCCCAGCAGCGCAGGACGGCGTCGTCGAGGCCGGGGCCCGGTCGCACCCCCAGCAGGGTCAGGTACTGGCCCGCGAAGCTGGCGCCGCCCTGGTCCTCGTCGACGGCCGAGCTGCGCACGGCCAGCAGGAGGTCGTTGGGGGGGCCCAGGCGGGCCGCCGCGTCGCGCAG
>JAKLKF010000074.1 GCA_023150805.1 Myxococcota bacterium | reverse complement strand
GGAGGGACCAAGGCGGCCAGGCGCTCAATCAGCTCGATCCGGGACAGCTCGACGCCTTCGGTCCCGTCCGACCAGGGCCGTTTGAATCGAATGCGCAGGCGACCATCGCGAAGCTCCTCGAGTCGAGGCGTGGCGAGGGGCGGTCGCGCGATGTACCGGGCGAGGCCCTCCAAACCCTTGCGATCCTTGGCGCCGATGACCACTCCGGCGTGCAAGCCGTAGCCATCGCAGTGGGCGCAGCTCGGCGGCAGTTGATAGGGCCGCCCGCCCTGTACGCCAACGCGCCGGGCCTGCCGGGACCGCCGCACGGCGCTGCGTCCGGCGACGGCCGCAGCGTGGATCACCGCCAGGGCGTCGTCGGGCTCCTCATCCTGCTCGTCGTCAAGGCCGAAGCCTCGGCGCGCGAGGAAGGCCTCGGCCCGGTCGGCGATCTGCTCGATCAGGGTCGACACCTCCTGATCGGTCGGCGCAGGCGCACGAAACCAGCGGACTGAGCCGTCGTTGGGGTCTTCGCAGTAAAGTCCGTCAAGAGCAAGAACATGGAAGTGAAGGTTCAAGTTCAGAGCGGAGCCGAAGCGTTGCGTCACCGTGACGGTGCCACCCCGGCCCCGGGGCTGCCCCGTGCTCCGACGCAGCCACCGTTGGATCTCCTGCAACGCCACCCTCAGCACGCCCCGGGCCAGCTCAGGACTGCGGGCCAGCAGCAGGCGTCGCGGCCACGGAACGGTGATCACCCACTGCCGCACGGCCACGATGGGGAAGAGCTCGTCGACCCAGCGCGCCGCCCGCTCGGTCATCCGCCGCCCGCCGCAGGAGGGGCAGAAGCCCCGTCCCTTGCACGAGAAGGGCACCAGCCGGTGGTGGTCGCAGGCCTCGCACTTCAGCCAGGCGAAGCCTGTGGCGGGGTCTCCGCAGGTGGTGAAGCGCTCCAGCTCACGCTCGACATAGCGGGGAAGCTGGCGGTCGACCTCCTCCAACGCGCGGCGTAGCTCCGGCAGGCCCTCCCGCACCAGGCGGTGCAAGAGGTCGTTCGGGGTGTTGCAGCGCTCGATGGTGACCGGCACTGCCATGCGCGACGCAAGCGCCGGGCCACCGACAAGACATGGACGCTGACGCCATCATGGGGGACCGCGCTGCCGGAAGGGTGCCGGTTGACCGGCACCACCGGCAGCCTGGGCCGTCGCCGTCATGGATCCCGGCGGCATCGAGGGGGGCGGCATCGCCGGCGTGCAGCGGCACGACTGCCTGATCAACCCGGGCATCCCCATCCCGCGCGAGGCCAGCAAGGTGAGCGGCATCGGCGACGACGAGGTCGCCGACGAACCGCCCTTCGAGCGCCGCGCCGACCGCGTGCGCGAGCTCTTGAGCGACGCCGTCCTCGTGGCGCACAACCTGTCCTTCGACCTCGCCTTCTTGCGCTCCGAGCTGGAGCGCGCGGGCAAGACCTGGCCACACACCCGGGCGGAGATCGACACCCTGCCCCTGGCCCAGCGCCTGCTCTCCCACCTGCGCCAGCACAAGCTGGGCATGATCTGCAAGGAGCTGGGCGTCGACCTGGGGCCCCGTGGATGGCTGGGGCTGGGCCATGCCCGCAGAATTCACACCACCGGGCCGCCACCCGTGGCAGGCTACGTGCACCTCCTGAACCGCCCCCCCGCGTCGGGCATCCAGGGAGGGTGCACGATGCCTGGCGCTTCTCGATGTGAGGTTGCCCGATGACCCGCCCCCCCCCCCCGCAGTGTCCCTGAGCTGACCGCGCCCGGCTCGTCCATCCTGGTTGCGCTCCTGGCAGCCGTGACCACCACCGCCTGCGACGCCAAGGGCGACACCGTGGACCCGATGACGAACCCCGAGACGATCGCGCTGGCGTCGTTCACGGGTACGCCCGGCTCGGCCTGCACCGCGAACAGCGGGATGGAGGTGTCCTACAGCGGCTACACCCTCAGCTCCTACCGCTCGGTGGGCTACGACGGATCGGCCCACCCGGGCGCGGGCGCCAACAACGTCCGGACCATGCGCACCACCGGGGAGTGCACGGGCTCGACCTCGACGCGCTCGGCGGGCAGCTCGTCCTACGGCGACTGGGAGGTGAACGGCGGGGCCACCACCTACCTCAACTGCTACAGCCAGTCCTCGGGCGGCTGCGGCCAGGAAGACTCCGCCTCCTGCTCCGGCACCTACCAGGTCGAGATCACGCAGCCCCCCGCCGAGGTGACGAAGTGCGATGATTTCGACAAGGTCAAGATCATGAACGAGCTGAAGAACATCAGCGCCGATCGCGTGGTGGAGGAGGACCACGCCTGCGCGGCCGGCAGCGGCAGCTTCACCCTGTTCCCGCTGGGGATGCACGACCGGGACGGTGACGGGTCCGCGACGGTGATGATGCTGCCGGTGATGACGGAGGGAACGGGGACGATGACCATGAACGCCTGGGTCACCTCGCTCACCGTGGTCGACGACGAGGGCTACGACCTGCGCATCGTGGACCCGGGCTTCGACCTGGTGCAGGGCAGCGACGACCTGGTGGCAGGACTCTCCTCGCACTCGACGCTCGTGACCGGCACGCACAGCTTCTCGTCGGGGGAGCACTCCGGCTTCGCCCCCTTCGTGATCGAGGAGCTGGACCCGCCGGACATCGAGGACCTGGCCGTGGACATGACCTGGACCTGTAGCAGCGGCGCGGCCACGGTCAGCCGGGACCAGGGCTACATCCTGGACCTGGACGACCTGGGCTGCGGGGTGGATCAGAAGCTGGTCATGCGGGTGCTGAACGGTCCGAACCGCATCCACTGGGAGCTGTACGGGACCGCGCACGTCACGAAGGTGACCCCCACGGTGAACGGGGCCGGCGGGCGCGACTTCTCCCTGGCGATCGGCCCCCTGCTGGTCGCGGGGACGGTCACCTCCTGGGATTCTACCGATGCCGAGGTGACCTTCACCACCATCGAGTACGACGGGGTCGATGTCTGCGACGAGGGCAGCTACACCCTGCCAGCGGAATAGCCATGGCCGGCCCGCGGCTCTTGGGGTGGTGGTTCCTCGGTACCCTCGCCACCGGCTGCGGGCCGGGTCCCGTGGTGGAGATCGACGCGGGCAAGGACTATGTCTGCGCGCGGTTCGAGCGCGGTGACTCCGCCTGCCACAACTACGACGCCGCCGGTGGCCCCGACCAATGGGAGGGGTCGTGGCAGTGGCCCTCGCTGGAGACGCCCCAGGCGCGGCTCGTCTCCATGTCGACCCAATATGTGCACCTGTGCGGCCTGGATGAGGGTGGGTCGGTGCACTGCACGGGACGGAAGGAGTTCTACGACCCGGTGCCGACGGGCACCTTCACCGAGGTGACCGCCGGATCCTACTCGACCTGCGCGCTGGATCCGGCGGGCCAGGCCCACTGTTGGGGTACCTCATTCTTCGAGGATGCGAAGCAGTACTACAAGGGCAGTGACATGGACCCCCCTCCGGGGCCGTTCCGGCACCTGTTTCCGCATGACAATGGCTACTGCGGGTTGCACATGGATGGGACGCTGAGTTGCTGGGGGTACAACCAGTTCGGCACGGCCAGTCCCCCGGAAGGGCTTGCATTCTCGGAGTTGTTTCCCAACGACACCGTGGTCTACTGCGGACGGACCACCTCGGGAGTGGTCCATTGCTGGGGCTACGAGAAGGAAGCTCCCGCCTATGAGTCTGCCCTTGTGGCCTTGTCTCCCTTCTCCGAAGCCGCCCTCGGGTGGGAAGCCGCTTGCGTGTTGCGGGATGCCGGCGATGTCTCCTGCCGCAGCCTCCCAGACCAGGATCCCATGGAGTACCTGCCCCCGGCGGGCGTCTCCTTCTCGCAGATCACCGCCGGGGCCCGCTTCTTCTGCGGTCTGACCGACAAGCCGGTGGACGGCCACCGGGTGCTGTGCTGGGGCTGCCGCTGGGACGACGAAGGCGTGGACCCCGCGCTCCCTGGCCAGTGCGTGCCTCCGCCGTGGTGAGACCGCACCAGGTGCGGCCCGGGTGAGGGGGCGAGCGGCCTCGCCCCTGCTCATCCCTGCGGCGGCGTGCCCACCAGGTACGTCCCGTGCAGCGGCGCCTGGCCGAGCTGGATCCGCCCGACCTTCCACGTCCAGCCCGGCGCGTCGACCTGGGCGACGAGCGCCCGCAGCTCCTCCTCGCTGTAGATGCGCAGCCAGGAGACGAGGCCGTCCCACAGCACGAAGGGCTGCATGACGGGGAAGACCCAGGTCCACAGCAGCCAGGGCCAGCGGAAGGGCCGCCACAGGGGCATCGTCAGGGTGACCGTCAGGGGGGTCATCAGCAGGCCCAGCAGCATGGGCAGCTCGCGGCTGACGACCTCGAAGACGCCGATGGGCTGGCCCTGGCGGACGGCGTCCTGCAGCACGGCGCGGCCCTGCTCGGGCGTGAAGTGGTGGAAGGCGTTGAAGACGGTGCGGAAGCCGCGCAGGTCCTGCGGGACGGCGGTGGCGTCCACCGGGGTGGAGCGGCCCTGGACCCGGCCGCCGCTCTCGGCCGCGGCGTGGTTGAAGGCCTCGGGGTGGGGGTACAGGTCGGTGAGCGTGACGGTGACCTCCAGGCCCCGCTTCTTCAGCTCGTCGGCCATCACCGCGGCCGGCCCGCCGCTTCCCGAGCACAGGTCGACCAGGTGGGTGTGTCCCGTCTCCTTCAGCGCGTCGAGCAGGGGCGGCGCCATCAGCCGGCCGTGGCCGCTCATCCGCTCGGCGAAGGCCAGGAAGGCGGTGCCGCCGTCGCGCAGGATGGCGGGAAACCAGGGCAGGTCTTCCAGCTCGACCAGGTGCATCCGGGGCATGGCTACTCCGCGGGAGGGGACAGGGGTGGAGGCTGCGGTGGGGACAGGGCCTGGGCGATGACGTGGGAGATCACGTCGTCGAGCGGGTAGCCGTCGGGGTCGAGCACGTAGTGCTGGAAGAGCCCGTCCAGCGTGGCGAACAGGGTCCGGGCGCGCACCTGGGGCGCGGGCTGGCCCAGCTCGGTGAACAGGGCCGTGAACAGTTGCACGAACAGGGCGGACTGCGCGGCGACGCCCACGGCCAGGTCGTCGAGCACCGCCCGCTGGAAGCGCACGCCGTAGGAGACCCGCCAGAAGTCCTGGTGCTCGCGCACGATGCGGGCGCTGATCCACAGCAGGGCGGCCAGGCGCTCCCGCGGGTCGGGCACCGCGGCGGCCTGGGCGAAGGCGGACATCACCAGGGCGCCGCTGCGCTCGAACAGCGCCTGGAGCAGGGCCTTCTTGGAGGGGAAGTAGTGGTAGAGCAGCGGGGCCGTCAGCCCGGCCTCGGCCGCGATGTCCCGCACGCTGGCGCCGTCGTAGCCCTTGCGCGCGAAGACCCGCAGGGCCGCGTCCATCAGGTGGGCGCGGACGTCGGCGGAGTGGGCGTGGCGGCGGCGAGGCGACATTTGATTGAACGTTCGATAAATAGCATCCTCCACCCCCGCCACGCAAGGGCTTCGTCAACTGCTGTGAAGGGATCGTGACGGCCCCTCCGTCGCCCCGGGCCTCCGCTACGGTGGGCGCGCTGGAGGTCCCGTGTCGCGGCTCGCCCTGCTCCCCCTGGTGCTGCTCCTGGCCTGCTTCGAGGCCGAGGAGGGCGATCGCCCCGACCCGCCCGGACCCCGCGACCGGTCCGACGACACCGGCGCCGAGGCCGACGGGGGCGCGGGCGACGGGGGCGGCGACGGTGGGGCCGGCGGCGACGGTGGGGCCGGCGGCGACGGAGGCACTGGCGGCGATGGGGGAGGCGGCGACGGGGGGGGAGGAGACGGCGGAGGCGCGGGCCCCGATCCGGCAGAGGCCTGCCACGAGGTGGTCGAGGGCTGGCCCGACGCCTGGGCCGCCTTCGAGGAGGAGGTCGTCGAGCTGACCAACCAGGCCCGCGCGGCCGGGGCTGACTGCGGCAGCTACGGGCGCTACCCCGCGGCTGGCCCGGTCGAGATGGACCCCTACCTGCGCTGCGCGGCGCGCTACCACTCGTGGTGGATGGCCGACACGGGCACCTTCGACCACTACAGCACCGGCGGCGACCTGGGCGACGATCCCTGGTCGCGGATGTACAACGCCGGCTTCACCGGCTCCCCCACCGGCGAGAACATCGCCGCCGGCTACGGCAGCCCCCGCGACGTGGTCCAGGGCTGGCTGGACAGCGACGGCCACTGTGCCAACCTGATGAGCAGCAGCGCCCGCCTGATCGGCGTCGGCTACGCCCAGGGGGGCCCCTACGGCACCTACTGGACGCAGAACTTCGGGGCTTGATGCTGGCCTGGCTGCTGGTGCCGGCCGCCGCCGCGGCGGTCGACGTCGTGCTGGTGGGGGCCCGGCTGTGGGACGGCACCGGCGCGCCCGTCGTCGAGCAGGCCTGGGTGGCGGTGCAGGACGGGCGTGTCACCGCCACGGGCCAGGGGGAGCCCCCCGCGGGGCCCCGGGTGGAGCTGGGCGGCCGCGTCGTGATCCCGGGCCTGGTCGACACGCACACCCACCCATGGGCGGTCCCGGGTGCTGCGCTGCGCGAGGAGACGGATCCGTCCCTGGAGGATGCGCGCCGCCACGGCCTGCGCGCGACCCTGGCCTGCGGTGTGACCACCGTGCTCGACGCCGCCTCCTCCTTCGACGCGATCCAGACCATGCGGGCGTGGGAGGCCAAAGGCCTGCCCTCGCCGCGGCTGTACTTCCTGGGCCCCACCATGGGCCCCACCGACGGCTACGTCGACGCCTTCATCGAGGGCCACCCGGGCATCGACGACCTCGACGACGCCCGCCGGCACCTGGACCGGCTGGTCGAGGTGGGCGCGCTCGGCGCCAAGCTGACCATCGAGGACGGCTACTTCCTGCCGGTGCTCCCGGTGCACGAGCAGGCGCTGCGCGAGCAGATCGTCGCTGAGGCCCGAGCCCGCGGCCTGCCGGTCTTCGTGCACGCCCAGCACCGCGACGCCCACGCGCAGGCCTTGGCCCTGCGGCCCCACGCCGTGATGCACATGGTCCGGCAGCGGCCCGGCGACCTGCCGGCGCGCTACGCCGGCCAGGGCACGCCCCTGGTCAGCACGCTGCAGCTCGACGCCTCGCCCCTGTGGACGGTCGACGAGCGCGACCTGGACGACCCCCTCGCCCACCTCGTCGTGCCCGAGGCGCAGCGCCGCACGGCCACCTCGCGCCGTGGCTGGCGCCGCTACGAGCGGGGCATGGCCCGCGTGAGCCTGCCGCACAGCCCCGGGGCCCTGGTCTCGCTGGCCTCCTTCGGGATGCCCACCCTCGACTACCTGCGCGCCGTCGCCGCCCGCAGCCTTCGCACCGCGCGCCGCATGCACCAGGCGGGCGTGTCCCTGGTGATGGGCAGCGACGCCGGCGCCTACGACGAGATCCCCTTCTACTTCCACGGCCTGTCCAGCCTGCGCGAGGTCGAGCTGCTGACCCGGGCGGGCCTGTCGCCGGAGCAGGCCCTGCTCGCCGCCACCCGCGACGCCGCCGGCCTGCTGGGGCTGTCGGGCCAGGTCGGCGTGGTGGCCCCGGGCGCCTGGGCCGACCTGGTCGTGCTGGACGCCGACCCGCTGCAGGATCCCCGCGCGCTGCGGCAGATCCACCGGGTCATGCGAGGGGGCGAGCTGCGCACGCCCGAGGCCTGGGTCCGGGGGAGCCTTCGGGCGCCCGACCCCCGCTGAGCCGCGTCAGCCCCCCTGGAAGGGGCAGAAGACGGCCCCCTCCGGCGAGCGGGCGACCGCGAAGGCGCCGACGCCGGGCACCTGGATCTCCTCGACGAGCACCTCGCCGCCCAGCTCGACGATGCGCGCCCGGCTGGCCGCCAGGTCGGGCACCGCGACGTAGGACAGCCAGTGGGCCGGCACCCCGGGTGGGACCGGGGTCACCGAGGCGACCTGCACCCGGTCGGCCAGGAAGACCGGAAAGCCCCCGAAGTCCGCCACGTGCCAGCCCAGCGCGGAGGCGTAGAAGGCGGTGGCGGCCGCCACGTCGGTGGTGTTCAGGCTCTCCCAGCAGAACTCGCCGGGCGCCGGCATGCTGGGGTCGCCGGCGTCCTGGGCCGGGAAGTCGAAGGCGTTGATCACGCCGCCCTGGGGGTCGGCCAGCACCAGGAAGCTGCCCCAGCCGGGGATCTGCTGCGGCCCGGCCAGGACCTGGCCGCCCGCGGCGCGCACGCGCTCGGCGGTGTCCGCGACGTCGCCCACCTTGACGTAGGCCATCCAGCAGGGCGGGACCTGCTCCATGCCGGGGCCGATCGGCAGCAGGCCGGCGACCATCTTCTCGCCGGCCTTGAAGATCCGGTAGACGCCGTCGGGCATCGGCTCCTCGTGCACGGTCCAGCCGAAGAGCTGCGTGTAGAAGGCGACGTTGGCGTCCAGGTCGCGGAACATCAGCTCGCGCCAGGTGATGCGGCCTTCCAGGTGGGGCGTCGGGGTGTGGGACATGGGGGACCTCGCAAGGGGGGGGACATCGAGGGCGGGACCAGGCGAGAGCCTCTCACAACGCGAGGCGAGGGATGCGACGGGTCGGTGACGCCACGGCGGGGGCTGCTCGACCGCGGTTACCTCTCCGCCATGACCGACCTGCCCGCCCGCCTCGCCCCCTCGATGCCCCCGGTCCCCCAGGTGGCGCGCGCCCTCGGTGTCTCCGAGCACGCCGTCGCCCTCTGCCGCGACAGCGAGGTCATCGACCTGCACATCGACACCTTCATCCCGCCGCGGCTGTGGGGCTACGACCCGCTGGTCCGGCACCGCCAGGCCCTGTTCGGCCGCGCCTTCTTCGGGCACCTGGACGTCTACCGCATGGCGGACGGCGGGCTGAAGGGGGCGATGTGGTCGATCACGACCAACCCCTACCGCTCCGCCGCGGGGCGCTGGGCCACCTTCCAGAAGAACCTGGCCCGGCTGCGGGCCCTGGTGGAGGGCAGCGGCGGCTGGCTGGAGGTGGTGACCGATCTGGCGGGCTACCGCGCCGCGCGGGCGCGCGGGGCCCACGCCGTGATGATCAGCGTGCAGGGCGCCAACGCCTTCGAGGGCGCGCCCCAGGGCTTCCTGTCGGCGCCGCCGGGCCTGGTCCTGCGCGCCACCCTGGTCCACCTGACGAACTCGGCCCTGGGCACCACCAACAGCCCCCTGTCGCGGATGCGGCGCGACAAGGGCCTGACCGAGCTGGGCCGGCGCTTCGTGCACCAGCTCAACGCGGCCCGGGCCTTCGTCGACCTGGCCCACGTCCACCCCCAAGGCGTGGACGATGCCCTGGCCGAGCACGACAGGAGCCAGCCGCTCATCGCCACCCACACCGGCGTGGACGGCGTGCGCCCGCACTGGCGCAACCTCTCGGACGCCCACGTCAAGGCCATCGCCGACACCGGCGGCGTGGTCGGGGTCATCTTCGCCGAGAACTTCCTGTCCCGCCCCGGCGGGCCCAGGGACGGCGCCATGGTGGTCGAGCACATGGAGCACGTGGCGAAGGTCGGCGGCTGGCAGGCGGTCGCCATGGGCAGCGACTACGACGGCGCCATCGTGCCCCCGCCCGACCTGCCCGGCGGCGAGAGCTACCCGCGCCTGGTCCAGCACATGCTCGACCGCGGCTGGACCGACGACCAGGTGCGCGGCTGCCTGGGCGAGAACTACCTGCGGGCCCTGGGCCTGCTGCGACCGGGAGCCCCGGCGACCGTCCGGGACCGCCCGGGTTAGGCGGGGCCGCCACCCGGAGCCCACCATGTCCCAAGACAAGTCGCCCCTCGCCGAAGAGGCGCTGTACGCCCAGGTCCTCGAGGGCCTGCGCCAGCTCGACCCCGACGCCCGCAAGAAGGCCTTCGCCACGCTGAAGAAGGAGCGCATGGCGGTCGAGGCCCAGGTCGAGAAGGAGCTGCGCGAGCTGCCCAACTCCCACTGGAGCAAGGCCCACCTGCTGGAGAAGATCCCCAACCCGCAGGAGGCGGCCTACGAGCAGAAGGTCCTCATCCCCGAGTTCACCTTCGTCGGCGTGAAGTCCCAGCCGGACTTCGGCGAGATGCTGCTGACCATCTACCCAGGCAAGTGGACCATCGAGCTGAAGAGCCTGAAGGTCTACAAGGACGCGTTCCGCGACAGCGTCGTCTCCTACGAGCGGCTGTGCAACGTCGTGTACGAGGACCTGCTGGCCGTCTACGAGCCCGTGCGGCTGCGCATCATGATGATCATGCGGCCCCGCGGCGGCATCAGCTCCTGCCTGACCATCGACAGCGATTGGCGCATCCGGGGCGGCAAGGAGCTGTTCAACGACTGGTCCGGGAACACCGACCGCTTCGGCTTCGAGGTCCACGGGACCGTGCGGCTGTAGCGGCGGCGCGGCCCAGGAAGTCGAACCACGCGGCCCAGGCCGCGGGGCCCGCCGGGGCCTGCAGGAAGGCCTCGATCGCCGGGACGTCCCCCGTCGACAGGGGCTGCTGCCGCAGCGCGGCGAGCTGCAGCAGCACCTCGACCCGGGCGGCCCGCGGGTCGTCCACCGGCACCACCGGCAGCAGCAGCCGGTCGCACAGCTCGCTGGCCCAGGCGCAGACCTCGCGCCGCCGGCGCAGGCCCAGCCTCCAGGCGGCCAGCACCAGCAGCAGGTCCTCGGTGGTCGGCAGCTCGGCCTCGCTGGCCTCGACCAGCACCTCGGCGTCGGGCGCGCCCAGCTGCGCGGCCTGCTCGAAGGCGTGGTGCACGCCGGCCCGTCGCAGGAGCCCGCGCGAGGACAGGCGCTGGAGCAGGCGCTCCCGGGCCTGCTCCGCGGCCAGGCGCTCCCCCTCGGTCGTGGCCCCGTCGTGCAGGGCCTCGACCGCCAGGAGCTTGCGGTGCAGGTCGTGCTCTTCCACGGAGGCAGCCTACCCGCGGGCCCGGGCGACCCGCAGGGGGCCCCGGCCGCCGATCAGAGCAGGTCGACGTCGATCTCGACCGTGGCGCCCTTGCCGGCGGCGACGCGGCGGGCGTACAGCTCGGCCTCGGGCAGGACGTGCTCGAAGAAGAAGCGGGCCGTCTGCAGCTTGCCGCGCCGCAGGAGGTCGTCCTCGGGCCGGTCGATGACCGCCTTGACCTGGCGGACCCAGATGTAGGCCAGGGTCACGAGCGCGAACTGGTTGAGGTAGCTGCTGGCGGCGGCGCCCACGACCTCGTTGTCCTGCATCGCCGCGGCGCCCAGGTTCATCGTCGTCTCGGTCAGCCGCTTGCTCTCGGCCTTCAGCGGCCCGACGAAGGGGGCCATGCGGGCGTCGTCGGCGCAGGAGCGGATCAGGGCCGTGATCTCGGCGGCGAAGCCCTGCATCAGCCGGCCGCCGCCCATCGGCAGCTTGCGGCCCACCAGGTCCAGCGCCTGCACGTGGTTGGTGCCCTCGTAGATCATGGCGATGCGCACGTCGCGCAGGAACTGCTCGACCGGCCAGTCGGCGGTGTAGCCGGCGCCGCCCATCACCTGCATGGCCTCGCTGACGTTGAGGAAGCCGCGCTCGCTGCCGTAGCTCTTGATGATGGGGGTCAAGAGCGCCACCAGGTCGCTGGCCTTGGCCCGGGCCGCCTCGTCCGTCGACTTGTTCATGATGTCGTAGTTCATGGCGATCCAGGCCACGAGCCCGCGCAGGCCCTCGGTCGTGGACTTCGCCGTCAGCAGCATCCGGCGCACGTCGGGGTGGACCAGGATGTTGTCGGCGGCCGCCCCCTTCTCCTGCTTGCTGGGGTCGAGCGACCGCCCCTGGCGGCGGTCCTTGGCGAAGGCCAGGGCGGCCTGGGTGGCGGCCTCGGCCAGGGCGACGCCCTCGATGCCGACGTTGAGGCGGGCGGCGTTCATCATCGTGAACATGGCGACCATGCCGCGGTGGGGCTCGCCCACCAGCCAGCCCTCGGCGCCTTCGAAGTTCATGACGCAGGTCGGCGAGGCGTGGATGCCCATCTTGTGGTCGGTGCCGCCGCAGAAGACCGGGTTGCGCACGCCGCCGTCCAGGAACTTGGGCACGACGAAGGTGCTGATGCCGCGGATGCCGGGGGGGGCGTCGGGCAGGCGCGCCAGGACCAGGTGCACGATGTTGTCGGTGAGATCGTGCTCGCCGAAGGTGATCCAGGTCTTGGTGCCCGTCAGCTTGTAGTGGTCGCCATGGGGCTCGGCCCGGGTGGTGAGCAGGCCCAGGTCGGTGCCGCAGTGCGGCTCGGTCAGCGCCATCGTGCCCGACCACTCGCCGCTGACCAGCTTGGGCAGCAGGGACTCCTGCAGGTGGTGCGAGCCGTGGGCCTCCAGCGCGTCGATCAGGCCCGCGGTCAGGCCCGGGCTCATCGAGAAGCTCTTGTTGCAGGCGATCAGGATCTCGCTGGCCAGGATCGACAGGCAGGACGGGGCCCCGAGGCCGCCGTGCTCCGGGGGGAAGGGCAGGCTGCCGTAGCCGTTCTCGCGGAAGGCGGCGTAGGCCTCCTTGAAGCCGTCGGGCGTGACCACCTCGTGCGTCTCGGGCACGAAGCGCACGCCCTGGTGGTCGGCCTTGCCGTTGAGCGGCAGGAGCACGTCCACGCACCAGCTCGCGTAGCCGTCGACCAGGTCCATGGCGGTGTCGAGGTCGAAGTCCTCGCAGCCGGGCAGGGGCTGGATCTGCCCCGCGTAGTCGAAGGTCTCGAGCAGGAAGCGGATGTCGGCCAGCGGGGGGCGGTAGGGGTTCACGGCAGCTCCAAGGGGGGAGGGGCGGGGCGAGGGAAGAGTGCGCATTAACCGACCGGCTCCGCCGGACACGGCCCCTGTGACAGGTCCCCCCCCCCCAGCACCCCGGAGGTCCCCGTGTTCGACCGCCTCGCCCACCCGCGCCCTGCGCCCCGCGGACGCCAGGCCGCCGCCCTGCTGCTCTCCGTCGTCGTCAACAGCACCCTGTTCACGGTGCTGCTGGTCGGCGGCGGCCAGGTCGTGACCGAGGTCCAGGGCCAGGCCCTGGCCGTCGAGGTGACCATGGTCGAGGAGGGTCGGGAGGAGGGGGCCCGCCTGCCCGCCCCGCCCGCGGGAGGGCAGGGTCGGCAGGACCGGGCGGAGCCGGCGGAGGCGGCCCCCGCCGCGGCGTCGGAGGACGAGGGGAAGCCGCCCGGCGAGGAGACCACGCCCCGGGTCGAGGAGGGGCTCGGCGCGGGGGACGGCGGGGCGGCCGGCGGCGGCGGCGATGGCACGGGCGCTGGCGCGGGGGAGGGGACCGGCGAGGGCGCGGGGGAGGGGACCGGCGATGGCCCGGGGCGGGTGCAGACCCTCGCCGTCGAGCAGGTGCGCCCGCTGCGCCGGGTGCTGCCCGACTTCCCGGCCTCGGCCCGGGCGCTGGGCCTGGACAGCGTGCGCTGCGTGGCCGAGGTCGAGATCGACGCCCGCGGCGTGCCGACCCGGGTGCAGGTCTCCGAGTGCCCGGAGATCTACCGAGGGGCGGTCCAGGCCGCGATGCTGCGCTGGCGCTTCGTGCCGGCCCGGGTCGACGGCCAGCCGACGGCCGCGCGCTTCCGGCAGGCGATCCGCTTCGAGCTGCGCGGAGGCTGAGCCATGCTAGCGACGCTAGGCGGCCACGGCGAGGGCCTGCGGGGCGAAGGCTCGGGACCGCGCCGCTGCCGCCCGGTGCCCGAGGGCGGGTGGGGGCAAGGCGCCCACACTAGCGCAGTGAGGATGCAGCCTGCTTGCTAGCAGCGCTAGCTGCGCGCTTGACCTGACGGTACAACTTCCAGATCCCGGGGTCCCGTCGGTCCAGCCTGCGCTTGACCTGCCCCTGCCGGACCGCCAGCGAGACGGGATGGACTAGCGCCGCTAGGATCAGCCCCGGACAGATCAGCGCCGACTCGGTGAGGACGCTCAGGGCCGCGGCGCCCCCGAGCAGCGCCACCACCGCCAGCGTGGAGAGGGCGCGGAAGGCGGGCGCGGCCTTGCCCACCAGCTCCTCCACCACGACCACCAGCCGGCGCTTGCCATAGGGGTGCGCCGGATCGGACCGCACCGCCTGGAGGAAGGCCTGGGCGCTCTCCTCGAGCTGTCCGGCTCGCTCCAGCGCGTCGCCCAGGCAGTGCAGCGGCCAGGCCAGCCCCGGCGCCAGCTCGGCGGCCCGTCGGGCGGCGGCCAGGCCCTGCTCCGTCATGCGGCGGGCATGGCAGAGGTCGGACAGGAAGCCGTGGCCCTCGGCGTTGTCCGGCTCGGCGGCGATGGCCAGGTGGATCTGCGCCAGCGCCTCGTCCCCGCGCTGCAGTGCCCACAGGCAGCGGGCGCGGCGACGCAGCGAGGCCGCCTCGCCGGGCTGGACGGACAGCGCGTGGTCGACGGCGGCCAGCGCCTCCTCGTGGCGGCCCAGGCGGCTGAGCACGAAGCTGCGCAGCCGCCAGGCCCAGACCGACCGGGGGCGGCAGGCGATGCCCTTGTCGACGTGCTCCAGGGCCTCCTCGGGGCGCCCCAGGTCCAGCAGGGCCCGCGCCGCCTCCAGCCAGCCGTCGTAGCCGCCCGGGTCCAGCCCGATGGCGGCCCGCGCCTGCTGCAGCGCCTGCTCGGCGCGGCCCAGGTTGGTGAGCGCCTCGGCCCGCCGCACGTGGGCGTGGTAGCCCCCGTGCTCCGGGGTGCTCACCCGCGCAGGCCCTTGAGCCACGCGGCCAGCTCGTCCCAGGCGCCGCTCTCGTTGGCGTAGAGGGCGTAGTTGCGGGCCACCTCGACCCAGGGGCCGATGCTGCTCTTCACCTCGCCCAGCGCGCGGGCGAAGTCCGCCATGCGCACCGGGCGCAGGCCGCCGCCCTGCAGCGCCTCCTCCAGCACGCCCTCGACGGCGGTGTCGGCCAGGTGGACCAGGTCGGCGCCGCTGAAGCGGTCGGTCTTCGCCGCCAGCACCGCGAAGTCCAGGCCCTCCTGCGGGCGGCCGCGCATGTGGCGCTGCAGGATGTGGGCCCGGGCGGGCGCGTCGGGCGGGGGGACCAGCACGGTGCGGTCGAAGCGGCCGGGGCGCTTGAGGGCGGCGTCGACGTCCCAGGGGTGGTTGGTGGCGGCGATCACGTAGACGCCGTCGCCGCTGTCCAGGCCGTCCAGCTCGACGAGGAGCTGGTTGACCAGGTTGCGCCCGGCGTTGTGGCGGAGCTGGCTGCGCTTCTGGCCCAGCGCGTCCAGCTCGTCCAGGAAGAGCACGGTGGGCGCCTGGCGGCGGGCCGCCTCGAACAGCTCGTGCAGGCGCTTCTCGCTCTCGCCGATCCACATGTCGAGCACGTCGATCAGGCCGACGCTGGTGAAGCGGGCGCCGACCTCGCCGGCGGTGGCGCGGGCGATGTGGGTCTTGCCGCAGCCCGGCGGGCCGTAGAGCAGCATGCCGCCCTTGATGGCCTTGCCGTAGGCGCGGAACAGGGCCGGTTCGCGCATCGGCGCCAGGAAGGACAGGTCGATGCGGCGCTTGACCGCCTCCAGGCCGCCGATGTCGGCGAAGGTGGTGGCGTCGGGGTCCGCCGGGGGCTCGACCAGGCGGATCACGTTGCTCTCGCGGCCGAGGGGTGCGGCCTGCGGTTCGACGCCGTCGTCGGGCTGCTCTGCGCCGGCGGCGGGGCCGACGGCCGCGAGGCGGAGGGGGCGGGGGCCGGGCGCGCCGCCCAGGGCCAGGTGCAGGCGGCGGTAGCCCTCGGCGCGGTCGGCCTGCCCCGCGGCCGCGGCGGCGTCGGCGGCCTTGCCCAGGGCGTCGAGGTGGGCCGGCTGCATCGCCAGGGCTGCGGCGTAGGCCTCCAGCGCGGCGGCGGCGTCGCCCAGCGCCTGGAGGCGGTCGCCCACCGCCAGGTGCAGGGCCGGGTCCGGCCGCGCCGCCAGGGCTGTTCGAAGGGCGACCAGGACCGGGTCCATCGGGTCGTGCATCGTGCCTCCCCCCGCTGTGTAGCTCGGCGCCCCGGACCGGCGCCTACCCCTTCTTCGCGCCGCCCTTGCCGCCGCCGCCCTTGCCGCCGCCGGCCTTGCCGCCGCTGGCCTTGCCGCCGCCGCTCCCGACGCCGCGCCCGGTGGCGAGCTGGACCACCGTGCCCGCCAGGGTCAGCCCGGCGATGAGCAGCAGGTCCTGGGGGCGGTCGACGGCCCAGGCCACGCACACGGCGCCGATGGCGGGGGTGATCACCAGCAGCAGGCGCTCGTAGAGGCGAGGGAAGAGCAGCAGCCCCAAGAGGCCGGCGCCGAGCAGGACGTACCAGGGCGCGGCCTGGTCCAGGACCAGGGGGGCGCCCGCGCGCGCCAGGCCCACCGCCAGGAAGGAGCCGGCGGCGGCGACGGCCATGCGCTCGATCCGGTGCAGCAGGAAGGCCGCCACGATCGCCAGGGCCGCGACCGCGGCCACCCGCAGCTCGGTGGGCTGGCCCTCGCTCAGCTCCAGGCCCGCCATCACGCCGGCGGCCAGGCCGGGCGCCACGATGGCGAGCCGGTACAGGCGCTGGCCCGCGACCAGCAGGGCGAGGCCGAGCGCGCCCACCAGCATGGCCGGTTCGGTGGCCCAGGAGGGCAGGTGCCGCGCGAGGTCGGCGGCCTGGGACGAGAGCCGGTCGAGGGTGGACATCGAGCTGTTGCCTACGCCGCCGGCCGTGTCGCCACAAGGCCGCCGCGCGTGGACCAGCGCGATATGGCAGCGCCTTCCTCCGGGGCTGAGCCATGTTCGATCCCGCCACCGTCCTCGGCGCCTGCTGCACCAGCCTGTGCTGCGCCTTCGCCCTGGTCGTCTTCATCCTGCTGGTCGTGAAGCTGGCCAGGCGCGGCAAGCAGCCGGGGCCCCGCCAGGCCGAGCAGGCGGGCCAGCGCGCCGCCGCCGGGATCGAGGCGCCGATCGCGCCCGTGGTGCAGCCCGCCCCCACCGCACCGCCCCCCACCGCACCGCCCCCCGCCGCGCCGGCGCCCCGGCCACCGCACCCCCCGATCCTCCAGCCCCACACCTGGATGCCGCCGCAGCCCTCGCCCGCGCCGCTGGAGATCCCTCCGCCACCCGACGACGCGACCGTGCTCTACGGGCCGGGCCAGGGTCCGCACAGCCTGCCGCCGCGGCCCACCCCGCTGCGCCCGCCCCCGCCGGAGCCCGCGACCCTGCCCGCCCCACCCCCCTCGCCGGCGCCTCCCCCCTCGCCCGCGCCGCCGATCCCCGGCACCGCGCGCCCCTCGCCTCGCCACGCGGCCCCTCCGCCGCCTCCGCCCTTCACCCGGTCGATCACCCCGGCACCGGCGGTGCCGGACGTGGACGACCGGACCGTGGTGATGCCCCGCCCGCAGCGGGGGCAGGGCTCGGACGAGCAGGACTGACCGGGGCCGCGGCGCCCCGACCGCGCCCCTCCCGCCTCAGCCGCGTCGCCGCCGCCGGGCCAGGCCGATCGCCAGCCCCAGGCCCGCCAGGCTCGCGGGCGCGCTGCCGGTGCGGCACCCACCACCCTTGTCGGTCCCGCCCCCGTCGGCGGCTCCCCCGTCGGCGGCTCCCCCGTCGGTCTCGCCCCCGTCGGTCCCGCCCCCGTCGGTCCCGCCCCCGTCGGTCCCGCCCCCGTCGGTCCCGCCCCCGTCGGTCGCGCCCCCGTCGGTCCCGCCCCCGTCGGTCCCGCCGCCGTCCGAGGTGCCACTGTCGCCGCCGGTGTCGTCGGGGTCGCCCGGGATCCCCCACCAGACGTGGACCTCGCCGCGCCCGTCGGCCAGCCCGAAGGCGCCCACGACCAGGTCGTCCGCGCCGTCGCCGTCCAGGTCGCCGCCGATGTCCAGGTCGTTGCCGAAGGCGCCCGCCCCGCCGGGGGGGCCGACCACGGTCCGATCCAGGGTCGGGCCGCCGGGCCCGCCGCGGAAGAGGTGCGCCGCGCCGCCGCCCTCGGCGTCTTCATACCAGGGGGCGGAGTGCGCCAGCTCGTCGTGGCCGTCCCCGTCCAGGTCGCCGGCCGAGACCTCCCACTCCAGGCCCCAGCCGCCGGTCGTGTCCTCGAAGCGAAGGTCGGGCTCGACGGCGAAGCCGGAGCCGTCGCCCAGGAAGGCTGCCCAGCCGGCGTAGCCGTCCACGCCGACCAGGTCCGGCACGTCGTCGCCGTCCAGGTGGGCGCCGGCCACGCAGACCCCGAAGGCGGTGCTGCCCTCCAGCGCCAGCTCGTCCCAGGCCGTGGCCTCCAGGCCGGCGGACCCCCCCCGGTGCAGGCGCACCAGCCCACCCCCGGCCGCCCGGTGCCAGGGCAACGCGACGTCGTGGTGGCCGTCTCCGTCGAGGTCGCCCACCCCGCGCCCGTACAGGCCGGCCGCCTCGTCGGCGGGGTGCTCGCCGGTGGAGAGGGGGGTGGCCTGGAGGCCCGAGGGGGCACCGGCCAGCAGCACCCAGCGGCTGGACCGGGACGAGGCGCTGCTCTGGGCCACCAGGATCTCGTCGTCGCCGTCGCCGTCGACGTCGCCGGCGCTGCCGATGCTGGAGTGGCTGCCGCCGGCCATGGAGGTGGCCACGACCGAGGTGGCGGCGCTGCCGTCGACCCCAGCGGGGCCCCCGCGCCAGGTCAGCGCGTACACGATCCACGGGTCGCTGTCGTCGGTGCAGCCGACGACGACGTCGCCGTGGCCATCGCCGTCCACGTCCGCGGGGCCGGCCAGCCCGGTGTGCCCCCAGCCGCAGGCCTCGTCGTGCAGCAGCGGCACGGGCTCCCCCACGCCCCCGGCCGCGCCGGGGACCAGCCACCACTGGAAGTCGCCGCTCCGCCCGATGCCGGCGACGACCAGGTCGTCGAAGCCGTCCCCGTTGGTGTCGCCGACGAAGCGGACCCGCTGGCCGAAGGAGCGGCCGTCGCCGGGCGCGGTCAGCACCAGGTCGGCGGCCTCGGCGACCAGGGGGGCGGCGGACGCGGAGATGGGGACGAGCAGGGCGAGGACGGGCAGGATGGGCGCCTCCAGGGCGGCGAGTCTGCCCCACCCCGGCGCCGCCGTCCACGGCCGCGGGGCGAGGCCGGCGGGAGGAGGCCGGCAGGGGGCCCCTCCCTCCACCCGCCCCGGCCGATAGAGGTGCCCTCTCGCGGAGGCCCTCGTGCACCAGACCCCCCTCTTCGCCGCCCACAGCGCCGCCGGCGCCACCCTCGACCGCTTCGGGGAGTGGATGCTCCCCGCCCGTTTCTCCTCCGTCGAGGCGGAGGTCGCGGCCGCCGACGCCGGCGCGGCGCTCTTCGACCTGGCCGACGCCGGGCTGATCGTGCTGGAGGGCGAGGAGGTCCGCCGGTGGATCAACGCCATGTTCACGAACAAGTACACGGACGTCGCCCCCGGGCAGGGCCGCCGCAGCGTGATCGTGGACGACCGGGGCCGGGTCCAGGGGCTGGTGGACTGGTACTGCGTCGACGAGCAGCGCTTCCTGGGCGTGCTGGAGGGTGTGACCGCGGCCTGGTTCGAGGAGCGCTTCCGCATGTTCCTGGCGCTCGACGACATCGAGCCGCTGATGCTGGAGGGCGCCAGCCTGCTGTCGCTGCAGGGGCCCGGCGCCGACGGCGTGCTGTCGCGGCTGGGCCTGCCCTGCCCCGCGGAGGACCACGCCCACCTCGCCGTCGACGGCGGCGCCGCGGAGGGGCAGACGCTGCGGGTGCTGCGCCGCGACCGCCTCGGGGTGGGCGGGCTGGACCTGCTGGTGCCGACGGCGGTGCTGGACGCGACCTGGGCGGCCGCGGTCGCCGTCGGGGCCACGCCCGCCGGGCGACAGGCCCAGGAGGCGCTGCGGGTGCGCGCGGGCCGCGCGGCCTGGCCCCAGGACGGCACGGACAAGAGCATGGTGCACGAGCTGCACTACAACCTGGACTGCGTGAGCTTCGACAAGGGCTGCTACCTGGGCCAGGAGGTCATCAACCGCGTCGAGCGGATGGGCGGCGTGCGCAAGAAGCTCACCCGGATCGAGCTGGCGGCGGGCGCCCTGCCCGAGCCCGGGGCCGAGGTGCTGCTGGGCGAGGAGGTCGTGGGCGCCGTGACGAGCGTGGCGCGCGTCGGCGACCGGGCCTGGGCCCTGGCCTCCCTGCGAGAGGCGGCCTGGGCGCCGCAGACCGCGGTGGTGGTGCGCAGCGGCGACCAGGCCCTGTCGGCCACCGTCTCGCCCGCCTGAGCCCGCGGGATAGACCGCCGGCCCCCGCCCCCGCGCCGCCCCCCTGCCCCGCGCCGCCTGGAGCCGCCCCATGTCCGTGCACGACGCCTTCGCCACCGCCCGCGAGGTCCGCCCTCACGCCATCACGGGGCAGGAGAGCGTGGCCGAGCTGATCTCGCACGCCTTCCCCGCCTTCGTCGGCCGCCAGGTGCGCACGGCCTTCGAGCTGATGGGCCGCTGCGCGGCCGAAGACCACGCCGTCTTCTGCACCATGTCGGGCGCGATGACCCCCGCCGGCCTGCACCGCTCGGTGCTGGTGCCGCTGGTCCAGCGCGGCCTGGTGGACGTGCTGACCACCACGGGCGCCAACCTGTACCACGACGCCCACCGCGTCATCGGCCACCGCATCCGCGAGATCGCGCCGGACGCCGGCGACACGATGCTGCGCGAGGCCCGCATCATCCGGATCTACGACCTGGGCTTCGAGGAGGACGTGCTGCTCGACACGGACCTGCTCTTCGCCCGCCTGATGCGCGGCCCCGAGTTCCAGCGCCCGATGACCACCTGGGAGCTGCACGCCCTGCTGGGCCGCCGCCTGGCCGCCATCGAGGACGAGCTGGGCGTCGACCAGCCCTGCCTGCTCTCGGCCTGCTGGCGCGCGGGCGTGCCCATCTTCGTCGGCGCGCCGCAGGACGGCAGCATCTTCCTCAACGTGGTCAAGCTCAAGGCCCTGTACGGGGACGCCTTCCAGCTCTCGCTGGACGTCACCCAGGACGTGCACGACATGGCGGCCCTGCAGTGGCTGGCCCAGAACGAGGGCCAGACCGCGGTGTGGATCCTCGGTGGCGGCGTGCCCAAGAACTACACCCTGCAGGGCGAGCCCACGCTGGGGCAGATCCTGGGGCTGGAGGCCCGCGGCTTCGACGTCGACCTGCAGTTCTGCGTCGACCCGGTCGACAACGGGGCCCTCTCCTCCTGCCCGGCCGGCGAGGGGCACACCTGGGGCAAGGTCAGCGCCGAGTGCGTGCAGACCAGCTCGGTCTACGTGCACACCGACGTGACGGCGGTCCTGCCCTTCCTGGTGCACGGCCTCTTCCAGCAGGGGGCCCAGCGGCCGCACAAGCGGCTGCTCGACCGCATGGGACAGGCGCGGGAGAGGCTGGCGGCCGACCTGGCGGGAACGGCGCCGGGCCTGCGCGAGGAGCTGGAGCGCACGGAGTAGGCGGGGGTCGGGGGCCTCGGCTTGCCGGCCGGGGCCGGCCTTCGGTAGCGTGAGCGCCACTCTCCTGGAGGTGCCCCCTGTCCCGTCTCCTGCAACTGCTCGTCCTGCCCCTGGTCCTCTCGGCCTGCTTCTTCGACAAGAAGGACGACGACGACGACGACGACGATGATGGCGGCCCCCCCGACGACACCGGGAGCACGACGGACGGCGGCGCGAGCGACAGCGGGGGCGGCGGGGGCGACGGCGGCGGGGGCGACGGCGGCGGGGGAGATACCGGGCCGTTGACCATGGATTGTGCGTGGGGAGGTGGCGGGATCGAGGTCGAGCTCTCCGGGGGGGATCCCGGGGGCTACTTCTTCGGGTTGGCCGAGACCCGCACCGGCGGTGACGCGTGGACCGGAGAGGACTGCCTCTACGGGTACACCACATCCAGTGGCACCGTGTATTCCTACTGTCACCCGCTCTCCGCGGAGGGTGGGTTCCTGGTGACGGTAGAGTCCATCCTCGACGTGTTCGAGGGCAGCACCACCCTGCACTCCGCCGTCCTCGACAACACCTACTACCTGGCAGAGGCGGCCACCGGGGACTGCTGGGTCTTCGGGCACGACACGTCGTACTACGGCGGCCTGGGCTGCCTCGACCTCGGGGGGGGCTGCCAGGGCGAGTGAGCCCGCCGCGCCCCGCCGCCTCAGCGGCCCCAGTCCTGCACCGGCCAGCCGCGCTTGCGCGCCTCGCGCAGCAGGCGGGGATCGGGCGCCACCACCACCGGGCGCCCCACGGCCAGCAGCCCGGGCAGGTCGCTGTAGCTGTCGGTGTAGAAGGAGCAGTCCGCCAGGTCCACGCCGCGCTCGACGGCCAGGGCGGCGGCGTGCTCGACCTTGCCGGGGCCGAAGCACATCGGGCGGTGTACCAGCCCGGTGAAGCGGCCGTCCACCACCTCGAAGCGGTTGCACAGCCAGCCGTCCAGGCCCAGGGCCGCGCTGGCGACCTCGCTCATGTAGGTGCTGCTCGACGTCAGCAGGACCAGGTGGTCGCCCTGCTCCCGGTGGCGGGCGATGGCGTCGCGGGCGCCGGGGCGGACGGTGGGCGCCACCTCCTCGTGCCAGAAGGCGTGGGTGCGGGCGCGCAGCTCGGCCTCCTCCTGGCCGGCCAGGGTGGCGACGGCGTCGGCGATCGCCTGGTCCATGCGCGCGAAGCCGAGCTGGTACTTGCCGATCCACCAGGCGCCGGTCACGGCCTGGCGCTTGCTGAGGAAGCCCTGCCGCACCTCGCGGCGGATCCAGCCGGTGGCCGAGTTGACGGCGATGACGGTGCGGTCGAGGTCGAAGAAGGCGATGGCCGGCACTCAGTCGGCCCCCTCTTCACGCCGGCTGCCGGGGTGCCACTCGACCAGCAGCGCCCCGGACAGCCCGTGCTCGAGCTGGTCTCCGGCCAGGCGCACCGGGTAGCGGGCCCGCGCGACCAGGTCCAGGGTGGGGGCCAGGGCCGCGCGCACGCCGCCCGTCGGCGCCAGCTCGACCTGGGTGGGGGCCGTGGCGACCGAGGCCCCGCCGGTGCGCGCGCCGCCACCGGACAGGCCCGCGTCCAGGCCGAACAGGGCGGGGCCGGCGTGCACCCAGGCCCGCGCCTCGCCCCGCCAGAGCAGGGTGCTCACCGTCGCCTCCCGCCCGTCGGAGGAGGTGGCGGTGCTGCGGCTGCCAGCCAGGCCCGGTGCCACGGAGAGGGTCAGCCGCCGGCTGCGCCAGCCGAGGACCGGCTGCACGGCGGGGCCGTCGTAGGGCGAGAGGGACAGGCCGCCGGCCTCGATGACCTCCAGGCTGTCGCCGAGAGAGGCCGCCGCGTCGTCCGCGGGGGCGAAGCGACGCAGCTCGAGGCCCAGGAGCAGGAGCGAGACGGGGTCCATGGGCGGGCTGTATCGCCGCGGGCGGCCCGCCGCCGGCCCGGGTGATAGCGGCCGGCGATGGCCGGACGGCTCCAGCTCCTCGACGACCGCGACCGCATCGACACGCGTGGGCAGCCGGGCTGCGGCCTGGGGCTGTACGCGATGCTGCTGATCGTGGGCTTCGTCGCGGGCATCGCGGGCCTGGTCTTCTCGACCGTGGCCCTGCTCAGCGCCGCGGGCCAGCAGGACCCGCGGGAGCTGATGGCCGGCCACGAGGTCGAGGCCTGGCGCTTGCAGCCGATGCGCGACGCCGGGCTGCTGGCGGAGGGGGAGCTGCCCCTGTCCTGGCACGACGAGACCGAGGACTTCTCCGGTCGCACGGCCTGCGCCATGACCGACCGGGCGGTGCTGCGGCTGGAGGAGGGGCAGGGTCGCAGCCTGTCCTTCGAGGACATGGGCGGGGTCGAGATCCTGGCGGGCGCCTCGGGCGAGGTGGTCGTGATCGCGGCCCGGCAGGGCGAGGGGCTGGGCTGCCGCTTCCTCAAGGGCCAGGGCGGCAACCGCTTCCTGCGCCAGGTCCAGGTCGAGCTGCTGCGGCTCGAGCAGGAGCGGGCGGGGCGGTGAGCTGCCGGCAGCCGGGGCGGTGAGCTGCCGGCGGCCGGAGCGGCTGCGTGCCATGCTGGCGCCATGCGCCACTCCCTGCTCTCGCTCATCCTGCTCTCGCTGCCCGCCTGCGCCACCCGCGAGGAGGGGGAGGCCTGCATGCCCGTCGCGGAGGGGCAGGAGTCCTGCCCCGACCCGGCCGAGGTCTACCTGGACGAGCTCTCCTCGCCGAGTGACTGCGACGACGACGTGGTGCGCATGCTCTCCGAGGAGGCGCCCGAGATCGACGACGCGGTCTTCCAGGACGGCAGCCCGGGCTGCTGCTACGAGGTGATCCTGGCCGACCGCACCCCCAACTCCGAGTGCGTGGTGGGCCGGCCCTTCGTGCAGGACGGCGTCGTGGTCGGCGCCTCCCTGCCGGCGCTCTCCGGCGCGGCGCGGGCCTGGGCGGAGGTGGGACGCGCCGAGCACGCCGCGGTCGCCGCCTTCGCGCGGCTGCAGCTCCAGCTCATGGTCCACGGCGCGCCGCTCGACCTGCTGGGCGAGGTGGCCCGCGCCGCCGCCGACGAGGTCCGCCACGCGCGCCTGGCCTTCCAGGTGGCCAGCGACCTGGCAGGAGGGCCGGTCGCGCCGGGGGCCTTCCCCGTCCCCGGCCCGGTGGACGTGGCCGTCCCGCTGGCCCGGCTCGCGGCCGAGGCCGTGCGCGAGGGCTGCGTCGGCGAGACCCTGTCGGCCCTGGCGACCCGCCGGGCGGCAGAGGGGACCCGCGACCCCGCGATCCGCCGGATCCTCGAGGGCATCGCCGCCGACGAGGAGCGGCACGCCGTGCTGTCGTGGAAGGTGGTGGCCTGGGCCCTGCAACAGGGCGGGGCCGAGGTCCGGCAGGCCGTCGTCCAGGCCCTGCGGGAGCCCGTCCGCTTCGGCGGCCCCGTGGAGGTGGAGGAGCTGGCCGGGCAGGGGATCCTGGGCCCGCGGGCGCTGCGCCGGGTGGCGCAGGAGGGGCTGCGCCAGGTGATCGCCCCGGCGGCGACCGCGCTGCTGGCGGCAGGATGATCACCCTCTGGTGGGTCCTGGGCGGGTGTCCCGCCCCGACCGGGGGTGGCCTGGGCCCCGAGGTCACGGACGGAGGGGGCGCCGACGGAGGGGGCGCCGACGGGGGGGGCGCCGACGGAGGGGGCGCCGACGGAGGGGGCGCCGACGACACGGGCGCCGGGACGGACGGCGGCGGCACCTCGACCGGAGGCGTCTGCGCGGAGACCTGGCCCGAGGGCGAGGACTGGAGCGTCCGAGGGCCCTTCCTCCCCGGGACCCGGGTCCACCTGGGATCCCTCGACTATGGCGGGCAGCCGCTGCCCTTCTACGTGCGGCTGACCTACCCGGCGACCGCCGAGGGGGTGGGCACGCCCGTCGACCCCTCCGGCGGACCGTACCCCCTGCTGATCTTCGAGCATGCCTACGGCGCCTCGCCCGAGCAGTACGACTGGTTCGTCCAGGACCTGGCCAGCCGCGGCTGGATCGTCGCGGCGCCCGAGCACGACGCGAGCAAGTGGAACGCTACGGAAGGGGGCTTCTGGGACAGCCACGCCTGGCTGGCCGAGCAGACCCTGGAGCTGCTGATCGCCTGGGCGGCCGAGCCCGGCGGGGAGTGGGCGGGCACGCTGGACCTGGACCGGATCGCCCTGGGGGGCCACTCGCACGGGGGCGGGTCCGTGCTGCGCCTGGCGCAGTCCTGGCGGCCGATGGATCCGGAAGGGCCCTACCAGGTGTCGGCGCTGGCCCTGCTGGCGACCCGGCCAGACATGACGGAGGAGTTCGACCGCTACGCCGAGGTGTATGACGGGCTGCCGCCCCTGCTGCACCTGGTGGGAGGGGCGGAGCACGGCAACGACCTGGCCCATGGACAGACCATCGCCTTCCCCGAGCATGGCGGCCTGCCCACCGGCGTGCTCTACGTCGAGGGCGCCGATCACTACTCGTGGACGGACGACGTGGAGACCCCCTACGCGATCGTCCTGCGCGAGGACGTGCTGGCCATCGCCCAGCCGGCCTTGATCTCCTTCCTGGCGCACACCATGGAGGGGCTGGCCCACGGGCGGGATCCCTGGCGCGGAGACGTGGTGCCTCCTTGGAGCGACGGGATCCCGCTGCGAGGACAGTGGCGGGACGGCAGCGCGCGGGTCATCGACTCCTTCCGGGAGGGGGACGAGGGCACGGACGCCTCGCGATCGCACGAGGGCTTCGACACCGTCGAGGAGCGGTGGGCCTTCGACGAGGCGCGGTCGCTCTACAGCACCACCTGGGCGCTGGAGCTGGCGTGGACGGACAACGCCGCGGAGGTCCGGTGGGACCTGGGGGAGATCGACCTGACGGGGTCACCGGTGCTCTCGCTGCGCCTGCTGGCCCTCCACGACGACCCGCTCAACCCGCGCTCGATGCCCCTGGACATGGAGATCGAGGTGGCGGACAGCGACGGGGACATCGGGGCCTGGGCCCTGTCGGACTCGCCGCAAGGGGGGCTTCGTCCGACGCCCTACTGGTACCATGAGACGCCCCCCAAGTCCGTCTTCGAGACCTGGCGGATAAAAAACGAGCTGGACCTGTCCCGGATCGCCCAGCTCCGCATCCGGCCGGTCTCGTCCACCGGGCGCGTGCTGCTGGACGACCTGGAGTGGAGCGAGGGGCTGGGCTGCTGGTAGGAGGCCGCGCGTCGCTGCTCAGCCGGGCGGCGAGAGCGCGGCGCGGCGCTCCTTCAGCTCCTGGGCGATGCGGCCCTGCCACTGAAGGCGGGTCGCCAGGCTGACGCCCTCGTCGTAGAAGCGCCAGGCCTTGACCTGCAGGACGTCGACCTGCTGGTCCAGCTCCTGGCGGAAGATGGCCACCTGCTCCTCGGTCAGGCCGCGCGGGGGCGGGGCGGAGAGCAGGTCGGCGTGCAGGGCCCGGTAGGCGTCCCCCAGGGCGAGCAGCCCGGCCAGGGCGGCCTCGGGCTCGCCCAGCCGGCCGATGGCGATCACCTGGTCCATGGCCTGGTCGAGCAGGGTGACGCGGGCGACCAGGCGCTTGCGGGCGCGGCCGTCGTTGACGATGCCGACCTGGGCGGCCTGGTCGAGCAGGGCGCGGGTCAGGGCCAGGCGGGCGCGGGCGCGGGCCCAGCTCAGGTCCTGGGTGCCCTCCAGGGCGGCCAGCTCGCGCTGCACGCGGCGGGCGCCGGCGGCGTGCCTGCCGGCGTCCAGCTCGGCCGCACCGCGGATCAGGGCCAGCGAGGCGCGGTCCTGGTCGTCCCAGGCGCCGCGGCGCAACAGCTCGCGGACCTGGGCGACGGCCTGCTTGTGCTCGCCCAGGTCCTCGAGGACGACGGCGCGCCGGTAGCGGGCGTCGTCGGCCAGGGGCAGGTCGGGCCAGCGGTCGATGAGCGTGGTGTAGCCGGCCAGGGCGCCGACGTAGTCCTCCTCGAGCTCGTCGCAGACGGCCAGGTGGTAGCCGGCCAGCGGGGGCAGGGCGCCGCCCTCGTCCAGGACCTGCAGCCGCTGGCGGGCGCCGTCGAGGTCGCCCAGGGCGCGGCGGTCGATGGCGGCCTGCAGCAGGTCGTCGGGCGGCATGGCGGCCCAGACCTCGGGCAGGCGGGCCGGCGGGGCCTCGGTCACCGGGGCAGGCGCCTGCGACGCCAGGGGGGCCTCGACGGCGGCGGGATCGATGGGGGGCGCCTCGTCGGCCAGGGCCAGGCCCAGCGCCAGCATCCACAGCGGGGACATCCTCTCTCCTCCTGTGCGCTCATCCGACCGCGGTCGGGTGCTCGGGTTCACCCGGCGGGGCGCCGACGGCCAGGGGGCGGCCCGCCAGGGTGCTCCAGGCCAGCCAGGCCGCGGCGGCCCGCGCGACCTCCATGTCGCCGAGCAGGTCCTGGGTGAGGCCGCCGACCGCCAGCGCGGCCAGGGTGGCCCGGCCCGCACGATCGGCGCGCGACCAGAGGGACCATGCCAGCCAGGCCAGCGCCAGCCAGCCGCCCAGCCCGACCAGGGCGGCGAGCTGGAGCGCGCTGTCGTGGGCGTGCAGCGGGAAGTGGAAGCCTGGCTCGATGGCCTGCTGCGCGTGGGCCGCGGCGGCGCGGAAGGCGCCGGTGCCGGTGCCGACGGGGTGCTGCAGGGCCAGCGAGCCGCCGGTGGCCCAGAGCACGGCGCGCTCGTGCAGCGCGGGCAGGTCGGCCCGGGCGCCCAGGCCGATGGCGCCCAGGGCCAGCAGGGTCCCGCCGACCAGGGCCCCGGCGGGAGGCAGCAGGAGGGCGCCGGCCAGGGCGACCCCGGCGGCCAGGAGCGGGCCGCTGCCGCCGGTGCTGGCGACGCCGGCCGCGAGCAGGGTGGCGAGGACCCCGCGGCGGCGGTGGGCCGCGACGGCGAGGGGGGGGACCAGCGCGTAGCCGAGGGTCAGGTGGTGGCTGAAGGGGCCCCGGCCGGGCGTGTCGAAGACCAGCGCCTGGCCCAGGCCCCACAGGGCGGGCAGCAGGGCGGCCAGCAGGCCCAGGCGCTCGACGGCCGGGTCGCGGTCCGTCGCCAGGGCCGGCAGCGCCAGCAGCGGCGCCAGCGGCCAGGCGCGGCCGAGCACCTCGCGCCAGGCATCGGGGCCCCCCAGGGGTGCGGCGAGCAGGAAGCAGGCGGCGAGCAGCAGGACCGGGCCCGCGAGCGACGCTCCGCGGCGCCGGTCGCCCCACAGCAGGGCCCCGGCCAACGCCAGGCCCGTGGTGAGCTCGGTGCCGAAGGTGCCCAGGCCCAGGCCGACCATCACCGAGGCGGGCAGCAGGCGCGGGTCGAGGCGAGGCATCCGGCGGGTCCCGAGACGAGAAACCCCCCTGCAGCTTGCCCGAGGGCGGCTGCAGGGGGGGCCCCGCCGTGGTCGTGTGGACACATTTCCTGGACCCCCTTCCTTGGAAGGTGGGTCCTGCCTGGGTCGCTTGCCGGGTCCCCTGCAGAGGGGCTTGCCGTCCACGACCGGAAGAACAGATCCCGAAAGATCGGACACAGGGGCCAGTGAGTCGGTCCGAGGTCACGTGCCCGGCAGGAGCTTCAGTATAGCCGAGACCGAGGCGCCTGGGGCGAGGGGGGCCCCGCCATGACCTGTCGGTACAGGCCGACGGTGCGGTCGGCGATGTCGTCCCAGCCGTAGCGGGACAGGACGTGGGCGCGGCCCGCGGCCCCCATCGCCGCGAGGCGGGCCTGGGGCGTGGCCACCAGTTGCCGCAGGGCCGCGGTCCACGGCTCGACGCCGGGCGACACCAGCCAGCCGGCTTCCGTGTCTTCGAGCAGCTCGCGGTGGGGCGGGATGTCGCTGAGCAGCACCGGGCGGCCGGCGGCCAGGGACTCCAGCGGCGCCAGGGGGAAGCCCTCCAGGCGGCTGGGCAGCACCAGGGCCCGCGCGTTGCTGAGCAGCGCGTCCCTGCGCGCGCCGTGCAGCGGGCCCGTGAAGCGCACGCCGGGGGGCGCCGCGCGGTGCAGCGCCTGGACGTAGGCCTCGGAGTAGCTGCTGCCGCCGACGATCACGAGGGGCTCGTCCAGGGCGGCCCGGGCATAGGCCTGCAGCAGGCCCTCGACCCCCTTCTCGGGGACCAGGCGGCCCAGGAGGAGCAGGAAGCGGCCGGGGACCAGGTCGGGCAGGCCGGCCTGCTCCAGGGGGACCGCCGGGATGGGGGCCACCCCGTTGGGGATCCAGGTGGCCTGGACGCCGTGGCGCCGGGCGTAGTGCTCGGCCAGGTCGTGGCTGACGGTCACGACCTGGTGGGCGCAGGCGCCGGCGGCCCACTCGCCGGCGCGCAGCGCGGCGCGGGCCAGGGGGCCCCACTTGTCGCGCTGCCAGTCCAGGCCGTGCACGGTGACGACGGTGCGCCGCCCGCGCAGCCGCGGCCACCAGCTCCACAGCGCGGGCCCGAGCGCGTGCACGTGGACCAGGTCGGCGTGCCGCAGGGCGGCTGGCATGGCGGCGCCGGTGTGGACGAAGGCCTCGAGGTGCTTGGAGTAGACCGTGTCCACGTCGACCAGCCGCACGCCCTGGTGCAGGCCGGGCCCCAGCCGGTTGTAGCGGGTGCGGCACAGGACGGTGACCTCGCAGCCGCGCAGGGCCAGCCGCGGCGCCAGCTCTCCGACGACCCCCTCCACCCCCCCGTCGACGCCCCAGGGTGCCCGCAGACCCACCATCGCGACCCGCATCTAGGCCGACCCCACCGGCCGGCCGCCGCGGGCCAGCTCCAGCGGCTCGTCCAGCCCCACCGCGACCAGGCGGCGCCGGACCTCGTCGAGCACGTAGCCCTGGAAGTCGTGCAGGTGGTTGGTCGCGACCTCCTCGCGCCGCTTGAAGCGCTGTGCGCGGGTGGCCTCGTCGAGCCAGGCGTACTTGCGGTTCCAGTACCGGTCCCAGGCGGCGACCGAGGCGCGCTCGATCCGCTGGCCACCGGGGCCGGCGATGGTGGCCTCCACCCCGCGGGCCAGCGGGCTGCGGGGCAGGGGCGCGGCGGCGGCGGCGCGCTGCTCGGCCCACGGCATCCCGGGCACGAACCGTCGGGACCACGCGTTCGCGCGCAGCAGGGCGGCGCAGCCGGCGGGCCCGTACATTGGCACGGCGGTGGCGAGCTCGACCGCGGTGAACAGGTTGCGGTCGTCGACCAGGGGGCGGTCCTCGGCCAGCAGGTAGTTGGTGCAGAACAGGTCGCGGATCGGCTCGGGCCAGGCCCGGCGCGCGCCCTGGAGCAGCGACTTGAGCGTCCAGACCCTCCCCGGCGCGACCAGCAGGAGGAAGTCGACGTCGTCGCCGGGGGCGGTGCTGCCCTTGGACATGCCCCCGGTGATGAGCACGCCGCGGACGAAGGGCACGCGGGCCAGCAGCGCCGAGGCCAGGCGCGCCAGGGGCCAGGTGCGCTCGGCGTGGCGGGCCCGCTCCTGCCGACGGGCGATGGCGGCGGAGCGGCCAGGGCGGAAGCACCAGTGGTCGCGGCGCTCGACGATGCCGCGCGCGGCCAGGCGGGCGAGGGCCTGCGGGACGAGGTCCGGGTCGTCCGGGCAGACCAGGCGGACCAGCTCGGCCTGGGTGAGCGGGTGCTGGAACACGTCGAAGTACAGGACCAGGCGCACGATGGCCCGATCGACGGGTTCGTCGGGCACCCCCGCGGGGGCGCCGGCGGCAGAGGGGGCGGTCGGGACGGTCACGAGCGCTCGGGCGGGAGAGGTGGGAGAACATAGCTTGGCTTCCCACGACCGACGGGGCCCCTCGCGGACCGCTGGGTTGCGCCCGAGGGGCCAACCGGGGCCCCCGGCGTCCGGCGGCGGACGCCGTTACAGCCGCACGCCTGGGGGCCGCTCGCAGCTCCGCGCGCGGGCCCGGGGCCGGCCGTATCGCCTCGTGTGGCCATGGACTCCGACGCCCTGCCCGTCCTCGCCGCCTACCTGCTCGTCGTCGGGCTGCTGGGCCTCTACGGCCTGCACCGGCTGCTGATCGTCGGCCTCTACCGGCGGCACCGGGATCGCCCGCCGGCGCCGCTGTCCCCCGGTGCGCTGCCCGTCGTGACGGTCCAGCTCCCCGTCTACAACGAGCCGGCGGTCGTCGAGCGCCTGGTGGACGCGGCCTGTGCCCTGGACTGGCCGGCCGAGCGCCTGGAGATCCAGGTGCTCGACGACAGCGACGACGGCAGCACGGCCCGGGCCGAGGTCGCGGCCGCGCGGGGCCGGGCGCGCGGCGTCGACGTGCGGGTGCTGCGCCGGCCGGAGCGCGTGGGCTACAAGGCGGGCGCCCTGGCCTACGGGCTGGCGGGAGCCCGCGGGGAGCTGCTCGCCGTCTTCGACGCCGACTTCGTGCCGCGGCCGGACTTCCTGCGGCGGACGGTGCCCTACTTCGACGGCTTCGGGCCCGGGGCCGCCGGTGTGGGCATGGTCCAGGCGCGCTGGGGACACCTCAACGAGGGGCAGAACCTGCTCACCCGGCTGGCGGCCGTCCTGCTCGACGGCCACTTCGTGGTCGAGCACACGGCCCGCCACCGCAGCGGGCGGTTCTTCAACTTCAACGGCACGGCCGGCATCTGGCGGCGGGCCTGCGTCGAGGACGCGGGCGGCTGGCAGCACGACACCCTGACCGAGGATCTCGACCTGTCCTACCGCGCCCAGCTCCGAGGCTGGCGCTTCGTCTTCCTGCGGGACGAGGTGGTGCCCGCCGAGCTGCCCGCCGACCTGCGGGCCTACAAGCTCCAGCAGCACCGCTGGGCCAAGGGCACGATGCAGACGGCGCGCAAGCTGCTGCCGGTCCTGCTGGCGGCGCGCCTGCCCGCGGCGGTGCGGCTGGAGGCCCTGGCCCACCTGGGCAGCAACCTGGCCTACCCGCTGGTGCTGGTGATGGCGCTGCTGATGCCGCCGGCCATCGCGGCGCGTGGCCATGGCGAGCTGCTGCCCGCGCTGGTCCTGGATCTGCCGGTCTTCCTGCTGTCGACCGCCTCGATCGCGTGGTTCTACGGCCTCGCCGAGCGCGACGCCTGGCCCGAGGGCTGGCGCGCCCGCCTGTGGCGGATCCCGCTGGCGATGGCGCTGGGCATCGGCATGGCGGTCAACCAGAGCCGCGCCGTGTTCGAGGGGCTCTTCGGGCGCGACCGCACCTTCCGCCGCACCCCCAAGCGCGGGGACGGCGGGGTCCGAGGTGCGGGCGCCGCGCGGGCGGAGCGACCGCCCCTGGACGGGACCACGGTCATCGAGCTGGGACTCGCGGCCTACTACGCCCTGGCGGCGGCCCTGGCCGTCGAGCGGGGCCTGTGGGCCAGCCTGCCCTTCCTGCTGCTCTTCGGCCTGGGCTTCGCCTTCGTGGGCCTGGGCAGCCTGGCCCCGGCCGCGGCCCTCAGGCGCGCTGGGGCAGGCGGCTGAAGGGGGCGGGCACCTCGAGCCAGGCCGGACCGCGGGGAGGGGGGTCGGCGGAGGCGTCCAGGCCGACCGCGCGCAGCGGGGCAGGGTCGTGGCAGCCGCGGATCTGCAGCCGGTAGCGCGTCGCCAGCAGGGCGAGCATCACCGCCCGCTGCGCCCCCGCGCCGGTGGGCGGCGGGCCGGTGAGCAGCTCGGACCAGGGCGGCGGGCAGCGCTGCAATGCCGCGACGAAGCCGGCCTCGGCGCCCAGGCCCTCGGGGCAGGCGGCGTGCAGGACCAGGGTCGCGCCGGGGGAGAGCGGAGGCGCCGGCGACAGGCCCAGGTAGGTGGCGGCGCGGCTGGCTTGGTAGAAGCTGCCGGCCTTGGCCGCGGGCACCGTGAGCACGGCGCCGCTCCACTCGCCGGCCAGCGGCTGCCAGGGGTCCAGGGCGGCGGCGGCGGCGGCGGTCACCTGCGGGGGTGGGCCGGCCATCCACCGCCCGGCCTGGGGCAGCCAGTTCAGCGCGAGCGCCACGCCCAGCTCCTCGCCCAGGCCGTCGATGGCGCCGCGGAACGGGTTGCCCTCCAGCACGCCAAGGCGGACCCGCGGGTCGGTCACGCGGTCGCGGTGGTGCAGGGCCTGGATGGTCGCGCGCCCGCCGCAGCCGACCACCACGCCCTTGTGGCCGCCGCTGACGCCGGCGTACTGGTGCAGCTCCGCGATGCCGATGGTGAGCACGTGATCCGCCTGGGCCACCGCGCGGGTCACCGCGCCCGGCACCCCGTCGACCTGGCCGTAGGCCACGGCGTCGTCGGGATCGGACTGGGCGGGGGACCAGGGCGCCAGCGGGGCCAGCTCCTCGGCCGTCATGGGCCGGTGCAGTCCCAGGCCGACGACGACCCGCAGGCGTCCGGGCACGACGGCCTGCAGGGCGCGCAGGGCCGGGCGAGGGTCCAGCGGCCGGGTCAGGTCGGGGACGCAGACCGCGACGGTGCCGGTGAGGGCGGCGAGGGCAGGGGCGAAGGGCTCCAGGGCCCCGGCCGGAGCTGGTGCCACAGCGACTCCAGCAGGGCCGCCAGCAGCAGGGGGAGGTACTGCGCCCAGACGGGCCATGCGGGCTCCTGCCAGGTTCCGGTGGCCGGATCGTAGCTCTGGAGCGCCGCGTAGGACAGCGGCGCGAGCAGGGCCAGGACCGTCCAGCTCCGCACGCCGAGCAGCAGCGAGGGAACCCATACCCACAGCAGGTACCAGGGGTGCACCGTGGGCGAGAGCAGGACGAAGGCGCCGCCGACCCACAGGGCCACCCGGGCCGGGTCGCGGA
Organism: Myxococcota bacterium; assembly: GCA_023150805.1. GTDB lineage: Bacteria > Myxococcota_A > UBA796 > UBA796 > UBA2385 > UBA2385. The sequence continues at coordinate 3,618 of JAKLKF010000074.1, read as the reverse complement.
GGGTCCACCACGACCGCAGCACGGCGATCGCGCCGATGGTCAGGGCCACCAGCCGCACCTGGCGCGGGTCTTCGACGATCGGCCCGAGCAGCCAGGTGAGCACGCGGAAGCCGCTGGCGTTGAAGGACCAGTGCTCGGCGTAGGTGCCCAGCCCGCGCAGCAGGTGCGGGCCCGCCTCGCGGAAGGGCCAGGCCGCCAGCAACCCCACGCCCAGGCCCAGCGGGATCAGCCAGGGCCGACGGCGCCACAGCGAGGGCAGCAGCACGCCGGGCAGCAGCTTGAGCAGGGCGCCCAGCATGGCGAAGCCCAGGCCCGCCCGCCCGGCGCTCCAGGCCCACAAGGACAGCGCCAGGCAGCAGACGGCGGCGGCCTCCAGGTGGCCGCTGCCGGCGGCCTCGACCGCCCCGAGGGGCATCAGCGCGTAGAGCCAGGCGCCCGCGGTGCTGCGGCTGCGGGCGCGCAGGGCGCCGGCCAGGGCGGCGGCCGTGATCGCGTCCGCCAGGCCCATCGCGGCCTTGAAGACCAGCGCCGAGGGCGAGACGGCGGCGAGCGCCGCGAACAGCCACAGCGCGACCGGCGGGTAGATCGTGCTGACCTCGGGGTGGTTGACCAGCAGCCGGACGGGGTGGTCGAGGTCGCCGGGGTCCGCGGCGGGCGGGGCCAGGTAGGGGTTGCCGCCGTGCAGCGTGAGCCAGCCCTCCCAGGCGTAGCGGTACACGTCGTCGGAGAGGGTCGGGGGGCTGGCCAGCAGGGGCAGGCGCACGGCCAGCGCGGCGAGCAGCACCGCCAGCGGCGCCAGGCGGCGCACGTCCAGCCGCCACGGGGGAGGGCCGGGCGCCGCGAAGGGCTCGTGCTCGGGGCTGCGGTGCGCCAGCGGGCCCAGGTGACCGAGGCTGTGCCGCCGCAGGTCCAGCAGGTGCATGACCAGCACCAGCAGCCCCCAGGCCACCAGCAGGGCGATCGCCTCGCCCGGCCGCGCCCGCAGATCCCCCAGGGCGACGAGGGCGCCGGCGCAGGCGAGGGCCACGAGCAGGGCGGGCATCGCGCCAGCGTACCGCGGCCGCGACGGGGAGGCGGCGACGGGCGCGATAGCCTGGGCTCCCGGAGGCCCCATGCAGCCCGTGCCCGTCCTGTCCATCGCCGGCTCCGACCCCAGCGGGGGGGCGGGGATCCAGGCCGATCTCAAGACCTTCGCCGACCACGGCTGCTACGGCATGGCCGTGCTCACCGCGCTGACGGCCCAGAACACCACCGGGGTCAGCGCCATCCACCCCGCCCCCCTGGACTTCGTCGCCGAGCAGGTGCGCATGGTGCGCGCCGATATCCCGCCCCGCGCCGTCAAGATCGGCATGCTCGGCACGGCCGGCCTGGTGCGCACCGTGCTCGCGGCGCTCGAGGGCTTCGAGGGTCCGGTCGTCCTGGACCCGGTCATGGTCGCCACCAGCGGCGCCCGCCTGCTGCAGCCCGACGCCGAGCAGGCCCTCCGCGACGCGCTCGCTCCGCGGGCCGCGGTCCTGACCCCCAACCTCCCCGAGGCCGCGGTGCTGCTGGGCGACGAGGCGCCCCAGGCCTGGGCCGACCGCACCGGCGTCGCCCTGCTGCTCAAGGACGGCCACGGCCACGCCGAGGTGGTGCGGGACCGGCTCTACCTGCCCGGCGGCGCGGTGGTGGCGGTCGACCATCCTCGCCTGCACAGCCGCAACACCCACGGCACGGGCTGCACGCTCTCCTCGGCCCTGGCGGCGCGCCTGGCCCGCGGCGAGCCCCTGGTCGACGCCGCGCGCGGCGCCGTGCGCTACGTCGCCGACCTCGTCGCCGCCTCGCAGGGGCACGACCTGGGCGCCGGCAAGGGGCCGCTGCTGCACGGGGCGCTGGGCCGGCGGTGAACCCCGCGGGCTACAGCCGGTCCCCTCGCCAGACCGGCGGCTGGCCGGCGCGCGCCAGGGCGGCCAGCGCCTCGGCCTCGTCCGCGTAGCGCCAGACGTCGGCGCGTGGGTGGCTGGCGCACAGCACGGGCGAGGTGACCAGCGCGTACTGGACCCAGCCGGTGGCCTGGTCGCGCAGCAGGCAGTGGCAGGGCTCGTGGGGAGGCGCCGCGCCCCCCGCCAGCCGCTGCCAGGCGTCTCGCGTGCGGTCGGCGTGCAGGCGCAGCTCTCCGTCGGCCGTCAGGGTGAACACGGCGGGCGGGCCGGACGCCGCCAGGACGCGGTCGAAGTCGTCGGCGTAGGACAGCGGCATCAGGGCCGCTCCAGGGGGCCCGTCCAGGCGGCGATGCCGCCCTCCAGGTAGCCGGCGTCGTAGCCGCGGGCGCGCAGCCAGGTGGCGAGCTCGGCCGCGCGTGCGCCGGCGGGGTCCACCAGCAGGACGCTCCGCGTCCGGTCCAGCGTGGCGGCCTCGGCCTGCAGGCGCTCGTAGGGCAGGTTCTGCGCCCCGGGCAGGTGTCCGCGCGCGAAGCGGTCGGGCTGGCGCAGGTCCACGACCTGGCCCGGCTGGACCTCTCCGCACAGCAACTGCCAGGCCTCGACCGCGAAGGGGATCACCTCGCCTCCAGCGCCAGCGCGCCGACCACCAGGGCCAGCAGGCAGCCCACCGTGAGGATGCCGGCGATGACGAGGGGGTCCATGGGTGTTCCTCCGCGCGTGGGCGAGGATGTAACGTCCGGGACGCCCGGCGATACGGATGGACAGCCCCGCGGAGGTCCCATGCTCGCGCTGATCCTCGTCCTGGCAGCCCCCGCCCCGGCCGCGCCGCTCGACCACCAGCCCTGGCAGGCCGTGCTCTCTGCGCACGTCGGCGCGGACGGGCGGGTCGACTACGCGGCCATCGAGGCGTCGGGCGCCCTGGAGGGCTACGTCGCGGCCCTGGCGACGGCGACCGAGCCCCAGGATCCCGATGCGCGCCTGGCCTTCTGGATCAACGCCTACAACGCGCTGACGGTCGACCTGGTGGCGGACGCCTGGCCGCTGTCCAGCATCCGCGACCTGGATGCTGGCAAGGTGTGGGACACGCGGCGCTTCGTCGTGGCCGGGCAGGCCTTGACCCTCAACCAGGTGGAGCACGAGCGGATCCGTCCGCTGGGGGACGGCCGGATCCACGCCGCGGTCAACTGCGCCAGCCTGGGCTGCCCCGCCCTGGCCCGCGAGGCCTACCAGGGCCCGACGCTCCAGGCCCAGCTCGACGCGGCCGCCCGGCGCTGGGTCGCCACCAACGCCTGGGTCGCCGACCGCGCAGCGGGGACCGTGCGCTTCAACCAGATCTTCGAGTGGTACGCCGACGACTTCGTCCGCGCGACCCCGCCTCCGGGGCAGGGCGGGGCGCTGGGCCAGGCGGCCGCCTGGGTGGCCGGCTACGCCCCCGTGGCCGACGCGGCCTGGCTGCGCTCGGGCGCCTTCCAGGCCGCCTGGGCCGACTACGACTGGTCGGTGAACGGCCGCTGACCCTCGTCGACCGGGGCGGTGCGGTGGAGCGCCTCCCCGGTCGGGGTGGGCGAGCGCTCAGCCCTCGCCGCCGCCGCTCCCGCCGCCGCCGTTCCCGCCGCCGCCGCCGCCCCGCGGCTTGCGCCGCCGCCGCCGCCGGCCGCCCTCGCCGCTGGGGCGCTCGCCGCCCTCGGTCGGGGCC
>JAKLKF010000073.1 GCA_023150805.1 Myxococcota bacterium | reverse complement strand
CGACGCCGCGGAGGGCGTGGAACCAGCCGGGCACGGCGCCGGCCGGCCAACCCGCGGTCGCCAACAGCAGGCAGGCGCCGGCCACGCTGGCGTCGTCGGCGCCCAGCCGTCCGAGCGCGCGGCCCGCGAAGGAGGGCAGGTCCACCAGGGCCCGGGCGGCGCGCGCCAGCGGCCCGGCCGCCAGCCCGGCCACCACGCCCTCCAGCGCGTCGTTGCCGTCCAGCTCGTCGGCGTGGGCCTCCAGGTCGAGGTCGTCCTCCCAGTCGGTCGCGGCGTTGCCGCCGCCGGTCGTCTCCTCGCGCACCGGCGACAGGGCGGGCGCCTCGAGCAGGGCCCGGCCCAGGCGCTGCACGGCGGCGTGATCGGGGGCCTCGCCCGGCGCCGCGCCCTCCTCCTCGCCCAGGGCCCGCAGCAGCTCCAGCGCAGCCTGCCGCTCACGGGCGTCGCCGTCGCCTCGCACGGCCCGCGCCCCCTCGGCCAGCGTCTCCCGGTCGGCCAGGCCGCGCGCCGCCAGGGCGGAGAACACCTTGCAGGCGGCGCCCGGCCGCGCGCCGCCGAACAGCGCCTCGCGCAGCGTGGGCAGGTGGCGCAGCGCGCCGGTCGCCCCGGCGGACAGCGCGCGGGGAGAGGCGCCGTCCAGGTCGACCACCTCCAGCAGGTCGGCCAGCTCGGCCTCGGTCGCCGGGGGTGGGGGGCCGACCCGCGGGGCCTCCACCGACGGCCCGGCCAGCCGGCAGCCCACCGGCGCCTGCCAGCCCTCGGGCAGCGCGGGCACCAGCCAGCGGCCGTCGCAGGTCGTCCGGCCCTCGCGCCGGCCGAACAGGGCCAGCGGGTCGTGGGCCCACAGCTCCGCGGCCGGGATGGCGCCGCACAGCTCGTCGAGCAGCTCGCACAGCGCCGGCAGGTCCACGCGCTCCAGGTCGGGCCCGCGCAGGCGCAGCCGCAGGACGGCGCGGTGGTGGCCCATGCCCTCCAGGCCGGCCAGGTCGAGCTCGTCGACCAGCAGCCAGGACCGCCGCCGGGCGCGGGCGGCCACGTCCTGCAGGGCGCCGAGCTCCGCGGGGGTGACCGGCTGCTCCCGGAGCAACGCGAAGACCAGCGTGGCGCCTGCGGTGACGGGGTGGGCGGGGCGCAGGGGAGAGCCGAGGGGGGAAGTCAGCATGGGCGGCGGACTAACCGGGGAGGCGCGCGCGCGTGGGCACGGGGAGGAGCGACCGGGCGGCGCGCCGTGGTATCGCTTCGAGGTCCCCGGGAGGAGCCCGATGTCCGGCGTCCTGCGTCGCCCGCGCCTCGTCGCCGCCTGCCTGGCCCTCTGCCTGGCCCTCTGCCTGGCCTCGCCGGCATCCCGGGCCGTCGAACGCCCCGCCCTGCCCGCGCTGTCCGTGGAGGAGGAGGCGATCCTGGCCCGCGGCGAGGTGCTGGTGCGCGCCGGCGCCGCCGGGCAGCCGACCCTGGTCGCCGTCGACGTCGCCGCCGACCCCGACCGCACCTTCGCCGCCGTCATGGACCTGGAGGCGCGGGTGGGCGAGGTCTCGGCGCTGAAGGAGGCCACCGTCTACCTGGACACGCCCGAGGTCGTGGGCGCCCGCTTCGTGGTGGGCATCGCCGGGCTGACCGTGACCTTCCACACCCGCTACCAGGTCGACCGCGCCGCCCGCTGGTGCAGCTACGCGCTGGACCCCGAGCAGGACAACGGCCTGCAGGCCGCCGCGGGCAGCTACCAGGTGGTGCCGACCGCGACCGGCAGCCGCGTGATCTACCTGGCCAGCGCCAGCGGCGAGGGCGAACCGGGCTGGCTGCGCAAGCACCTCCAGGAGATGGGCAGCCGCGCCCTGCTGGGGGGGATCAAGGCGCGCGCAGAGGCGCCCTGAGCCCCCGGCGAGGGGCCCTGAGCACCCGGCGGGGGGCCCCTTGCAGCGGCCCTCCGCCGGCCTTACCTGGGATCCCCCCCCTCGCCCGGGTGGCCTGCGCGGCCCGGGCCCCACAGGCCACCGCGGGGTGGCCGGCTCGGAGGTTCCCATGGCCCTCGCTCGTCGCTCCTTCGTCGTCGGAGGCGCCCACACGAAGTTCTTCGGCAAGGGCCACCCCGACTTCATCTGGCCCAAGCACCCCGACTTCGGCAAGCGCGAGAACCCGACCATCCACGAGCTGCTGAAGGAGGCCGTCGCCGGCGCCATCGCCAGCACCGGCGTCGATCCCACCCGCGTCGACCGGCTCTACGTCGGCAACTTCGTGGGCGAGCTGTTCGTGAAGCAGGGCCACCTGGGCAGCGCCCTGGCCGGCGCGCACCCGGCCTTCGACGGAAAGCCCGCCGCCCGGCTCGAGGGCGCCTGCGCCTCGGGCGGCCTGGCCGTGCTGGCCGGCCTGGACGCGATCGCCGCCGGCGCCGACACGGTGCTGGTCTCCGGCGTCGAGGTCCAGACGACCGAGTCCGCGCGCGTGGGCGCCGACTACCTGGCCCGGGCCGCCGACTACAACCGCCAGCGGGGGATCGACGACTTCACCTTCCCCGCCCTCTTCGCCCGGCGGATCAAGGCCGCGCACGACGCCTGGGGGCTCTCGCACGAGGACCTGGCCCACTTCGCGGTCAAGGCCTACGCCAACGCCAACAAGAACCCCTTCGCCCACATGGTCGCCAAGAAGGCCAGCTTCGACTGGGCGAAGGAGGCCAGCCCGCAGAACCCCGCCTTCCTGGGCAACGAGGACCTGGCCCCCTGGCTCAAGGTCAGCGACTGCTCGCAGGTCAGCGACGGCGCCAGCGCGATGATCCTGGTCAGCGAGGAGGGTCTGCGCGCCCTCGGCCTGACCGAGGCCGACGCGGTCGAGGTGATGGGCGTCGGGCACGCCGTCGCCAGCCTGTACGCCGACGGCGACCCCACCGAGCTGTCCACGGTGAAGAAGGCGGTCGGCCAGGCCTACGCCCAGGCGGGCATCAGCGTCGCCGCCGTCGGCGTGGCCGAGATCCACGACTGCTTCACCGTCGCCGAGCTGCTGTCCTACGACGCGATCGGCCTGTGCGACAAGCGCGACGCGGCCCGGGCCTGCGCCGACGGCGCCACCGCCATCGACGGCAAGCTGGCGGTGAACACCGGCGGCGGCCTGGTCGGCTTCGGCCACCCCGTCGGCGCCACCGGCGTCAAGCAGGTGCTCGAGGTCTACCGCCAGATGAAGGGGCTGTGCGGCGACTACCAGGTCCCGACCCCGCCGCGCTGGGGCATCACCGCGAACATGGGCGGCGACGACAAGACGGTGGTCAGCCTGGCCCTGCGCAACGGGCAGTAGCGCATGGGGGGCGGTCGTCGCTCGGTGCTGGGCCTGGTCGCGGCCGCCGTCGTCGGCGTCGTCGTGGCCGTGCTGGTCTTCCGCCCGGCCGGCCCGCCGGCGCAGGACGCGTCGCCGGACGGGGCCCCGGCCGAGCGGGGCCCGCCGCCCGCCACCCGCATCCCCGGGCAGACCGCGCCGCCGACCCCCCGCAACAGCGCCGACCCCGGCGGGCGCCCCGCCGCCTCCCCGTGGCCGGACTTCCCGACCCCGACCCCCGAGGAGACCGCCCGCTGGGCCGCCGAGGAGCCCATCGCCCTGCACGGCAAGCGGGACGCCGCACGGTGGCGCGACCTGGGCGCCCGGCTGGTGGAGGCCGGCCTGCCCCAGCTACAGCTCCAGGCCGAGAGCATCGCCATGCGGCTGGAGCGGGCCCAGGCCCCGGTGCCCGAGGAGGAGATCACCGCCCTGGTGGTCGAGGAGATCGAGCTGCTGCGGGTCATCGCCCGGGCCGGGGTCGAGCCCGACCTGCTCGCCCTGGTCCAGAGCATCGAGATGGGCGCCCACCACGCGATCCAGGGCGCGCCCACGCCGGAGATGATCGAGGCCGAGCGCCGCGCGCGTGAACAGCAGGGAACAACCGCTCCAACGGCCGGCGACTGACGCTTGCGCGCGAGAAGATGCGACTTATCCGGCAGCCCGCCGCCCGAAGCCGAGGTTCCCGTGCCCCGCGATGTCCGCTCGCTCCTGCTTCTGCCCGCGGTGCCGCTCGCCCCCCTCCTGGGCCTGGCCTGCAACGACTACAACGTCAAGATCGGCGAGCCCACCGTCGCCCTCTCTTCGGAGATCATCGACTTCGGCGAGGTGGTCGTCGGCAACCAGTCGACCATCGGCATCCTGGTGGAGAACACGGGCACCGGCCCGCTGACCATCGAGTCGGCTGAGCTCGATGGCACCACCAGCATGGACTACGCCTTCGTCGAGCTGACCCAGTGGACGCTGGACAAGGGCCAGTCCGCCGAGCTGCGCGTGCGCTACGTGCCCGACGTGGTGGGCCAGGACTTCGGCCGGGTGCAGCTCACCACCAACGACCCCGACGTGCCGATCACCAATGTCGACCTCTCGGGCTTCGGCGTCGAGCCCGAGATCGACCTGGACCCCGACATCCTGTGGTTCGGCGACGTGGCCGAGGGCGCCAGCAAGACGCTGGCGGTCGAGGTCTCCGCCCGCGGCACGGGCACGCTCAAGCTCACCGACATCCAGCTCGCCGAGGGGCTGGCGGGGTCCTACTCCTTCAGCCTGCCCGCCGGGGTCGGCCTGCCCTACGAGCTGGTCAGCGGCACCTCGCTGAGCGTCATCGTCAGCTTCTCGCCGGAGACCGTCGACGAGCTGTCCGGCGAGCTGATCTTCAGCAGCAACGACCCGCACGCGCGCGAGGCGGCCGTCCAGCTCCTGGGCAACGCCGTGGACGACCCCACCGACAACGCCGCGCCCGTCGTCTCGATCAGCGATCCGGACTGGGGCCAGTACTTCCTGACCGACGACGAGCTCACCGTGAAGGCCGTCGTCTACGACGAGGAGGACCAGCCCGACGAGCTGGTCTGCATCGCCTACGCCGGCTCCTCCCCGCTGGGCACGGGCGTGCCCGACGCCGCGGGCAACGTCGAGGTGCCCACCTTCGGCCTGCCCGCCGGGGAGCTGGACCTGGTCCTGCGCTGCCTGGACACCGGCGGCGCCACCGGTGAGGACAGCGTCGAGATCAGCGTCTTCAACCCCAAGGAGCCGATCAGCTACGTGCTGTCGGGCGGTGGCACCCCCTTCGACTGGTTCGCCGTCGACGACGACGTCGCCATCTACCTGGACGGCGAGCTCATCTACTCGGACACCAACCACACCCAGGACACCCACCCGCCGGTGAACTTCGAGGCCGAGGTGGGCCAGGAGATCCGCGTGGTGGTGACCGACTACAACTACTGCGACACCTACCTGAGCACGCTGCGCCTGCACTTCGGCACGGCCAACAGCCAGGACGGCCTGGAGGGCTTCTGCTTCTCGGCCTGCCCCGACCACGAGTGCTTCGACGGCAGCTACGCCGGCCCCTGGCCGGGGGTCGTGTACGAGGACAGCTTCGTGATCTCGATCCCCTGAGGGGCAGGGTCTCCGGCGGGAGAGGGTGCGGCGCGGCAGGGTGAGGCGGTTCGTCCCGTTCCCGGGGGGGAGGGTGGCGACGACCTTCCTGGCATGCAACCGCACCTGCCCTGTTGGGTCCTCCTGGTCCTGCTCGCTGGCTGTGGGCCGCAGGACGCCGATCAGGACGGCTTCTCCGCCCCCGGCGACTGCGACGACGACGATGCCTCGGTGCACCCCGAGGCCGCCGAGATCTGCGGCAACGGCGTGAACGACGACTGCGACGGGGGCGCCGGCGACTGCCGCCGCACCGGCCGCATGAGCGCCGCCGAGGCCGACCACGTGCTGGTGGGGCCGTGGCTGTCCGCGGTCGGCCTGCAGGTCGATCTCGCGGACGTCAGCGGTGACGGGGTGGCAGACCTCGTGGTCGGCGAGCCGGGCATCTACGACTCCGCGGGCTTGTTGTCCGCGGTGTGGGCCTGGACCTTCCCCCTGCCCGCCGAGCGCGTCTTCCTGGCGGCGGCGCCGATCCTCATCGGCGACCCGGACGAGGGGGGCCTGGGAACGGACCTGGCCATCGCCGACCTCGACGCCGACGGCCGGATGGACCTGGTGGTGACCACCCCCGAGCAGTCCTACGCCAACCCCTCCGAGGGCCTGGTGCTGGCCTGGTTCGGCGGGATCCCCACCGGCACCACCTCCTGGTGGAACGCCTCCACGCTGCTGTACGGGGGGCCGGACGCCTACCACTTCGGCGAGGCCGTGGCGGTCGGCGACTTCGACGCCGACGGGGACCTCGACCTGGCCGCCTCCTGCCCCTACGACGACGCGATCACCGGCAACGGGGGCTCGGTCAGCGTGTTCACCGGCCCGATCCCGTCGCAGCTCCGCGCCACCCGGGAGGAGGCGGACCTGCGCATCGACGGCGAGCAGACCTCCGGCTACCTGGGCCTGCGGCTGCAGGCCCTGCCCGACGCCGATGGGGACGGCGACGACGAGCTGGTGGTCGCCAGCCCGCACGAGGGAGGGGAGGTCACGACGGCCGGGCGGCTGCGGGTCTTCGGTGCGCTGCTCCGCGGGGACGACGAGGTGGACGACGCCATGTTCACGGTCGAGGGCACCACCAGCAGCGAGGGGCTGGGCTGGACCTCGGACGTCGGCGACCTGGACGGGGACGGCCTCGGGGACCTGGTGGTGGGCACCGCCTGGGGCGGCGACGGCACGGGCGCGGTCCTGGCGTGGTTCGGCCCCCTGGTCGGCAGCGTGGAGGCGCTGGCCACGGCCGCCGACGTCGCGATCGAGGGGGTCGAGCCCTGGGGTCGCCTGGGGGACGCGGTGGAGGTCGACGACGTCGACGGCGACGGCCACGACGACCTGCTGGTCCACACGAGCTCGACCGGGGAGGGGGTCGACGCCCGCGGCTACCTCCTCGTCTACTACGGCCCGTTCGAGGCGGGCCGGATGGGCCCGTCGGACGCCGACCTGGTCATCGAAGGAGAGGTGGACGAGGGGGCCTTCGGCTACGGCGAGCCGCGCGCCGCGGACCTGGACGGGGACGGCGTCCCCGAGCTGGTGGTGGCCGCGCCCCTGGCCGATCTCCAGGGCATCGGCAGCGACAGCGGCGCGATCTACGTCTTCCGCGGCCAGGGGCTCTGAGCGGCCCCCGGACCCGCGGCCCTACTCCGCCCGCACCCGGCGGACCTCCAGCACCGGCCCGGCCATCACGAAGCCGAAGCCCGTCCCGACCCGCCCGGTCACCCGCACGCGGCGGCCGACCAGCTCGGCGGGCACGTCGCCGTCGAGCTGCCAGCGCTCGCCCTGGTCGTCGAGGAGCAGGTAGCCGCCGGTGCCGAGGTCGGCGCGCTGCAGTGTGCCGGTGAACTCACGCTCGCCCATGGGGGGCTCCGGGTGGCGGGTGCGAGGGGATCAGGCGCGCCGCTGGCGGTCGAGGCGATCGACCCCGGCGACGGCGACGGTGAAGAGCAGGCAGAGGACCCCGTTGACGGCCAGCCAGCCGGTGCCGGCGGCCCCCGACAGCCACAAGGGGTCCAGGCTGCCGGTCACGGCGCCGTGCAGCAGGTGGGCGCCGACACCCGCGGAGACCCCCGCGGCCAGCCAGCCGAAGGCGCGGGTGGGGCCGGCGACGAAGGTCAGCAGGGCGGGCAGGGCGGCCGACAGCCACAGCGGGTTGCTGGCCAGGCGGGCGCCGCCGAGCAGGTGGGGCCAGGAGAGCAGCGGCCGGCCGAGCAGGTCGAGCCAGGTGGCCGGCGGCAGGGGCAGCAGGGGCAGGAAGAACAGGCCGCCGGCGACGGCGGCGGCGGTGGCGGCGACCAGGCCCTTGCGGCGCATGCCGCCGAAGCTGGCCAGGGCGAAGGCCAGGCCCGCGCCCAGGGCGGCCAGCGAGGGGCGCTCGACCAGCAGCAGGCGGCGCAGCGAGGCCCCGACGTCCAGGCGGCCCTGGCCGTAGCGCGGGTCGGGTCCGGGCTCGCCCAGGTCGACCGCGCCCGCGTCCAGCAGGGCGCGCACGTGCGCGGGCGAGCCGGCCCCCGCGCCCAGCAGCACCGCGGCGGCGCCCGCGACGTGGGGGGTCGCCATGCTGGTGCCCTGCAGCTCCTTGAAGGCGTGGCCGTCCTTGCCGCCGTCCACCGTGTCCTGCAGGATGCCGCCGCCGGCCTTGCGCTTGTCGCCGCCGGGCGCCGACAGGTCCACGCCCTCGCCCCAGGTGCTGTAGGGGGCCAGGGTGTCGTCGGGTCCGGTCGCGCTCACCCCCAGCGCGTGCGGGCTGCGGGCCGGCCAGCCCACGCCCTCGCGCCCAGAGTTGCCGGCGGCGGCGACGACCAGCACGCCGCGCTCGGCGGCCTTCTGCACCGCGACCTCGATGACCTTGGAGCGCCCGCCGCCCAGCGACAGGTTGATCACCTGGGCACCCTGGTCGGCGGCCTCGTCGATGGCGCTGGCGATCCACTCGCTCTGGCCGAAGCCGGCGCCCGACAGCGCCTTGAGCGGCAGGATGCGGGCGCGCGGGGCGACGCCGGCGACCCCCAGGCCGTTGTTCGTCGTCTGGGCGATGGTGCCGGCGACGTGGGTGCCGTGGCCGTTGTCGTCGTCGGCGGTGCCGCGGCCGGGCACGAAGGAGACCCCCTCCAGCAGCACGGTGCCGCCCAGGTCGGGCACCCGGCTGACCCCGGTGTCGACGACGGCGACCGTGACGCCCACGCCGCCGCCCGCGCGCCAGCCGGCCGGCGCGTCCACGGTGCGCAGGTTCCACTGCTGCGCGTAGAGCGGGTCGTCGGGGTAGCGCAGCGTCGGGACCAGGCCCAGGGCCTCCATCGTGACGCTGGGCTCGACGGCCTCGACCCCCGCGACCTGCTCCAGCCGCGCCACCTCGGCCGGCAGGTCGGCCACCTCCACCACGGCCAGGGCCTCGTCCTCGCTGCGCGCCGTCGCCCAGCGCAGGTCCAGCCCGGTGCGCGCCCGGGCCTCGTCCAGCGAGGTCCCGTCGACGAGATCGACGACCAGCAGCCCCTGGCCGGGCGGGGTGGAGGCGCCGGGGACCGGGGCTTCCCCTGGAGCGGCCGGCCCGCAGGCGGCCGTCCAGGAGAGCAGGGGCAGCAGGCCGAGCAGGGGGGAGCCGCGCATGTGCACCTCGTCAGCGTCACAACGGCGGGGGAGGGGACATTCTTGCACCCGCGCCGGTGGTCGCGCCCTATACGACGCTGTGGGGCGGCTCCGGTTCCGCCCGGGCCCCCCCGCGCAGCGGGGGGTAGGCGCCCACGGCCAGCCGGGCCCGCACCCGCGCCAGGCCCGTCACCATCGCGGGCGCCTCGCGCAGCCCCCGGGTCGGCTGCTCCGCGCAGGCCTGCCAGTCGACCGGCACCTCCCGCACCTCCAGTCCGAAGGCCCGCGCGAGCGCCAGCACCTCGACCTCGACCGCGCCGCCATCCTCCCGGGTGCGCGCGAACAGGCTGCGCGCCGCCTCGGCCCGCAGGCACATCAGGCCGCTGTGCGCGTCGGAGACGCCGGGCAGCACCACCGCCTGGACCAGGCGGGCCATCGCCTGCGAGGCGCCGCGCCGGGCCAGCCCCTCGCCCCGGCGGGAGGCGCCCGGCAGGTTGCGGCTGGCGATCGCCACGTCGAAGCCGTGCAGGGCGGGCGGCAGGAGGAGCTGGACCTGCTCGGGCGGGATGGTCCAGCGCGCATCCACCAGCACCCGGTACAGGCCCGAGGCCGCCAGCATCCCCGCCCGGACAGCCGCGCCCCGCCCGCGGTGCGGCTGGCGCACCACGTGGAAGCCGGCGCGCTCCGCCGCGTCGGCCGTGTCGTCGGTGCTGCCGTCGTCGACGGCGACCACCTCGACCGCGTAGGGCAACGCCGCGCGCAGCCGCTGCACGCCCTCCACCGTGCGGGGGAGGGTGAGGGCGTCCTGCCAGAGGGGGATGACGAGCGAGAGCATGGGGGGCGCTATCCTGGCCCGGGCGCCGCGCTGCCCCCCCCTCCGCTCGCGCGGGGTACACTCGACGCAGGACCGTCCGGATGCCGATCGTAGAGCCTGTCATCAGCGTGGAGATGCCCTCGGGCGAGGACGTGCAGATCGTCCGGCGCCGCTTCCAGGGCAGCGCCGGCCCGGGGCCGCGCGTCGCGGTGGTGGCGGGCATCCGGGGCGACACGCCCGAGGGCATCCGCGTCGCCCACGAGCTGTGCGCCTTCCTGGGCCAGCACGAGGCCGCGCTGTCCGGCACGGTCGACGTCTACCCCTGCTGCAACCCGCTGGCCGCCCACCGCGGCGCGCGCCGCTGGCCCTTCTTCGACGTCGACCTCAACCGGCTCTTCCCGGGGCGGCAGGACGGGCACCCCCCCGATCGCGTGGCCTGGGCGCTGTCCCAGGAGATCGCCGACGCCGACCAGGTCATCGAGCTGCGCGGGGCCCATCCCGCCTTCCGCGAGGCGCCCCAGGCCCACGTCCGGCACCGCGACGGCAAGGCCGCCGAGCTGGCCATGGGCGCCAACGTGGCCGTCGTCTGGGCGCGCCACCCCGGCCCTGCCGCCAACAGCACCTTCGCCTACCAGCACCCCGGCACCATCGTGCTGGAGGGCGGCTGTGGCAACCGCCTGACCCACGGTGTGGGGAGAGATCTGCGAGAAGGCTTGTTGCACATGTTGTCGATGCTGGGAGTCGTGGCCGAGGCGGACCTGCCCTTCCACTGGGCGGCGCTGCAGCGCCCGCAGGTCGTCACCGACGAGGAGGTCGTGCGCGTGCGCACCTCGCGCGGTGGCCTGTTCCTGCCCGAGGGCACGCCCTGGCAGGAGATCGAGGCCGGCCAGCCGCTGGGCAGCGTGGTCGACCCGGTCACGGGCGCGGCCTGCGAGGAGGTCGTGAGCCCGGTCTCGGGCCGCCTGCTGGCGGTGCGCGAGCAGCCGGTCGTCTTCCCCGGCAGCATGGTCGGGCGGGTGGTGACGACGTGAGGGGGAGCGTGTGACCGTCGTCTTCCGGATGGAGGCCCCCTACCGGGGCGCCTACGAGCTGCACCGGCTGAGCTTCGGCAGCGGCAGCCCCAGCGTCGCGATCGTCGCCGGCATGCACGGCTACGAGCTGACGGGCCTGCACGCGGTCAACATGCTGGCCACCGCGCTGCGGGTCAGCCGCCCCAAGGGCACGGTGCACCTGCTCCCCCTGGTCAACACCTTCGGCGCCGACGAGAACCAGAAGCGCTGGCCCTTCGACGACCAGGACATCAACCACGCCTTCCCCGGCGACCCCGCGGGCACCGCCGTCCAGCGGATCGCCCACGCCCTGCTCGAGGCCACGCACGCCGACGTCTGCGTCGACGTGCACTCCGGCGCCCCCCACGTCCGGGAGCTGCCGCACGTCCGGGTGCCCATGGGCGGGGAGGAGGTGGAGCTGGGCCGCAAGATGGGCCTGCCCGTCGTGTGGCGGCGCCCCGGCGACCGCCTGGACGCGACCGGGTTGGTGGGCGCCTGGCGGCAGGCCGGCCACAAGGCCGTGGTGATCGAGGGGGGGCGGGGCGGCACGCTGGACACGCAGCACAGCGAGCTCATCGCCCGCGGCCTCGGCGCCCTGCTCGGCCACCTGCACATCCTGCCTGCCATGCCCGGGCCGGGCGTGCTCGCGGACGTGACCCACAGCGAGGTCGAGACGCATCGCGCGCCCTTCGGCGGCTTCTTCGTGCCCGAGGTGAAGGTCGGCCAGCGCGTCCAGGCCGGCCACCTGCTGGGCTACCTGCAGGCCCCCATCGGCGGGGACCGCCTGGGCGAGCTGCGGGCCGAGCGACCGGGCGTCGTGATGACCCTGCGCGCCTACCCGATGGTGCACGCCAGCGAGCTGCTGGTCCGCGTCGCGGGCATCCCCCAGTGAGCCCGGGCGGGCCGGGCCGCGGTGGTGTGCTCGTGACCGGCTTCGGGCCCTTCCTGACCGTGGCCGACAACCCCGCTGCACAGCTCGCCCGCGCGGTCGACGACCCGGACGGCGACCCGCCGATCCACGGCCTGGTGATCCCGGTGAGCTACCAGCGGGGCCCCGACCTGGCGGTGGAGGCGGCGCGGCGGCTGGGCGTCCGCCTGGTGATCGGCGTCGGCGTGGCCACCGGCCGCGACCGGGTCTGCGTGGAGCGGTTCGGCCGCCTGGTCCTGGATCCGAGCGCGCCCGACGTCGACCAGGTCCACCGCGACCGGGTCGAGGACGCGCCGGGCGCGCCGGCGCTGGTGTCGGCCAGCCTGCCGGTCGAGGCCTTCGCCGCGGCGATGGGGGCGCAGCTCAGCGACGACGCCGGCCGCTACGTCTGCAACGCCTGGCTGTACCGCGTGGCCCGGGCCCTGCCCGACCTGCCGGTCGGCTTCGTGCACGTGCCGGCCGAGGGGATGGAGCCCGCGCGGCTGCGCGCGGGGATCGCGGCGCTGCTCGCCCGGGGGGCGCTGCTCGGATAGCGCGCCGGGTGGCGCTCCTGGACGGGAGGCCGGCCCGCCGCGCGGCGGGCACAGGAGGCTCCCATCCCCCCCGGTGACGGCGATCGCAAGGCGACCTTCGACGACCTGATGGCCAGCATGGGCGTCCGCAAGCTCGGGCCCGCGCCGAAGGGTCCGCAGGGCAAGGCACCGGCGGCGCCGGCCCGGCCCGCGGGGCCCACGCCTGCGGGGGCAGCGTCGCCCGCCGGAAAGCCGACCGGAAAGCCGGCCGGAAAGCCGGCCGGAAAGCCGGTCGGAAAGCCGGCTGGAAAGGCCCTGTCGCCGGTGCAGCAGGAGCTGGCGCGCGCCCAGCGCCAGCAGGAGGCCGAGCAGGCGCGGCAGGCCGAGCTGTCCCTGCTGCGCGACGAGCGGGACGCCGCCCGGGGCGAGGCCCAGGACCTGCGCGACCAGCTCGCCCAGGCCGGTGACCTGGCCCGCCAGGCCCAGGAGCTGCGAGTCGCGCTGGCCGACCGCCAGGCCGCCCTGGAGGCCGCCCGGA
This sequence comes from Myxococcota bacterium, assembly GCA_023150805.1. Lineage (GTDB taxonomy): Bacteria > Myxococcota_A > UBA796 > UBA796 > UBA2385 > UBA2385. The sequence goes on along the minus strand of JAKLKF010000073.1, from coordinate 24,953 downwards.
GCGAGCACCGCCGCCTGCAGCAGGCCCTGGCCCTGGCGACCGGCCAGCCGGGGCACGAGCCCCTGGCGCCCCTGGCCGACCGCCTCGCCGCGGCCGACATCCGCGGGCCGACCGAGACCGACGCCCTGCTGCGCGCCCTGGCCGACGCCCGCCTGGGCGCGGACCTCGTCCGCCACCTCGCCGTCCCCGACCCGGCCGGCCTGGCCGCCTGGCTGGACGATCGCGTCGTGCTGCTCGGCGGCTGCGCGGACTGCCCGCAGGCCCCCGGGCGCGTCGTGCTCTCGGTGCCCCCCGCCCGCTGCGAGCTGTGCCGCGGCGGGGACCTGCGCGCCAGCCAGCGCCGCTTCCTCGACGGTTGCCTGGTCAATGGGCTGACCCGCGTCGTGCTGGTGGGCGGCCGCGCCAAGGAGCTGCGCCTGCTCCAGCCGTTGGTCGAGGACCGCCGCCTCGTCGTGACCCTGGTCCCCGGCCACCAGCTCCGCGACGAGGAGCGGGTCGCCCAGGATCTCGCCCAGGCCCGCGTCGTCGCCCTGTGGGAGGGGCCCGGGCTCGACCCGGCCGTCGCCGCCCGCTACCGCACCTTCGAGGGGCCCGTCGTCGCCGTGCAGGCCGAGGGGATCGGGCCCCTGCTCGACGCCCTGGCCCGGGCCTTCGCCGCGGTGCTGGACTGAGGGGCGCGCTGCGGGTCGCGCCGCTGCTGGCCGCCGCCGGCTGCGGGGACCTGCTGCCCGGGGAGCGTGTGCTCGGCGACGAGGTGCCCGCGGCCATCGTGGAGGGCCAGGCCGGCAGCCGCCTGGGCGCCGCGGTGGCGGTCGGCCGCCTGGAGGACCAGGTGCGGGTCGCGATCGCGGCGCCGGACCTCGGCACCGTCTCCGTCCACGGCGCCGACGGCGGGCTGCGCTGGTCGGTGCAGGGCGAGGTCGGCCTGGGCCTGGGGCTGGCCTTCGTGGACGGCGCCCTGGTGGCGCTGCAGCCGGGCGAGGGGCTGGTCCACCTCTCGGCCGACGGCGCGGCGCCGCTGCGGGAGGCCCCCCGCGCCGCCCGCTTCGCCGCCTGCCCCGACGGCACCCTGCTGACCACCGACGACCCCGACGAGGCCGTCGCCTGCGGGCCCGATGGCCAGGAGCTCCGCACCACCTGCGACGCGGAGGGGGCCTGCGAGGTGCTGCTCGACGGCGTCCGGCTCGCCAGCACCTCGGCCGGCAGCGACGCCGGCTTCTGGGGCGCCGTCGCCTGCTGGGGCGACGCCGAGCCCGAGGTCGACGACGCGCCCGGGGCGCTGCGCTGCGCCGACGGCACCGCGGTGGACGGCCTGCCGGGCGAGCACCTCGGCGTCACCCTGGCCGAGGGCTGGGCCGGGGGCGTCTTCGACAAGTGGATCGTGCCGGCGCGCGCGCGCATCCACCCGCTGGGCGGCGGCGAGGTGTGGGCCGTCGATCGCGCCGCCGAGGCCACGCGGCTGACGCTGGCAGCGGGCGAGGGGCTCCTGGTCGTGGGGGTCCCCGGCTACGCGGCGCGCCAGCCGGGGGAGGGGCGGGTCTACATCGTGGAGGAGGCGGAGCACGCGGCGGGCGAGGGGAACGCGCCGTGACCGGGCAGGCCCTGGCCAGCCTGTTCGCGCTGGCCGCCACGGCCGCCCTGCTGGTCCTGGTGGTCGGGCGCCGCCTCGCCCGGGCGCGGGGGCCCTGGGATCTCCGCGACGCCCTGCTCGCGCTGGTCCTGCTGCCCTGGACCTCCACCGCCGTCGGCGGGGCCCTGCTCGTGGTCCGCACCGGCGACCTGCAGGGCGCGGTCCCCACCCTGGGCGAGACGGTGCTCGCCAGCGCGGCGGGGGGCCTGTGCGCCGCCCTCTTCGCCGCGGTCCGGGCCGGGCGGGGTGGCGGCCTGCGCGCCCTGGGCCTGCGCGGGGCCCGCCCCGGCGCCTGGCTGCTCGCGATCGCGCTGGCCCCCGCCTTCCTCGGCCTGTCGGCCGCCTGGAACCTGCTCCTGGACGGGCTGGGCCACCGGGTCGCGCCCCAGCGCATCCTCGAAGAGGTGCTCGCCGCGCCCGACAGCCCGGTGGCGATGGCCACCGTCGCCTATGGCGTCCTGCTGGCCCCGGTGGTGGAGGAGCTGGTCTTCCGCGGCTTCCTGCTCCCCCCCCTGGCCCGGCGCCTGGGGCCGGCCGCCGCGGTGGGGATCACCTCGCTGCTCTTCGGCCTGATGCACCTCTCCGACCCCGCCGCGGTGCCGCCGCTGGTCGCCTTCGGGCTGGCGCTGGGCCTGCTGCGGCTGCGGTCGGCCAGCCTGGGGCCGCCGGTGCTGCTGCACCTGCTCAACAACGCCGCGGCCTTCGGGCTGGCGCTGGCCGGGTAGACCCGTCAGGGCCGGATCGGCCGCACGGCGTAGAAGCGGTGGGGGTCCGCCTGGTACTCGCCCTCGCCCACCGAGACGTAGCGGCGCCCGACCCCCTCGCTGCTCGCCTGGGCCGACCACGCGATCATGGAGCGGGGCCGCCCGTCGGCGTTCACGCGGTAGCCCAGGAACACCGCGCTGTGGCCGCGGCCGCTGTTGCGCCAGTACTGCACCAGGTCGCCGGGTCGCAGGGCCCGCCAGTCGGTGACGGGCAGGCCCAGGCCGAGGTCCACCAGGGCGCCGACCAGGCCCCGCTCGTCGCCGTCGCGCACGTACCAGCGATCCTTGAGCGCCAGCAGGTCCTGGGGCGTCAGCCAGTCCGGCGGGCCCGCCTGCTCCAGCGCGGTCCACCAGACCTCGAAGGTCAGGCCCGAGCAGTGGACGCCGGGATCGTCGTCGGCGCGCGCCAGCGGCACGCCACGGAAGGACAGGTCCCGCGAGGTGCCGTCGGTGTCCACGCCGGGCTGCCAGGTGTAGGGCAGGGCCGGGCCGGTGGGGTAGGCCTCGACCAGGCGGACGATGCGCTCGCCCAGGGCCTCCGCCGCGCGGGCGGGCGGGCCGAGGAGCAAGCTGGCCAGCAGGAGCAGGGGGGGCGACACGGCCGCGCCTCTACCCGGCGGTGGCCCCGTCGGCACGCCCCGGCGGCCCGCTCCGGCGACGCCGGCCCAGGCCGAGCAGCAGGCCCGCGCCAGCCAGGAGCGAGGCGGCGCCGCCGACCAGGTCGCAGCGGGCCCCGCTGCCCGCGGCCACCGGCTTGCCCTCCCGCGACAGCTCCTGCCCGACCCGGGCCAGGCTGCAGGTGGAGTCGCTGGCGGCCTCGAGGCGCAGGACCTCCTCGACCCGGTCGGGGCCGTCCTCGGGGCCAGCGCCCTGCACCTGCAGGCTCAGCCCGCAGGACACGGCGCCCACCGGCGGCGGGAACGAGGGCACGAAGCGGCTGATGTGCATGCAGCCCTCGCCGCGCTCGGCGCAGGCCGTCTCCTGGGCCTGGATCGTGGCGGTCGTCTGCGCCAGCCAGGCGTCGTAGGCCGCCCGCGGCAGCAGGTGCAGCCCGGGCGCCCCCATGCGGGGGCCGCGGTTGGCGCCGCCCCAGCCCAGCTCCTGGCTGGCCGGCGCGCCGGCGTGGAAGGCGCGCCAGGTGCTCAGCTCGGCCCCCGCGTCGTAGGCCAGCACCACGTAGCCGGGGTGGGCGTCCAGGCCCTCGATCCGCAGGGCGTGGGTCAGGAAGCGCGTGCCGGGGTCGGGCTCCAGCGCCACGTCGGCGCGGGCGGGGACGGACAGGGTCCACAGGAGCAGGGCGGGGGTCACCGGCTCAGCCCTGGCCCATGATCACGTCGTGGGTGGCCCCGCAGTAGGGGCAGCCGATCGTCGTCTGGCCCTTGACCGGGGCGTCGAGGTTGGCGCCGCACTCGGTGCACTTCTCCGGCCACTGGACGGGAACGCCGTGGACGTCGGCCTTCGGCGCCGTGGCGACCATGTCGCGCTCCAGGTCGCCGCGCTTGAGGCGCTCGACCAGCTCGTCCCAGTCCTTGGCGGTGCCGCGCTCCAGCTCGATGGTGGTCTTCGGCGGCGCCTTGCCCTTGCGGTCCCAGGTCATCACCAGGAGCTGGTCCTTGACGATCACGCCGCTCTGCTGGTCGGTGCAGCTCAGCAGGTGGCCGATGGGCTCGTCGAGCACGACCTGGCGCACCTCCTCCTTCTCGGCGGCGAAGAAGAGCAGCTTGCGCTTGGTGACCTTCTCCTCGACCTGCTCGAAGCGGATCCGGTGGTCGGACAGCAGCAGGCGGCCGGGCACCTCGTCGCCGCCCGGCGCGTCCTTCCAGGTGGCGGGGACCGCCGCGACGGGGTTCTCCTCGGGCTGCAGCTTCGCGGTGCTGGCGGCGAACTGGTCCAGGGTGAAGACCACCTCGTCGATCACCTTGCCCGCCTCGGCCGCGCGGGTCCGCAGGGGCTCGGTGATCGCCGCGATGCGCTTGTCGGCCTCGTCGAAGGCGCCGTCCAGGCGGCGGACCGAGGCCTCCAGCTTGTCGATCAGCGGCCCGATGGCGATGAGGTCCAGCCGCGACAGGCCCCGCTGCTCTTCGTCCAGCCGGTCGACGTCGTCGCGCAGGTCGCGCCCGGCGCGGGCGCCCTCCTGGCGCGCCAGCTCGACCAGCGCGTCGGCGCGGCCCTCGACGTCGGCGAGCTGGGCCTCCAGCTCCTGGCGGAACAGGTAGCCGCGGCCGCGGGCCTCCGACAGCGCCTGCCGCAGCTCGGGCAGGCGGGCCCGCGCCTTGCTGGCGGTCTCCAGCGGGTCGGTGAAGCTCAGCCGCTGGCGCAGCTTGCCGACCTGGTCGGCGAGGCGGTCGCGCTCGCGGCGGTTCTGTTCGCGGAGCTGGTCGGGGGTGGGTCCGGTCGTCATGGGCTGCGCCTCCAGGCGGGGCGGGCGAGGATGCCACAGGGCGGCCCCGAAGGCCCCGCGACCGGGCGCCGCTCAGCCGGTGATCGCGCGGAGCACGGCGTCGGCGTGACCCTTGACCTTCACGCCGTCCCAGGCGGCGGCGACGGTGCCGTCGGGGGCAACGACGAAGGTGCTGCGCACGATGCCCATGTAGGTCTTCCCGTAGTTCTGCTTCTCCCGCCACACGCCCCAGGCCTCGGTGATGGCGCCGTCCTCGTCGGAGACCAGGGGGAAGGGCAGGGCGTGCTTCTCGGCGAAGCGGGCGTGGCTCTTGACGCTGTCCCGGCTGACGCCGACGACGACCGCGCCGGCGGCGGTGAAGGCGTCGATCCGGTCGCGGAAGTCGCAGGACTCGGTCGTGCAGCCCGGGGTCAGGTCCTTGGGGTAGAAGTAGACGACGACGTGCGTGCCGCGGTGGGCCGCCAGGTCGAAGGCGCCCTGCGGGGTGAGGCCGGCGAGGGGAGGGGCGGGCTGTCCGACGGTGGGCATGGCGGCTCCGGGTGGGCTCAGGGGGAGGAGGGTGGCGGCAGGACCAGGCGGACCAGGGCCCGGTCGGTGGCCAGGAGGCAGGCGCCGTCGGGCAGCGCCTGCAGCGAGAGGTATCTGCCGTCCTCCCGCCACACCAGCCGCGGCGCGGCCAGGTCGATCACGGCGGTGCTGGCGGCGTCCGGGCGCTCGGCCAGGGCCAGGGCCAGGTCGCTGCCGGGGGCCGCGCCCGCGGGCAGGTGGCGCTCCTGGGCCCCCAGGTCCAGCAGCGCGTCGGGGTCGGGCTCCCCCCCCTCCTCCGCCAGCAGCAGGCGGCCCGTCGGGTCGACGAACAGGCCGTGCGCCACCGGCCGCAGCGGGAGGATCCAGCGGATCCCCAGGTCCCGCGGGTCGAAGGCGACCAGGGCGCTGCCGGGCGCGGCCACGGCGTAGGCCTCCCGCCCGGTGGGGTGCAGGGCCAGGGCGCGCCGGTAGCCGGGGCCCCCCGCGCCCAGGGTCGCGTCCATGAAGCGGGCGGCCCCGCCGATGCGCATCACGCGGTGCCCCTGGGGCTCGCGGACGGTGGTCAGCAGGCCGCCGTCGGGCGCGGGGACGCGGGCCGCGAAGGGCAGGCGGTCGCCCGAGGCCCGGGCCTGGTTCCAGGCGCGCGCCACCTGGTCGGGCGAGGGCGGGGCGGCCCGGTCCGTGGGCACGGGCGCCGGGGCGAGGGTGGGGTCGGCCAGCGGGCGGGCGCAGGTCTCGGGGGTCCCGTCGGGGGAGGAGGGGGTCGCCTCGCAGCCGTCGAGCAGGGTGGGCGCCGGCGCGGCGAACAGGTGGTGGCCCCAGGTGGGCGCCTGCTCCTCGCCCAGGGCCAGGGTGAGCGGATCGACCGCGCGCAGGCGCCCGTCCACCAGGGCCAGGCAGCGATCCCCCTCGCAGGCCAGGCCGGCCAGGCCGGCCAGCTCGACGCGGGCGGCCACCTCGGGGGGCCGGTCGTCTGCGGCGGTCCCGGCCGGGCCGGCGGGCGCGGCGGCGGCGGCGCGGGCCACCAGCGCGGCGAGCAGCAGGAGCGGGCGGCCGACGGGGCAGGCAGGCATGGCGGACGGGCGCCGGCGGACGGGGTAGGGGAGGGTTTCGCCCGGCGCGCCCTCCCTGGTAGCGCGTGCTGCCGTCCCCTGGCAGCATCCTTCGGGTGGGACGCAGGAGGCGGCGCATGAAGCGCGGACCGGGTGCCGAGGGTGAGAAGCTTCGACGGGGTCCGCCGGGTCGTCGGCCCGGCGGCGGCGGGGGCAACCCTGCCCGGCGGGAGTTCGACCGCAAGGTGGACGAGCTGGTGCGCGACGCCGGCATCCCCAAGCCCTGGGCCCTGCAGGTCGCCCGGGGCCAGGTGACGCTCAACGAGGTGCTCCAGCGGCTGGCGCGCGCCGACCGGGTCGAGCAGCTCGTCCACCGGCACGGCCTGGACCGGGCGCTGGCGACCCAGGTGGCCAGCGGGACCCTCGAGCTGGAGGCGGTGCTCCGCCGCCTGCGCCTGGAGGCCCACCTGGCCGAGCACCGCGACCACGACAGCCTGGCGCGGGCCGTGGTCGACGGGGCGCCGCGCACGCTGCACCTGCACGGGCTGCGGCGGATCGAGGCGCGGATCCGCGCGGTGGACGCCTACGAGGTCGAGGTCGACGGCGCCGAGGGGCCCACCCGCCTGCACAAGCTCCAGGTGAAGCTGCTGCACGCCCCCGACGCCAAGGTCAAGGTCGGGGCCGCCGCCGGCCGCGCCGCCGCCGAGCCGATCAAGCGGCCGCAGGACCGCTACCCCTGCTCGGACAAGCGCCTGTTCGCCGCGCTGGACGCCGGCCAGGAGGTGCGGATCCAGACGCTCGAAGGCGACGTGCTCTCGGGGCAGATCACCCGGGTGAGCCGGTGGGAGGTCGCCCTGCGGCAGAAGGGTGGGGGCGAGCTGGTCGTCTTCCGCCACGCCATCGCCGACCTGAAGGAGGGCTGAGTGGGCATCCTCACCGGCGCCGTCTCCGTGCGCCGCTACCGCGCCGTGGGCTCCCTGCCCGAAGACTTCCGCACCGCCTTCGGCGACGCGCTGGCCGACCACGCCTTCCGCGAGCCGCGGGAGTGGCTGCCCGGCGTCGAGGCCGTCGGCTGGTGCCAGGTCCACAACCTGCTGGACACCGACTTCGGCGACCTCAACCGCTGGCTGTACAACCAGTACCTGGTCGCCGCGATGCGGGTCGACAAGAAGTCCCTGCCCGGCAAGTACTTCAAGGCGCACCTCGACAAGCGGGTCGCCGCCTGGTGCCAGGAGCAGGGGCGCCCCAAGTGCCCGGGCCCGGTCAAGGCCGACATCAAGGACCAGCTCCAGCGGGAGATGCTGGAGAAGACCCTGCCGCGGGTGGCGACCTACGAGTTCTGCTGGGATCTGGACAGCGGGCACGTGCTGTTCCACAACAGCTCCGACAAGGTCAACGACGCCTTCCGCAAGCTGTTCCGCCACACCTTCGGCGTCGCGCTGCTGCCCTGGTCGCCGCTGGACTTCCTGGCCGACGACCCGCAGACCGCCGCGGCGCTGGAGATCCAGGGCCTGTCGGACCTGCGTCCGGACGAGGTGCTGTCATGAGCGCGACCCCTGCGCCCACCGAGGCCTGGCCCGACCCCACGCCCGCCCCGCCCCACGCCGCCACCGAGTTCTTCGGCTGGCTGTGGTACGCCTCGGAGCGCGACGGCGGCACCTTCGCGCTGGAGGACGGCAGCGTCTTCACCTTCTGGGTGGACGATCGGCTGAGCTTCCGCCTGCCCGACGAGGACAAGGCCCGCGCCGTGCTCACCGGCGAGAGCGAGTACCACGTGACCCTGCGGGGAGTGCACCTGGACCTGCAGGGCGCGAAGCTGCCGGCCGAGCTCAAGGCCAAGGACGCCGTCGACGAGGTGCTCTACGAGCGCACCTTCCTGCTCGACGAGCTGTGGTTCCTGGTCGGCAGCCTGTACAAGCGCTTCGCCGCCGAGCGCACCAGCGAGGCGTGGCGGGCCGAGCACCTGCCGGCGATGCGCCGCTGGGCGGCCGAGCAGGACGAGGTCGGCGGCGGTTGACGGGCCGGCCCCGGGCGGCCGCGGGCCGCTTGCCGGACGGTGGGCGAGGCATTAGGTGGGACGGGCCCGGGGGAGACCTCGGCATTCGCGCGGTTAGCTCAGCTGGATAGAGCGTTGGCCTCCGGAGCCAAAGGCCACAGGTTCGAATCCTGTACCGCGCGCCACTTGCCCTCCTGGACGGCGCTGCACGAGCCGGCGCCCTGGAGGGACGCAGCCCGGGGCCCAGGTCGGGCGGTCTCGCGAAGGGTGCAGGTCGGCCCCTCGTCGGCCGTCGCCATCGTGCTACCTTGCGGCCGGTCGTCGTCCTGACCAGCTTCGGGTTCCGGATCATGCCTCGACCCTGCCGCCGCATGGCGCCGCGCCGGGCGCTCCTGCTTGCCTCCGGCCATCCGCCATGCGGGTGACCTTCTGGGGCGTGCGTGGCTCGATCCCGGTCCCGGGATCCAGCACCTCCGCCTACGGGGGGAACACCTCCTGCATCCAGGTGGCGGTGCCCGGCGCGCCTCCGCTGGTGCTCGACTGCGGCACGGGCGCGCGCGGCCTGGGCCGGCGGCTGGTGCTCGACCACGAGCGCCGCGTGGACGTGCTCTTCACGCACTTCCACATGGATCACCTCTTCGGCTTTCCCTTCTTCGGCCCGATCTACTCGCCCAACTGCCAGGTGGGCGTGACGGTGCCGGCCACCAACGTGGAGGAGGCCGAGAGCAAGCTGGCCCGCTACCTCAACGGCATCTACCACCCGGTCAAGCTGCGGGATGTCGTCGCCACCGTGCACATCGAGCACGTGCGCCCCGGTCGCCCCTTCGACCGCGGCGCCTTCCGGGTGGAGCCGGTGCGCCTGAACCACCCGGGCGGGAGCTGCGGCTACCGGGTGGAGCACGGCAAGCGCAGCGTGGTCTACCTGACCGACACGGCCCCGCTCTCCCGGCTGGACGAGGGCATCAGCGCGGGCAAGCCCCCGCCGACGGCCGAGGCGCGGGTCCTGCACGCGATGCGGGGCGCGGACCTGGTCATCATGGACACGATGTTCAGCTTCGACGAGTACCTCGAGAAGATGACCTGGGGCCACGCCTACCCCGAGTACGCCGTGCGCCTGTGCGAGGAGGCGGGGGTGAAGCGCCTGGCCCTGTTCCACCACTCCCCCGAGGCCAGCGACAGCGAGCTGGACGTCCTCGGCGCCCGGTGGGCCCCGCACGCGGGCCTTCGGGTCTTCCTGGCTCGCGAAGGAGACACCGTGGACCTGGAGGGGTGAGCTCCTGGGTGGACGTCACGGTCATCCACAGCGTGTTGAGCGGGCTGCTGGTGACCGTCGTCGCGGCGTGGGCGCTCTACCTGGTCCACCGCCTGCAGCAGGGCTGGCTGTTCTCCCAGGTGCAGGAGGCGCTCGCGCGCGCCGCCGAGCGGGGCCTGGTCCTCGCGCCCACGGGCCTGCGGTCCCGGCTGGTGGCGCGCCCCGCCGAGGGCGCCGGGCCGCGGATCGAGTGGCGCACCGGGATCCTCGGGCCCCGCACGGTGGTGCGGGCGTCGGGCGGCACCCGGCGCCTGCCCCTGGTGCGCACCGCCCAGGAGCTGGACGCGGCGCTGGACGGGCGCTGAGCCCGGCCGGGAGGGGGGCGGGCGCCGGCGCTCAGCCCAGCTCGCCCAGCTCCCGCGCGGTGCGGCAGGCGGCCGAGCACGTCCCCCAGGCGGTCGGGGACGTGCTCCCCGGGCAGGACGCGGGCCAGCGCCAGGCCGGCGCGGGCCTCCTCCAGGTAGGCGCTGGCGTACTCGGCCAGGGCCGCGGTGCGCTCCCGCTCCAGGGCCAGGGTGTCCCGGTGGCGGGCGAGCTGCTCGAGGTGCCGCGCGGTGGCCTGCAGCCGGTCGCGCGTGAACTCGTCGGCGGCGCTGGCCGCCCGCTCGTCCAGGGCGTCGCGGCGCCGGCCCAGGCCCTCGCCCTCCAGGGCCGCGATCTCGCGGTCCAGCGCCATGCCGGTCCACTGCAGGCGGAAGATCCAGGCCGCCACCTCGCCCAGCCCGTCGCGCGTGTCGGGGTCGGGGGCCTGCTTCTCGAAGCCCTGGTCGAGCTGCCACGCCCGCAGGCAGGGCGGCTGGTAGGCCGGGGCCAGGGCGGCCCGGATCCGGCTGGGGGAGGGGATCCGGTCGGTGGCCTTCCACTGCATCGCGCCGGCGAGCAGGGCCTGGCTGCCCAGCAGGCCCAGCGCCGCGCCCTGCAGCGCGCCGGTGAGCGCCCCCTCTCCGGGCGGGCCCACCAGGGTCGTGGCCGCCCACCAGCCCAGGCCCGCGCCCGCCGCGCCGCCCAGGCCACCCTGGACCCGGCGCCAGCGGTCCGCCGTCGGCCGGTCCAGGAGGCTCGCGCCCAGGCCGGCGACGGCGCCCGCGGTCAGCACCTGGGCGCCGCTCAGCAGCGTGCTGCTGCCGGCCTGGCCCTCGAGCAGCCCGACCAGCAGCACGGCGCCCAGGGTCGCCGCCGCGACGCCCGCGCCGCGCAGGAGCTGCCGGGGCCGGCTGGCCCAGGCGCCCAGCGCCAGCGCCAGGGAGACCACGATCGCCGGGTGGCTGGACAGCAGGCCCGCCGCCGAGGCCACGGAGAGGGCCAGGGCCGACCAGGCCGTCCAGGCGAGCTGCCGTCCGGGCAGGCCGGCCTTCAGCTCCTCGTCCACGCGGTAGCGGCCCGAGGCCACCCGCGGCGGCGCGCCCGAGATCACCGGCGCCAGCGCCGGCGCCGCGCCGGAGGCGGTCCGCGGGGGCGCCGTCTCCGCCGGACGGGGGGCGTCGGGGGCCTGGTCGGTCGGCGCGGCGACCTCGTCGGGCGCGGGGCTCTCGGCCTCGGCCAGCAGGCGCTCCAGGTCGGCGCCGCCCGGCAGCGCCCGCAGGTGGAGGGGCTCAGCGCGCGTAGCCACGGGCCGCCTCCTTGCTCTTCTTGACCTGGTACAGGCCCTCGTCGCTGGCGGGGGCGGCCGCGCCGAAGGCGGCCTGCTGCTGGTCGATGTCGGCCAGGTCCGCCTCCAGCTCCGGGGCGTCGTAGGCGCTCAGCATGTTGCGCAGCTCGCGCTTGGTCGCCTCCAGGGTCGCCTGGTTGGCCGCGACGTCGCCCTGGGCGTAGGACCGCGCGCTCTCGTCCAGCTTGTCGCCGGCCCAGGCCCGCGCGGCCGCCACCGCCTGGGGCTTGTTCACCGAGGCGCGCACCACGGCCGCGTCGCGCGTGACCTCGGCCGCGACGGCCACCCGCTCCTCGGCGGCCCGCTCGCTGTCGGCGTCGGTGTAGCGCAGGTCCACCTCGGCCACCGGCATCCTGCCCGCCTCGGCCGCATCCACCCGCACCCGCGCCACCACCTTGCGGACCTCGCCGCCGTGCACGTCACCCAGGAACACGCGGTAGCCGTCGGCCGTGGGGCTGGCGCTCCAGCCGTACACCTCCTGGAGCACCACGCCGGGGGGCAGCGCCACCTCGACCGCCACCTCGCGGCCGGCCACCCGGGTCATCTGCTGCAGCTCCTGGCTGAACATCGCCGCGAGCTGGCCGGGCCGGTCGACGAAGTGGTACTGCCCGCCGCCGGCGTCGCTCATCGCGGTGAGCAGGTCCTCGTTGTAGTCCAGGCCCAGGCCCAGGGCGCTCACCGTGACGCCCTGGTCGACCAGGCCGCCCGCGATGCGGGCCAGCGCGGCCGTGTCGGTCACGCCGATGTTCGCCATGCCGTCGGAGAGGAGCACCACGCGCCGCACCCCCTCGCGGTCCGGCCGATCGAGCTGCGCCAGGCCCAGCTCCAGACCCGAGGAGAGGTGCGTGCCGCCGCCGGGGTTGATCGAGGCGACCAGGCGCTTGAGGCGGGCCGGGTCGGTGACCGGGGCGCTCTCGACGACCACGCGCCCGCTGTCGGCGAAGCTGACCAGGGCGAAGCTGTCCTGCGGGCCGAGCTGGTCGACCAGCTCCTGGGCGGCCATGCGGGCGTCCTCGATCTTGCCGCGACCGGCCATCGAGCCCGAGGTGTCCATCACCACGGCCAGGTCGACGGGGCGCCGCAGGTCCCCCTGCAGCTCGGGGGCGCGCACCTCGACGACGAGGAAACGATCCTCTCCGGCGCCGGCGATCACCGCGCCCTGGTCCAGCGCGGCCTCCAGCTCCAGGGCACCGTCGAAGCCCGCCGGCGGGAGGCCCGGCTCGACCTCCACCGGGGGGGGCAGGACGCCCTCGCCGCTGGCCCGGCCCGCGCCGCTGCCGAGGCCCGCGCCGCGGATCGAGGGGAGGATCAGGGCGGCCAGCGCGGTCGCGCCAGCCAGGCCAGCGGTCAGGTGCCAGCGCTGCATGGGGGTCTCCGGGGTGGGGTGCGGCCGGCGGGTCCCGGCCCTTCTGCCCCGACAACGCACCCCGGAGGTGGTTCCTTACACTGTCGCGCGGACGAGAGTCGTGCGCGGGCGCTGCACCGCGCCTGCACGCGGCCCGCGCGCTCAGGCCACCGTGACGTCCTTGGCCAGGTAGACGTCCTGGATCGCGTGGAGCAGCGCCACGCCCTCGGCCCGCGACTTCTGGAAGGCCTTGCGGCCCGAGATCAGGCCCATGCCGCCGGCGCGCTTGTTGACCACCGCGGTCATCACCGCCTGCTGCAGGTCGTTGGACCCGCTGGCGCCGCCGCTGTTGATGAGGCCGGCGCGGCCCATGTAGCAGTTGGCCACCTGGTAGCGGACCAGGTCGATCGGGTGGTCGCTGCACAGGTCGGTGTAGATGCGCTTGTCGAACTTGCCGTAGCTGCTGCCGCCCATGTTCAGGGCCTGGTAGCCGCCGTTGTTCTCGGCCATCTTCTGCTTGATGATGTCGGCCTGGATCGTGACGCCCAGGTGGTTGGCCTGGCCCGTCAGGTCGGCGCTGACGTGGTAGTCCACGCCGTCCTTCTTGAAGGCGTTGTTGCGCAGGTAGCACCACAGCACCGTGGCCATGCCCAGCTCGTGGGCCAGGGCGAAGGCCTGGCTGACCTCCTGGATCTGGCGGGTGGACTGGTCGCTGCCGAAGTAGACGGTGGCGCCGACGGCGACGCAGCCCATGTCGTAGGCCTGCTCGACCTGGGCGAACATCACCTGGTCGAAGGCGTTGGGGACCGTCAGCAGCTCGTTGTGGTTGATCTTCAGCATCATGGGGATCTTGTGGGCGTACTTGCGCGCCACCATCCCCAGGGCGCCGTAGGTCGTCGCCACGGCGTTGCAGCCGCCGTCGATGGCGAGCTGCACGATGGCCTCGGGGTCGAAGTAGTCGGGGTTCTTGGCGAAGCTGGCGCCGCCGCTGTGCTCGATGCCCTGGTCGACCGGCAGGATCGAGAGGTAGCCCGTGCCGCCCAGGCGGCCGGCGCTGTAGAGCTGCTGCAGGGCGCGCAGGGTGCGGATGTTGCGATCGGAGGGGCCGAAGGTGCGGTCCACCCAGTCCGGGCCGGGCAGGTGCAGGCGCTCGCGGCTGATCTTGGGGCTGTCGAAGGACAGGAGGGCGTCGCCCTCCGCGCCGAGGATCTCCTGGATGCGGGACAGGTCGGACATGGTCGGCTCCGGGGTGGGGTGGGCGGACCGGTCTATTATGGCGAGGGCGGCCGGGCCCCTGGGCCGGGCGCGCGCTTCTGCCGCCTCCCGGCCCGGGCCAGGCCCACGGCACCGAGCCACGCCGCCCCGACCGGCCCCAGGGGGCCCGCGCCCGTCGCGCAGCCACAGCCCGGCTCCTGCGCGGGCGGAGCCCCGGTCCCACCCACGCCCGTGTCCTCGGGCGCGGGCGCCTGCCCGCTGTCGCTGCCCGCCGGCTGCCAGGCCTCCAGGTTGGCCTGCACCGTCGCCCACAGGGGCAGGCAGGTGTCGCGTCCCGCCGTGCCCTCGATGCAGGCCGCGGGGCCCTCGACGTCCAGCGGCCCGACCAGGTGGCCCACCGCGCCGTCGGCGTCGATCCCCACCATCAGCGAGCCGGTCAGGTCGGCGAAGGCCGTGACCCGCGCGAGCCCGTCCCCCGCCTGGAGCCCGACCCCCGGCCAGTCGGTCACCGCCGAGAACCGCTCGCCGTCGGGCGCGCGCCACACCGCGCGGCCGGTCTCGAGCAGCCACACCGTGCCGTCGGCCTCGATCCCTCCGTCGACCAGGTCGCCCTCCATCGCCTGGGCCTCGACCACCGTGGCCCCCCCGTCCGCGGTGATCCACAGCCGGTCGTGCAGGGTCGCCCCCGCCGCCAGCCAGGCGCGCTGCCCGGCGGCGGCCAGGACCGAGAGGGTCGCGCCCTCGACGCCGGCGGGCGCGGCGTGGAGCTGCACGCTCCAGGTCGCCTCCAGCGAGGGGGCCCGCGCCAGCACCAGGGCGCCGCTGCCGTCGACCCCCGCCGCCCAGGCGCCGCCGTCCGTGGCGATGGCCACCGAGCCGATGGTGCCCCCCACGCCGGCGTCGGCGGCCACCTCCCAGCGCGCCCCGCCGTCCGTGGTCCACAGCGCCCGCGCGCCCGCCGCGACCAGCCAGGCCCCCGGCTGCGAGGAGTGGGCCGCGACGGCGGTCACCGGCTGGCCCACCAGCCCCTCCACCGCCGCCCAGGTGCAGCCGCCGTCGGCGCTCTGGTACACGGCGCGCCCCTCCTGGCCGGCCTGGGCCAGGTCGGGCACCACGCCGAGCAGCACGCCGCCGGCGTCCTCGACGTAGCGCGGGGCCAGGGTCGCCTCGGGCGTGGTGATCGCCTCGTGGCAGATCCACCGCCAGCCCGGGTCGCCGGCCGCCCGGGTCAGCAGCCCGAAGCTGGTCTCCAGCACGCCGCCGCCGTCGTCGCGCAGGTGCGCGTCGATCCCCGCCAGCGGCCCCCCGGCGTGCCCCCCCGCCGGCGCCGAGGCCAGCGCCCAGCCCAGCAGCAGCAGCACGGCCCTACTCGGCGGGCTGCAGCCGCAGCACCTGGTCGGCGACGGCGTCCACCAGCCACAGGTCGTCGGGGCCGCGCACGGTGAGCCCCATCAGCGCCCCGGCCTCCAGGCCCGGGTCCAGCGCGTCCAGCTCGGTCCCGTCCAGGTCGTAGGCGCGGATCATCCCGGCGCCGTGCTCGGTCAGGTACAGCACGCCGTCGTGCAGGAACAGCCCGCTGGGCTGGTCCAGCCCCTCCACCAGGGTCCACAGCTCGGCGCCGTCCATCTCGTAGTGCTGGGTGCCCGGCTCGGTCAGGCGCAGGTCGTCGCCCCGGGTGCCGCTGGCCGTGTCCAGCACGGCGATCCGCCCGTTGCCGGTGTCGGCGATGTAGAGCAGGCCCGTCGCCGGGTCCAGCGCCAAGTGCGAGGGCACGTCCTCGACCCGCGCCAGCTCGCCCGCCACGTAGGTCGCCGTCTCGCCGTCGCTGTGGTCGTCCCAGCCCACGCCGTGGTCCTCGTGGAAGTCCACCATGTCGATGGACCCCTCCTGCCCGTCGAAGACCCAGTACCGGTTGTCCCGCTCCCACGCGATGCCCATGCACAGGGGCGACTCGTGCTGCATGTCCAGGTGGCTGCCCAGGTCGACGGGGAAGCCGTACAGGTCGGAGAGGTACTCCACCGCCTCGGGGTTGGAGCTGCCGAAGACCTCCAGGTCGCTGCTCCACAGGGTCGGGCCCATGAAGTCGTTGGGCGCGTACTGGCCGTTGTAGGTGTTGCGGCTCTCCTGGCAGGTGCCGAAGGTGCCCGGCTGGCCGAAGGCGATGCTGCTGACCTCCTCCATGAAGTGCATCGCGTAGGGATCGACGATGTGCTGGGACTCCTGCGCGTCGGTGCCCGCGCCCGAGAGGATGGTGGCGCCGTCGTCGCCGCGGTTGACCACCCACAGGCGGTCGGCCACCTGGAGGTCGAAGGCCAGCGCCCGGGGCAGGTCCAGGCCGTCGTCGGAGGTCGCCACGGTGGTGACGCGCACCGCGGAGAGATCGCCCGAGCCCCCGCCCAGCGCGGCGATGCCGCCGGCCGCCGCGTCGCCGTCGCCGGGATCGCCGCCGGTACAGGCGAGCAGGAGGCTTCCGAGCAGCAGGACGGACGAGGGCATTGGCGCTCCGGGGGGCGTGCGAGAGGGGGCGGCGCGGCGAGGACGAGCAGACCATAGCCCGACCGCGCGCCCATGCCGCCCGCGACGCGCAGTCCGGCGTGCTAGGCCCAGGGAACGCACTGGAGCACCGATGCCGAGATCCGCCTCCCTCGCCCTTGCCCTCGCGCTGAGCCCGCTCACCGTGGGGTCCACCCTGGGCTGCAAGGACAAGGGCGGCGTGGACGACACGGCCGGATCGCCCACGGACGGCGGCGGCACCGGCCCCGCGGCCGCGCCCCTGCGCCCCGCCGAGCCCGCCGCCTGGTCCGCGCCCGGCAGCGTCGACGCCGCCACCTTCCCCTGGGGTCCCCAGGCCGGGGATCCCTCGCAGGACGAGGTGATCCTCTCCGTGCGCACCTCGCTCTCCGAGGTGACGGGGGTGGTGGTGGCCGACGACGGGGCCGGCGGCTGGGTCGAGGTGGCCCGGCCGACCCTGGCCCGCGCCGACGGCGAGGTGGTCGCCCGCGCCACCCTCTCCGGCCTGTCCGCCGACACGGTGCACGCCTGGGCCGCCTACGCCGGGGACCCCGACGGCGGCGCCTCCCGCTCGGCGGTCGGCCGCTTCCGCACCGCCACGGGGGCGGGCGCCTGGCGCCAGCTCACCCTGGCGGCGACCAGCTGCCTGGGCGGCAACGAGCCCCTGTCCAACATGAGCCACGCCGCGGCCCGCGCGCCGGACCTGGGCCTGCTGCTGGGGGACACGGTCTACGCCGACGGCGCCACCACGCTGGAGGAGTACCGCGCCTTCTACGACGCCGCCTTCGCGGTGCAGGGGCTGTCCGACTTCACGTCCGCCGCCGGCAACGTGGCGACCTGGGACGACCACGAGGTCGAGAACAACTGGGTGGCCAAGGACCTGGAGCCCGGCCAGTACGACGCCGCCCTGCGGGCCTTCCGCGAGGCCCTGCCCCAGGGAGAGGGGCCGACGGGCGGGATCTGGCGCCAGCAGTCCTGGGGGGACATCCTGGACATCTTCGTGCTGGACGTGCGCAGCGAGCGCGACGAGACGCTGGGCCTGTACATCGGCGCTGACCAGGAGGAGTGGCTGCTGACCGAGGTCGCCGCCAGCACGGCGGCCTTCAAGCTGATCGTCACCAGCGTGCCCGTCACCGACTACGACGACTTCCTGGGGCCGCTGGCCGCCGAGGACCGCTGGCAGGGCTGGCCCGAGCAGCGGGAGCGCGTGCTGTCCGCCATCGAGGAGGCCGGCGTCGCCGGGGTGTTCTGGCTGTCCGGCGACGTGCACTTCGCCACCGTCTCCACCGTCGGCATCCCCGGCTCCGACGGCCCGGGGCAGGGCATGTGGGAGGCGGCGGTGGGCCCGGCCGGCCGCTCGCCCAACGTGGCCGCGGACCTGTACGAGCACGACGGCAGCCACTACCTGTACATGTTCAGCACCTTCAACACCGCGATGCTGACCTTCGACCCGGGCCGGATGGAGCTGCACCTGGAGTTCCTGGGCGACGACGGCGCCGCCATCCAGGCCACCACCCTGGCGCTGGGTGGGGCCTGAGCCGTGGGGATCACGCTCTGGCTGCTGCTGGCCTGCGCCTCGCCCGCTCCCTCCGACGACACCGGGGCCGGGCAGGCGACCCTCCAGACGCTGGACCTGGCCCGGCGCATCGCCGACAAGGGCGTGGCCGCCTGGCCCGCCGAGATCCAGCCCGGCGACTGGATGCAGACGGTGTGGGCCTTCGGCCTGCTGCGCCTGGCGGAGGCGGGCGGAGGCGAGGGCTACCGCGACTACGCCCGCGCCTGGATGGACGAGGCGGTCACAGAGCTGCAGGCCGGCCAGGCCGAGCTGGTCAGCAGCGACTCGACCAGCCCGGCCATCATCGCCGCCGCCCTGGACGAGGCCGCCCACGCGCCCCTGCGCGACGCCGCCGACGCCTACCTGGCGGCGGTGCCGCTGACCTCCACCGGCGCGTGGGAGCACTGGACCGAGGAGGCCGCCTTCGGCGTGCCCGACCAGGTCTGGATCGACAGCCAGTTCATGCTCGGCCAGTACCTGCTGGAGCGGCTGCGCCACGACCCCCAGGCCCAGGTCGCCGGGCAGCCGGCCGGGGATCTGTTCACGACCCAGTACCTGCTCTTCGCCGACCTGTGCCGCGACGACCAGGACCAGCTCTACCGACACGCCTGGGACGACGTGGAGGGGGTGAACATCCCCGCCGAGGCCGTCTACTGGAACCGTGGCAATTCCTGGGTCCTGTTCGTCGGGGTCGAGGCGCTCGACGTGCTGGGCGAGGGCGCCGACCCGGCGCTGGCCCAGGCCGTGGCCGCCCACGCCGCGGCGGTGGTCGACGCCCAGGACCCCGAGACTGGCCTGTGGCACACGGTGCTGGGCGACCCACGGCAGGACCCGGACAACTACGTCGAGACCTCGGGCTCGGCCTTGCTGGCCGCCGCCCTCGCGCGCGGCGTGCGCGGGGGACACCTGGACCCAGCGCTGGGCGCGGCCGTGGCGCCGGCGGTCGAGGGCGTGCGGGCGATGATCGACGATCCCGACGGCGCGCCGGTGGTGACCGGCACCAGCTTCGGCACCAACCCCGGCCAGTACGAGGACTACGTCGGCGTGCCGGTCGTCGACGACCTGATCCTGGGCGTCGGCGCCGCGCTGGTGCTGCTGGCCGAGGCCGACGGCTGGCCCGTGGACGGAGGTGCCCCCTGAGCCCGCTCGCCCTGCTGCTGCTGCTGTCCTGCCGCCCCGCGGGGGGCCCCGCGCCCGGCGACGGCGCCGCCGATGACACGGGCGCCCCAGCCGCCCTGGCCCACCCCTTCGTGACCGTCACCGCCGCCGACCGCCAGCCCATCCTCGACCGCCTGGGAGAGGAGCCGTGGGCGACCCTGCACGCCCGGCTGGAGGCCCGGGCGGACGAGCCCCTGCAGACGGACTCCGAGGAGGAGTGGGATCACGACGTGGTCGGCCACAACGCCGGCGTGGCGCACGCCGCGGCGTTGCTGGCCTGGCTGCACCAGGACGCCGCGCGGGCCGAGGTGGCGATCGCCGCCTTCGAGGCGCTACAGACCGACTTCCAGAACAACCACGAGTGGGACGTCAACATCCGCATGCCGGCGCCGCTGATCGGCTTCACCGGCGCCTGGGACCTGCTGCTCGCCGGCGGCTTCCTGGACGCGGAGCAGGAGGACGCCTACGCCGGCAAGGTGATCACCATCACCGATCTCTTCTTCGAGGAGTACATCGACGACCCGGTGACCTTGGGCCAGCTCCTGGGCTTCGCCCAGAACAACCACCCGCTGCGCACCGCCGCGGCGGTCGGCGTGCCGGGCCTGGCCTTCCGCGACCGGCACCCCGCGGCCCAGGAGTGGCTGGACTGGGCGGCCAGCGAGACCACCTGGCTGCTCGGCCCGAGCGGGCAGTACGTGATGGCCGACGGCGCGGTGAGCGAGGGGCCGTACTACTACGCCTTCGGACTGTCCGCGGTGCTGGCCTTCCTGGTGGCGATGGACAATGGCCTGGACGAGGGCAGCGCGCTGACCTGGGACTGTCGCAACCGGGTCGACTACGACCCCTTCACCAGCGAGGGCTGCGAGGACGGCGCGGCGATGTCCTGGGACAACCCGCTGTACGATCCCTGGTTCCAGCGCAGCCTGTCCTGGTCGATGGCCCTGCGCCTGCCCGACGGCCTGCGCCCGCCCAAGGCCGACGCCAACCTGGTGCAGCAGAACGGGGGGGCCCTGGTCGCGGCGGCGGTGTGGGGCGACGCGCAGGCGGAGGCCACCCTGCGGGCCGACGCGCCGGCCTGGGTGTGGGACTGGATGGAGAACGGCGCCTACCCCGCGGACACGACGCGGGCGATGGATCTCACGGCCCAGCACCTGGCGCGCCTCTCGCCCGAGCTGCTGGCGGCCGCCGGCCCACCGTCGTGGACGGACGCCGCCTTCATGGACGGTGGCGACGCGGTCCTGCGGGGCGGCTGGGGCGTGGACGATCCCTGGGTGCTGTTCATCGCCGAGCAGGGGGCCGCCCGCAAGACCCTGCACGATCACGTCGACGGCCTGTCCTTCAGCTACGCGGCCTATGGCGAGTACCTGCTGCTCGACCCGGGCTACTACAAGCCCAGCGAGCTGGACAACGCCCGCACCGCCGACGCGCGGGCCCACAACGTCATCCTGGTCGACGGCCAGGGCGCCCCGGACAAGGGACTGTTGACAGTGTGGGGAGACGCCGACGCCTGGCTGGAGAGGGCCGACCGGCGCGAGAACTTCGCCTGGGCCGAGGCCTGGCAGGAGTACGAGGGGCTGCGTGTCACACGCGACGTCATCCTGGTGCGCGACCGCTACCTGCTGGTGCTGGATCGCCTCGATCCGGCCGAGGGCGAGGAGTCGCCCGAGGCCCGGGAGATCACCTGGCGCCTGGGCGGCTACGCCGGCTACGACGCGGGCGGCGCATTCGAGCCGGGGCCGGCCGGGGCGCGGTGGGAGCGGACCTCCGCCGGCGTCGACCTGCACCTGGCCAGCACCCGCCCGGGTCTGTCCATCGTCGAGCCGGCGCTGGTGGAGGGCGAGGCCCCCCACGTGCACCAGTTCGACCTGGAGCGCAGCGTGGGAGAGCACGGCGTGATCGACGGCGTGGTGACCGCCTCGACCCCCGGCTTCGTGGCGGCGCTGGTGCCCTACCGGGTCGGCGCCGACGGCGAGGAGGCGCCGCTGCAGGTCGAGGTGCTGGCGCTGGACGAGGGGTGGACCGGTGTGCAGGTGACGGGCGCCTGGGGCCAGGATCTGGCCCTGGTGCGCGAGGCGGATGCTCCGACCACGGCCCTCCTTCCCGGGGGGCAGTACGTCGAGACCGACTACCGTGCGGTCTTCCTGGGCGCGGGCGGGGCGGGCATGCTGCTGGCGGGTCCAGGCACGTCCCTGTGGCTGGACGGACGCCACCTCTCCCCGGGCGAAGGAGAGCCGGTGTTCAGGGTGGACGACTGAACGATGCCGCTGGCCTCGCACCTGCTCGACCTGGTCGTCGTGCCCGCCGACCCCTCCGCGGCGGTGGACGAGGCCGCCGTGTTGGCCCTGCTCCTGGGCTGGCAGGCCCGGGGCTACCTGGTCCCGGGGCGCGCGCCCCTGCGCTTCGGGTCCGGGCCACGCGCCGGGGACCTGGTCGAAGGGGGCTTCGCCTCCCTGTGGCTGGATCGGCCCGAGGGCCTGGCCCTGTACGCCAACCAGCAGGGCGGCTTCCAGGTGCCCTGTCCCACCTGCGGCGGGCCCCTGGCGCGGCCCTACGGCCAGGCCGTGCAGGCGCTGCGGGCCGGCCGGGAGCAACCGGTGGCCTGCCCCGCCTGTGGCGACGCCTTCCCGCCGCAGGCGCTGGCCCTGCGCCCGCCGGGCTACCTGGCCCGCGGCGCCCTGATCTTCGCCGACGCCGGATCCGACCGGCTGGTGGACCCGGCGCGGCGGGAGCTGGCCGGGGTGCTGGGGTGCGTCCGGCTGGTCGCACGGCGCCGGAGC
Source organism: Myxococcota bacterium (assembly GCA_023150805.1). Taxonomy (GTDB): domain Bacteria; phylum Myxococcota_A; class UBA796; order UBA796; family UBA2385; genus UBA2385. Next base: position 3,061 of record JAKLKF010000073.1, on the reverse strand, counting down.
TGAGGCTGGCGGCGCGGGCCGGGCCGTGAAAAGAGGGCCGACCGCCCCTGGAGGAACCGTGCAGCCCCACCCCCACATGCTGCCCCGGGACATCGGCTGGATCGAGGTGATCACCGGCTGCATGTTCAGCGGCAAGACCGAGGAGCTGATCCGCCGGATCCGCCGGGCGCAGTACGCGCGGCTGCCCGTGGTGGTCTTCAAGCCGACCATCGACGATCGCTACAGCCAGGACAGCGTCGGCAGCCACTCCGGCCAGCGCCTGCGCAGCTTCCAGGTCCACCGGAGCGAGGAGATCCCCCCGCTGGTGGGCGACGCCGCCGTGATCGGCATCGACGAGGCGCAGTTCTTCGACGCGGGCCTGGTGCGGGTCTGCGAGGACCTGGCCAACCAGGGGCGGCGGGTGATCGTCGCCGGCCTGGACATGGACTACCTGGGCCGCCCCTTCGAGCCGCTGCCCCAGCTCCTTGCCGTGGCCGAGTACATCCACAAGCAGCTCGCCATCTGCGTCGTCTGCGGCAACCCGGCCGACCGCAGCCAGCGCATCGTGCGCGGCGAGGCGCGCGTGCTCGTGGGCGAGACCGAGGCCTACGAAGCGCGCTGCCGCCTGCACTGGGACCCCGACGACAAGCTGCCGGTGCAGCAGGCCCTGCCGGGCCTGGGACCCAACCTGGCCGAGTCCGAGGTCGTCCCGGCGGCCGCCGGGGGAGACACCGAGGGCCCCGGGACCTGAGCCCCCTGGGGATTTCCGCCCCTCGCCCCCCATGGGAGGTGGGCAACCTCGCCCGCAGGCGGGCGCGTCGGCCGGACGACGGGGGCCACGCTGGCTGCATGAACGGTGGCTGGCACGGGCCGTGCAGTGCCTCGCACGACGCCGCGAGGCCCCCATGAAGATCCGCGACCTGATCCCGACCGCGCTGGGCGAACGTCCCGCGAGCCTGCTGCTGCACAACGCCCGCGTGCTGGACGTCTTCACGGGGGAGCTGGAGCGCACCAGCATCGCCGTGCACGGCAAGCGCATCGCGGGGCTGGGCGACTACCTGGCCGCCGAGGAGGTGCTGGACGCGGGGGGGCGCATCGTCGTGCCCGGCCTGATCGACGCGCACCTGCACATCGAGAGCTCGATGCTGGTGCCGCGCCAGTTCGCGCGGGCGGTGCTCCAGCGCGGCACGACCACCGTGATCGCCGACCCCCACGAGATCGCCAACGTGCTGGGCACCGCTGGCGTGGAGTACATGATCCGCTCGACCGAGGGGATCCCGCTGGACGTCTACATCTGCGTGCCCTCGGCGGTGCCGGCCACGCGGTTCGAGACCTCGGGCGCCTACCTGGGCACCGACGACATGATCGAGCTGGTGGACCGCTACCCGACGCGGATCATCGCCCTGGGCGAGGTGATGAACTACCCGGCGGTCCTGGAGCGCGACCGCGAGCTGCTGACGAAGATCGAGATCCTGCGCTCCCGCTACAAGAAGATCGACGGACACGCGCCGGGCCTGTCCGGCAAGCAGCTCAACGCCTACCTCTGCGCCTTCATCCGCTCCGACCACGAGTGCAGCACGGCGGGCGAGGCCCTGGAGAAGGTGCGCCGCGGCATGCACGTGTTCATCCGCGAGGGCAGCGCCGCCCGCAACCTCGACGCGCTGATCGGCGCCGTGACCGAGCGCAACCACCACAGCTTCTCCTTCTGCACCGACGACCGGGACCCGCTGGAGATCCTGGAGGAGGGGCACATCGACCACCTGGTGCGACGCGCCATCGCCCTCGGCCTGGACCCGGTCATGGCGGTGCGGATGGCCACCATCAACCCCGCGCGCCACTTCGGGCTGCGCAGCATGGGAGCGGTGGCCCCGGGCTACAAGGCGGACCTGGTCCTGCTCGACGACCTGGACGGCTTCCGCATCCACAGCGTGATCAAGAACGGCCGGGTCGTCGTCCGCGAGGGCGAGCTGGTCGACCCCGTCCAGGGGGACTTCGGCGAGCTGCCGGCGGCGCTGGGCACCGTGCGGCTGCCGCCGACCTACCAGGACAGCCTGCGGATCCCGGCCCGCGAGGGCGCCTGGGCGCGGGTGATCCGCGTGCAGGAGCGCTGCCTGCTCACCGAGGAGGTGCGCATGCGGCCGCGCGTGGTCGACGGCGCCGCGCACGGCGACCCGGCCCAGGACCTGGCCAAGCTGGCGGTGATGGACCGGCACCGGGGGCGCAACCTGTCGCTGGGCTTCGTGACCGGCCTGGGCCTGCAGCGCGGGGCGGTGGCGACCAGCGTGGGCCACGACGCGCACAACCTGTGCGTCGCCGGCCTGGACGACGCCGACATGCTGCTGGCCGCGCGGGTCGTCGCCGAGGGCGGGGGCGGCCTGGCGGTCGTGCTCGAGGGCGAGGTGCTGGCCCACCTGGACCTGCCGGTGGCCGGCCTGATGTCCAACCTGGATCTGTACGAGGTGGCGCGCCGCCTGGAGGGCCTGCGCAAGGCGCTGCAGGCGCTGGGCAGCGAGCACGAGGTCTTCATGACCCTGTCCTTCGTGCAGCTCGCCGTGATCCCCTCGCTGCGGTTGACGGATCGGGGCCTGGTGGACACCGAGCGCCACTGCTTCACCGAGCTGTGGGCGGACTGAGAGGCCGCCGGGCGCTCAGCGGGTCCGGGGCGGCGGCCGCACCGCGGGGATGGGGGCCGTGTCCTCGGGATCGACGGCGACGGCGGGGCGCCGGGGCAGGGTGTCGAGCTCGGCGGGATGGGCGACCTCGGCCTCCTCGGAGGGATGCGGGTCCTCCTGGTCCGGCAGCCCGTCGACCAGGGCCCGGGTGGCGCTGGCCAGCTCGGCGGTCTCCAGGCTGTCGGTCGGGCCCTCGCCGGCGCTGGCCACGGCCTCCACGTCGTCGGACTCGGGGTCCGTGGGGGCGTCGACGGGGTGGGCCCAGGTCTCCAGGCGGGTGGGCTCGGAGGTGGACAGCTCGACGGGGTGGAGCGGTGGGGGACGCAGCGGCCCGGGGGCCCCGGTGGGGGGCGGGCGCGAGCCCCCCAGGTCGACGGCCGGGCGTGGCCGCGGCGCCGCCAGCGGCGGGG
>JAKLKF010000072.1 GCA_023150805.1 Myxococcota bacterium | reverse complement strand
CGCCGGGCGGAGGGCGTGGCAGGCCCGCCGGACCGCCGCCGAGCGCCGCCGGGAGCAGGCGCTGCGCGCGCGCCGCGAGGCGCTGCCCGGCGCCCCCGGCGCGGACCTCTCGGGACAGGACCTCTCCGGCCGGCACCTCGAGGGCGTGGACTGGACGGGCGCGCGCCTGCACGGGACCCGCCTGGAGGGCGCCCACCTCCAGGGGGCCTGCCTGGCGCGTGCCGACGCCACCGGGGTCGACCTGTCGGGCGCCCGCCTGGCCGGGGCCGACCTGGCGGGCCTGGTGGGGCGGGGCGCGCGCCTGGTGGACGCCGACCTGCGGCGGGTGGACCTGCGCGAGGCGGACCTCTCCCAGGCCGACCTGACCGGCGCCGACCTGCGCGAGGCCCAGCTCGCCGGCGCGCGGTTGGCAGGCGCCGACCTGACCGCGGCGCGCCTGCCGGACGCCGACCTGGCGGGCGTGGATCTCGAGGGCGCCACCCTGGACCAGGCGGACCTGACCGGCGCCGACCTCGCTGCCGCCCGGGTGGCCGGCGCCGACCTGCGCGGCGCGCTGGGCCTGTCGTCGAGCCAGCGAGCCGCCCTGGCCCAGGCCGGGGCCCGCGTCACCGAGGCCAGCCTGGGGGAGCTGGTCGGCCGGATCCGCCCCCGCCACGCGGCCGCCGCCGCCGCCGTCCTGGCCCTGGGCCTGGGCTCCTACGGCGCCGCGCGCTGGCTGGGCCCGGGCGGCTCTGGGGCGCCGGCCACCACCGCGGCCGAGGTGCGCACCCTGCCCCCCGCCGAGGCGCTCGCCCGCTTCGAGGAGCTGGCCGACGACGCCGAGCTGCCCCAGGACAAGGTCGCCTGGCTGCTGGAGGCGGCGGGGCAGGCCCGGCGCCTGGGGGACGAGGCCGCGCAGGAGCGGCTGCTGCGCGCAGCGTTGCTGGCCGCGGGCGAGGACGTGGCGGTCGGCGTCGAGGTGCGCCTGGACCTGGGCACCCTGCTCTCGGCCCAGGGCGCGCACGCCGAGGCGCTGGCGCTGGTGGACCCGCTGCTGGACCAGAGCCGCCAGACGGCCGAGCAGCGGGCGCGGGCCGTGCTGCTCTACCAGGCGCTGGGGGTCGCCAGCGGCGTGGACACCACCGCCAGGGTGCAGGGGGTGCTCGACGGGCTGTCGGCCCTGCCCGACGCCGCCGCGGAGCTGCGGCTGGCGCTGGCGAGCGCGCTGGCCGCCGAGGGCCAGGTCGACGCGGCGCTGGAGCAGGTGGCGCGCAGCGAGGCGCTGGACGTGAGCAGCGGGACCCGCGCCCGGGTGCTGGAGACGCGGGCGCGGGTGCTGGACCGCGGCTACCGGCTGGAGGAGGCGGAGGTCGCCTGGCAGGTGCTGGTCGCGCAGACCGTGGCGGGCACCGCCGCGAACCAGGCGGCCCTGCTGGCCCTGGCGGACCTGCGCGCCCGGATGGGCCGCCAGGACGAGGCCCTGGCCGACCTGGAGGCGCTGCTGGCGCCCGAGGTGGACCCGCGGGTGCGGATGCGGGCGTGGATGGTGCGCGCCGGCATCCACGAGGCCCGCGGCGCGCTGCCGGAGGCGGCCCGCTCCCTGCAGCAGGCGATCGACCTGGGCGCGGTGGACCCCGAGATGGCCGAGGAGGCCCGCCTGTCGCTGGCGCGGCTGTTCGGGGCCGACGGGGACGCGCAGCTCGCCGGGATGCTGGAGGGGCTGGACCCGCAGGCGCGGGCGCTGATCGAGCTGCAGGCGGGGCTGGGGCAGGCCCGGGCGCGGCTGGACGAGGGGCGGGCCGAGGAGGCACGCGCCCTCTACGAGGCGCTGCTGGCCCGGGACGACCTGGACGCGGTCACCCGCCGCGACGCGCGGATCGGCCTGGGCGAGGCCTGGGCCCAGGAGGGGGAGATCGCCCGCGCCCTGGCCGAGTGGCGCGACCTGCTGAGCGAGACGGCCCGCGCCGAGGAGCGCGCCCACCTGCAGCTGCGCATCGCCGAGGGCCTGATGACCGCCGGCCGCCTGGACGAGGCCCGGCAGGCCTGGCAGGAGCTGGTCCAGAGCGCCGACCCCGAGGTGGCCGTGCAGGGTCGCCTGGGCCTGGGGCGCCTGTACCTGCTGCAGGGCGAGCGGGAGCGGGCCCGGCAGGCCCTGCAGGAGGTCGCCGACGCGGCCACCGACCCCGCCTGGAAGGTGCGCGCGCTGGAGGAGCTGGCCGACCTGGTGGCCGAGGAGGAGGACCTGGACGCGACGCTCGCGGCCTGGCGGCGGGTGCTGGCCGAGGCGCCACCCGGGCACGCCGCGGCCGGGAGGGCGCGCCTGGCGATGGTCCACGCGCTGGGCGCGGCGGATCGCGTGGCCGAGGCGCGGCGGGCCTGCGGTGCCGCGGTGGAGGAGGCGACGACCCCCCAGGACCGGGTGCAGGCGACGCTGACCTGCGCGGAGCTGGACGAGCGGGCGGGGGACGCGCCGACCGCCCTGTCGCGCTACGCCGAGGCCCTCGCGGCGGCGGCCGGCGGACCCGAGGACCTGCGCCTGGACGCCGCCCTGGGCGTGGCGCGGCTGGCCGTCGAGCAAGGCCGGCCCGAGCAGGCGCTGGAGGCCGTGGCGGTGGGCCTGGCGGTGGCCGCCGAGCCCGGCCCGCGGCTGGAGCTGCTCGACCTGCGGGTGCGCGCCCTGGACGCCTCGGGCCAGGACAGCGCCGAGGCGCGCGCTGCCCGGGACGCCCTGCTGGCCCAGGAGCCCGAGGCGGCCGTCGCGCTGCTGGTCGCGGCGGCGCAGGAGGCGCGGGCGGGAGGCGATCTGGACGGAGCGCGGGCCCGGATGGCCCAGGCCGCCGAGGCGGCCCCGGACCCCGACCAACGCGCCGGGGCACTGCTGGAGCTGGGCGATCTGCACCTGGAGGCCGGCGACGCGGACGCCGCGCGGGCGGCCTGGCGCGCCGCGACGGCCACGCGCCCCGACGACCCGGCGGTGGTCTTCCAGGCGGGCATGGGCCTGGCCGAGGTGATCCGCCGCGGAGGAGACCCCCAGGGGGCCGCCGCGGCGCTGGCCACGCTGTTTCCGCCCGACGCCGAGGGCGGGCGCTGGCTGGCCGAGGCGCGGGCGCGGGCGCTGGTCGAGGCCGGAGACCCCGGCGCCCTGGCCGCGTGGGAGGCCCTGGCCCTGCTCTCCTCCGACCAGCCGGAGGCGCTGGCGATGGCCCTGCGCGGCCAGGCCGACGCCCACTTCGCCGCCGATCGCTTCGACCGCGCCCTGCCCCTGTACGAGCGCGCCGGCGCCACCACCTCCGACCCGGCCCTGGCGGGCTGGTGCGCGCTGGGCGCGGCCGAGGCCCGCGCGGCGCTCGGAGAGGACGGCGTCGACCCGATCCTGCGCCGCCTGGCGCGGCACGAGGACCGGGAGGTGGCGACCCAGGCCGCCGTCCGCCGGTCCCAGCGCGCGGCCGACCAGGAGGACTGGGCCGGGGCCCTCGACGCCCTCGACGGCGTGACGGTCGAAGGGCTGGGCGCCGGGTGGGACGCGACGGTGACGCAGGCGCGCGCCTCGGCGCTGGCCGGCGCCGGTCGGGCGGAGGAGGCGGAGGTGGCGCTCGCGCAGCTCGCCGATCGCTGGCCCGGGGACGAGGAGGCCAGGGTCACCGCCCTGTTGGCGCGCGCGTCCCTGGCGCGCGGACAGGGCGACCTGTCGGCGGCCGAGGGGTGGGCCAGGAAGGCGCTCGAAGCGTCCTCCGACCCGGGCTTCCGCGCGCTCGCACAGGCGCAGCTCGACGAGCTGACCGCCGAGCAGCAGGCGCCCTGAGGCCCCATGGCGCCGGCCGACCGGGCGGCTCCTCCCCCGGCTCGGGCCTTGCCCCGCCCCGCACCGCGGCCGCGTCTCGGCAGTCGGCGCTTGACAGCGGGTCCGGGGGAGGCTTCGATCCCGTCCACCGTCCCCGACGCCCCCATGTCGCCCGAGGCTCCCATGTCGATCGCGCATCCGCCCACGCTCCTCCTCTCCCTCGCCAGCCTGCTCACCGCCTCCGCGCTCGGGCTCGCCTGCGGGGACAAGGACACCCCCACGGACGACACCGGCGCCACCGACGGCGGCGCCACCGACGGCGGCGCCACCGACGACACCGGGACGACGCCCGAGGTGCCGGTCTGGACCTCGGTCTCGATCGAGACCAGCGCGTCGATCACCGGCGTGTACGCCGCCTCCGCCACCGAGGCCTGGATCTCGCTGACGGGCGGCCAGGTCCGCCTGTACCAGGGCGCGAGCTGGACCGACCTGGACGTCGAGGTCGACGACGAGGACCTCAACGGCATCTGGGGCTCGGGCTCGGGCAACGGGGCCACCGTGGTCGCGGTGGGCGACGCCGGCCACATCGCGCAGTGGGGCGCGGCGGGCTGGGACGTCGAGGACCTGGGCACGGCGAACTTCGAGTCGGTGGACGGCCCCTCCTCCACCGACCTGGTCGCCGTCGGCTGGGGCGGCCTGTACAGCAACGCCAGCGGCGACTGGGCCTACCAGAACCTGCCCAACAACCCGCGCTTCAACCACGTCTGGTACGAGGGCGAGGTCGGCGCCGCGGTCGGCGAGGAGGGGATCCTGGCCATCTACAGCGGCGGCGAGTGGACGGTGACCCAGGAGGAGCAGCGCCGCAACTTCTACGGGGTGTCCGGCACCGGCGTCAACGACATCTACGCGGTGGGCGAGGAGGGCGTCGTGCTGCGCTGGGACGGCACGTCCTGGACGGACATCTCGCCGGGCACGGGCAAGAGCGTGTGGGCGGTGTGGGCTGCGAACTCGTCCAACGTCTACATCGTCGGCAACGGCGGGCTGGCCATGGTGCGCAGCAACGGCGAGTGGGTGGACCTGCCGACGGGCACCGAGAAGAACCTCTACGCCGTGCACGGCACCGGCGTCAGCGACGTCTGGGCGGTCGGCGGCTTCGGCGTGGCCCTGCGCTACCAGCCCTGAGCGGGTCCGGTCGCGCCGGAAGGGCTACCAGGCGACGCCGACGCCGGCGCTGACGCCCGTGGTCTGGCCGCCGGTCGCGTCGACGTGGGCGGCCAGCCGCGGCGGCCGGTTCCAGGCGGCGCCCAGCGGCTCCGACAGGAAGGAGAAGCCCGCCACCGCGCCCACCGGCAGGACCGGGCGCAGGGTCAGCTCGAGCCGGTCCGGTCCCAGCGGCTGCAATTGCTGCTGGTAGAGCGGCGAGGCCTGGGCGCCCAGGTGGCCGACCAGCCCTCCGTCCAGGTCGCCCCAGGCCAGCTCCAGGGTGCCGGTGCCGATGAGCTGCCGGGTCTTCTCGGTGTCCGGGCCCACCTGGCCCGGAGCGCCGCCGTCGAGGCGGGCCTGCGCGGACAGCCACCACAGGCCGCTCAGCGGCAGGGCGCCCCGCACCGCCAGGCCCCAGCCGAAGCCGGCCGAGGCGACGTCCGCCTCGTCGACGCGGGTCACCAGCCGCCCGGCGTCGGCCGCGACGGCCAGGCCCGGCAGCAGGGCCACCTGCAGCTCGGCGCCCATGAAGGTGCGCTGGTCCCAGGCCTGGCACTGGGAGCCGGCGCACCCGCTGTCCTCCACCTTGGTGGCGCGCAGGTCGGCCAGGGAGATGACGCGGACCCGCGACACCTCGGGAGAGGCCACCGGGTCCACCACGGGCGCCGCCCAGGCGGAGGGCGCGAGGAGGAGGGGCAGTGCGAGCGCGAGCATGGGGCCAGGCTCCGGAGCGGGCGCAGATGCTAACGCACCGCCCGGCGCCGGTCCCGGTCCGGGTGGATTGCCTGGGCGCGGGCGGCCGGGTAGGCACGGGGGCTCCCCGGGCGCTCGCCCGTCCCCTCCCCGCCTCCTCCCCACCCGGCAAGGCGTGCCCCTGGCGCTCCTCCCCCTCGCGCTGCTCGGACTGCTGGGGATCGGCCCGGCGCGGGCCAGCTCCAACCCGCGGGCGGACCAGCACCTGCAGCGCCGGCAGTACCGGCTGGCCGCCCAGCTCTACCGCGAGGCCCTGGTGCAGGCGCCGGACGACCCGTCGCTGCGGCTGGGCCTGGCGCGCGCGTGGGCGGGCCTGGGCTGGTGCGAGCGCGCCGTGGAGCCGCTGCTCGCCCTGCGGAGCAGCGCCGAGTGGAGCTACGCCGCCGCGCTGGACCTGGGCTCCTGCCTGGCCGACCAGGGGCGCGGCAGCGAAGGCGTCGAGGTCCTGGAGGAGGCCGTGCTGCTGAGCGGGGAGGGCACCGGCACCGAGGTCCGGCTGGCCTGGGAGGCGCTGGCGGCCGGCGACATGCCCCTGTTCTCCGCGATGACCGCCGAGATCGAGCAGGAGGACCCGGTTGGCCGGGGCGCGCTGCTGCTGCGCGGCGTGCGCGCCTGGGTGGAGGGCGACCTGCAGGCCATGGCCTGGCACTTCGAGGATCTGCGCGCCGTCCAGCCCAAGGCACCCCAGGCGGACCTGGTCGAGGCCTGGGCGGCGCTGGAGCAGGGGGATCCGCAGGGCGCCGCAGAGGTGCTGCGCGGGGGGCATCGCTTTCACCGGATGCGCCTGCCCGAGGTGGCCACGTGGCTGGCCGAGGCCAACCGCCGGGCCGGACGGCCGGACGTGGCCCACGCGATCCTCTACACGCAGGCCAAGGAGCGCGACGTGCCGATGACGCGCCAGGCGCTGCGGCTGCGCCTGCAGGTGGACGAGGAGGGGCCCGCCGCGGCGGCCGCGGGGATCGAGGCGCTCCTGGCGCAGCACCCCCTGCAGCGGGAGGTCCTGGCCACGGCCTGGTACGCGGCCCAGGCCGCCGGGGATCCGGACCGGGCGCAGCGCCTGGCTGCGCGCTACGCCCAGGTGGTGCCCGAAGGGCGCTGGCCCCTGGCGGTGCTGCTGCCGCTGCCACCCGAGGCCCCCTCCGACGACCCGATCGACGAGCTGGAGCAACCGTGAACCCCACCTCTCCCCCGCGCCTGCTGGCGCTGATCGCCGGCGCGATGCTGGCCGGATGCGGGTCGGACCCCACCTCGGCCCCTGCCCCCGCCACGGCGCCCCCGCCCGCCGAGGTGCCGCGGCCGGACGTGGTGCTGGTCACCCTGGACACCACCCGGGCCGACCGGCTGGGCGCCTACGGCCATCCCCAGGCCGACACGGGCTGGCTGGACGCCAAGGCCGCCGCGGGGATGCGCTTCCAGCGCGCCTACGCGGTGCAGCCGCTGACCATCCCCAGCCACTCCTCGATCATGACCGGCCTGTGGCCCTGGCGCCACGGCGTGCGCAGCAACGGGGACGCGACGCTGGACGACTCGATGACCACGCTGGCCGAGCGCTTCAAGGCCGGCGGCTGGCAGACCGGCGCGAGCGTCGCGGCCTTCGTGACCTCGCGCGACTGGGGCTTCAACCAGGGCTTCGACACCTTCCTGGACCGGATCGAGCAGCCGGGCAAGGACACCTGGCACGCCCACCGCACCGCGGACAAGGTGGTGGACGACGCGATCACCATCGTCGACCAGGCCCAGGCCGACCAGCCCCTGTTCCTGTGGGTGCACGTCTACGACGCCCACTTCCCCTACACCCCGCCGGCGCCCTACGCCGAGCGCTTCGCCGACCGGCCCTACGACGGGGAGATCGCCTTCGTCGACGATCAGCTCGAGCGGCTGGAGGGGGCGCTGAAGGCCAAGGGCCGCGAGCCCTTGTGGGTGCTGGTGGGGGACCACGGCGAGTCGCTGGGGGAGCATCGCGAGCTGACGCACGGCCTGTTCGTCTACGACGCGACCCAGCGGGTGCCGCTCATCATCTCGGGCCCCGGCGTGGAGCCGGCCGTGATCGACCAGCCGGTGAGCCAGGTCGACCTGATGCCCACGCTGATGAAGCTGACCGGCCGGCCCGTGCCCGAGGACGTCGACGGCAAGGTCCAGCCCGGCAACCCGCACCCCGCGTGGATGGAGAGCTTCCAGCTCACCGAGCAGTTCGGCTACGCCCCCCACACCGCCGTGGTCGACGGCGGCCACAAGCTGATCCACAAGCCCCAGCCCGAGCTGTACGACCTGGTGGGCGACCCGGACGAGCGCACGGATCTCGCGCCCACCCAGCCCGACCAGGTCACGCGCATGAAGGGCGTGCTGGACGCGATGGGGCCGGTCATGCCCACCGGGCGCACCCAGGCGCTCGACCCCGAGGCTCTCGCCCAGCTCCAGGCCCTCGGCTACATCACGACCTCCTCCTTCGACGTGGACTTCGCCAGCCTGCCCGACCCGGCCCTGCACCGCGACGTGGTGGGCAAGGTGCTGCGCGCCGAGATGATGTCGATGCAGGGGCAGCACCAGGACGGCCTGGTGCTGATGAAGGAGGCGCTGGACGAGCAGCCGGCGGTGGCGGGGCTGTACACCCGCTACGGCCGGATGCTCTTCGCGGCCGGCAAGAAGGACGAGGGCATCCGGCTCTTCGACGACGCCGCCGACCGCTTCCCCCAGGACGTCGACCTGCTGCTCCGCGCGGCCTCGACCATCGGCCGCACGGGAGGAGACGCGCGCAGCCTGGAGCTGGCGCGCCGCGCCCTGGCCGCCGATCCCGAGAGCGACCGCGCCGCCGAGTTCGTCACCGGGGCGCTGATCAACCTGCGCCAGCACGAGGAGGCGCTGGCCTTCACGGCATCCTGGCTGGCCGCGCGCCCCACCGCGAACAACATCGCCGCCCTGCGCGGCATCCTGCTCTTCGACGGGGGCAACGCCAAGGACGCGGAGGCACTGCTGCGCCAGGCGGCCAAGGACAGCCGGCCGCGCGAAGGGGTGTGCCAGCGCCTGGGCGCCATGGCGCTGGGGGCGGGCGTGCTCAAGGACGCGGTGCGGTGGCTGGAGCGCGAAGAGTCGCTGCACGGCCCGTCGCCGCGCACGGACCGCCTGCTGCTGGTCGTGCTGGGCCGCATGGGCGAGGAGGAGCGGGCCCTGGCCCTGGCCGACCGGCTGCTCAAGGACAGCCCCGACGATCCCGAGCTGCTGCACGCGCGCGGCGTGGCCCTGTTCGACCTGGGCCGCCTGGACGAGGCGCGCTCGGAGGTCGAGGCCGCCCTGGTCAAGGCGCCCGAGCAGCCCGACCTGCTGCTGCTGCTGGCGAACATCCTGCGCAAGCAGGGCCACCAGGCCGAGGCCGAGGCGATGCGGACCCGGGCCGACGCGGCGCACGCCAAGCGACTGGAGCAGCTCCAGAAGGCGCGGCCCGCGCCGCCGCCGCCCAGGACTGGCGGCTGAGGCCCGCGGCCGCCCCCCCTCCGTGGTGGTCAGCGGACCTGCGCGTTCCCGCGGTAGCCCGCGAGCAGGATGCCCGTGTCCCACCCGCTGTCCAGGTAGTAGTAGTAGTACCCGGCGGGCCAGTCGTAGCTGAACGTGGTCCCGACGAAGTCCGCGTAGGCGACGGCGTACCAGCCGTAGCCGCTGAAGTAGTACTGCAGCACGCCCACCAGGTCGCCGTAGTAGCCGCGGTAGTCGGACTGGTAGCCGTAGCGGAAGGTGGCGCCGTCCCACGCGCCGGCGTCGTCCACCCCGATCAGGTCGCAGCCGACCGCCGGCCCCAGGACGCTGTCGGAGGTCTCCACCTCGAAGGCCCAGTCGCAGTCACCGCAGGTGCTCAGCGCGCGGGTGGACACCACCCGGGACTTCACCGCGCAGTTCAGGGAGGAGCCCAGGCCCACGAAGTAGGAGTCCTCGGTGCCGTCGTAGGAGGCATCCCCTCCCCCTCCGCCGTCCCCACCGCCGCCGTCGCCAGGGCCGCCACCGTCTCCGCCGCCACCGTCGCCGCCGCCGCCGTCTCCGCCGCCGCCGTCGCCGCCGCCGCCGTCTCCGCCGCCGCCGTCTCCGCCGTCCCCGCCGCCGCCGTCTCCGCCGCCGTCGCCGCCCGAGGTCCCGCCATCCTCTGCGCCGCCGTCGCCGCCGCCATCGTCGTCGTCGTCGTCGTCGGTGACCTTGTACAGGGTGCCGCAGCCGGTGAGCACGAGCACCAGGCCGGTGGTGGCGAGCAGTCGGGGCAGGAGCATGGTCGTCCTCGAGAAGTGGAGGGTCAGTCCCGGTAGTAGTAGAGGTAGCCGGCTGGCCAGTCGTAGGAGAAGGTGGACCCGTCCCAGTCGGCCAGGGCCACGGCGTACCAGCCATAGCCGCCGAAGTAGTACTGGAGCACCCCGTAGGTGCCGTACCCGTCGATGTAGTAGTCCGCCTGGTAGCCGTAGTCGTAGGTCAGGCCGTCGAAGTCGGCGGCGTCCGCCGCGCTGTAGCCCACCCGCTCGCAGCCGACGCTGCTCGCCAGCACCGTGGCGCTGGTCTCGACCCGGAAGGCCCAGTCGCAGGCCTCGCAGGTGGTCAGGACCTCGTCCATGACCAGCTTGGAGCTGAAGGCGCAGTCGACCAGCCCGCCTGCGCCCTCGATGTAGAGCTCCTCCCACCCCTCGTACTGCACCCCGGCCTCGACCGTGGCTGCGCCCCGGTAGCCGTAGCGCGCCAGCCCGGTGTCGGTGTCCGTGTCGGTGTCCGTGTCCGTGTCGGTGTCCGTGTCGGTGTCCGTGTCCGTGTCGGTGTCCGTGTCCGTGTCGGTGTCCGTGTCCGTGTCGGTGTCCGTGTCGGTGTCGGTGTCCGTGTCGGTGTCCGTGTCGGTGTCCGTGTCGGTGTCCGTGTCGGTGTCGGTGTCCGTGTCGGTGTCGGTGTCCGTGTCCGTGTCGGTGTCCGTGTCGGTGTCCGTGTCGGTGTCCGTGTCGGTGTCCCCGGGACCCCACGCGGTCGGTCCACCGTCGCCGCCGTCGTCGTCGTCGTCGTCCCCCTTGGCGGAGTCGAAGCAGGCGGTCAGCCAGAGGGTCGGCAGCAGGCAGGAGAGGAGGCGCAGGGCCCACATGGCAGGACCTCGGGGATGCCGCAGGGAGGTGGTGTCGGAAACGACGACGCGCCGGGGTTGAGCCGGCGCGTCGAGCAGGGGACGGGCTGGAGCCCGGCGACGACTACAGGTAGTAGTAGTAGTAGCCGGACGGCCAGTCGTAGGTGAAGGTGCCACCCGCGTAGTCGGCGTAGGCGACGGCGTACCAGCCGTAGCCGGAGAAGTAGTACTGCAGGACGCCCACCACGTCGCCGTAGTAGCCGACGTAGTCGCCCTGGTAGCCGTAGTTGTAGGTGGCGCCGTCGTAGCCGGAGGCCGCGGAGGCATCCACGCCGATGAGCGAGCAGCCCACGTCGCTGGAGAGGGTGCTGCCCGAGGTGGTGACCGAGAAGGCCCACTCACAGGCGGAGCAGGGGGCCACGTCCAGGCCGTTGCCAGCCAGGTCCGAGGTGATCACGCACTCGAGGTTGCCCGCGAAGCCGATGTAGTAGACATCCTCGAAGCCGTCGTAGGCCGAGGGGGTCACGTTGGCCTGGCCGGCGTAGCCGACGAGCAGGATGCCGGTGTCGACCTCGCTGCCGCCGTCGCCGCCGCCGTCACCGCCGCCGCCGTCACCGCCGCCGCCGTCACCAGCGCCGCCGTCGGTGGCGCCGCCATCGGTCGTGCCGTCGTCGCCGTCGTCGTCGTCGTCCTTCTCGTCACAGGCGACCAGCGAGGCGCTGATCAGGCCCACGAAGAACAGGGTGGACACCTTGGGGGTGGGGAAGGTCATGGAGCGTCTCCTGTCGTGTCACCGCGCCGGGAAGGTCGCGGAGGGGGATGTTCGCGTGAACGCCGACGCACCTTACTTGGCGAGGGAACGCATCGCAACCGGAAAGGGTGGCGGACGGGTGACAGGCGATCTCAGTCGTCCAGCCCCATCCGGCCCGCGATGTCCGTCGCCACCGTCCGCACGCCGCGCTGCAGGTCGGGCATGCGCAGCCAGGCCACCACCAGCACGGCGACGAAGGCCACGCTGGCGAGCAGCAGCAGCTGCACCAGGGTCGAAGTCCGGGCGCGGGTTGCCAAGCGGGGGCCTCTCAGATGTCGAAGGTCACGCCCTGGGCCAGCGGCAGGTCCGTGCCCCAGTTCAAGGTGCAGGTCTGCCGCCGCATGTAGGCCTTCCAGGAGTCGCTGCCCGCCTCCCGGCCGCCGCCGGTGTCCTTCTCTCCGCCGAAGGCCCCGCCGATCTCGGCGCCCGAGGTGCCGATGTTGACGTTGGCGATGCCGCAGTCGCTGCCGTGGGCGGAGAGGAAGCGCTCCGCGGACCGCAGGCTGTCGGTGAAGATGGCGCTGGACAGGCCCTGGGGCACCTCGTTGTTCCAGCGGATGGCGTCGTCGAGGTCCCGGAAGGTCATGGCGTAGAGGATGGGCGCGAAGGTCTCCTCGTGGCAGACCGGCATGTCGTGGCGCGCCCGCACGATGGTGGGGCGCACGAAGCTGCCCGGCCGGTCCAGGACCTGGCCGCCGGTCAGGATCTCCCCGCCCTGCGCGACCGCCGCCGCCAGGGCCGCCTGGTACTGCTCGACCGCCAGCCGGTCGATGAGCGGCCCGACCAGGGTGCCGGGCTCCATCGGGTCGCCGATGGGCAGCTGCTCGTAGACGGCGACCAGGCGCCGCAGGAAGTCCTCGGCGATGTCCTCGTGCAGCATGACCCGCCGCGTCGTCGTGCAGCGCTGGCCGGCGGTGCCGACGGCGCCGAAGGCGATGCCTCGCAGCGCCAGCTCCAGGTCGGCGTCGGCGGTCACGATGATCGCGTTGTTGCCGCCCAGCTCGAGCAGGCTGCGACCCAGGCGGCCGGCGACGACCTGGCCCACGTGCCGCCCCATGCGCACCGACCCGGTGGCGCTGACCAGCGGCAGGCGCGGGTCGCGGATCATCGCCTCGCCCACCTCGGCGTCGGCGCCGATCACCAGGGTCAGCAGGCCGGGGAAGCCGTGGGCCTCGGCCACCGGGGCCAGCAGGCGGTGGGTGGCGATCGCGGTCAACGGCGCCTTGAGCGAGGGCTTCCAGATGACGCTGTCCCCGGCCACCATCGCCACCATCGCGTTCCAGGCCCACACGGCGTTGGGGAAGTTGAAGGCGGTGATGACGGCGACCGGGCCCAGCGGGTGCCACTGCTCGGTCATGCGGTGGCTGGCCCGCTCGGAGTGCATGGACAGGCCGAAGAGCTGGCGGGACATGCCGACGGCGAGGTCGGCCATGTCGATGCTCTCCTGCACCTCGCCCAGCCCCTCGGAGAGGACCTTGCCCACCTCCAGCGTGACCAGCCGGCCCAGGTCCTGCTTGTGCTGGCGCAGCACCTCGCCCATCTGGCGCACGACCTCGCCACGCTTGGGCGCCGGCACCTGGCGCCACTTCTCGAAGGCCTGCTGGGAGGCCTGCACGACCTGCTCGAGCTGGTCGCGGCTGGCCAGGGCCACCTGGGCCAGCGGGCGCCCGGTGGTGGGGTCGTCGCTGGCCACCCGGGCGTCGGATGCCGGCGGCAGGGGCCGACTGCCGATCCAGGCGCCGGGGTTGACGTCGTCGATGCCCAGGCGGGCGAGCAGGTCCTTCATGGCGACTCCAGGCGGGGAAGAGGGCGCTCGGGCTAACCCGACGAGGTAGGCTCCGCCCCCGTGGAGGCGCCATGCCCACCTTGCCCGCCCTGGCCCTGCTGCCCCTGGCCCTGAGCGCCACCGCCGGCGCCCAGGACGCCGTCCGGCTCGAGATCGTCCGCGAGGGGGTGGTCGGCGGCGCCTCCCCGGCGCTGACCGTGCACCCCCGCGTGGACCTGGAGCGCCTCGACCTCCAGCTCTCCTGCGGCGCCACCCGCGCCGGCCACCAGGGCCCCGCCGAGCTGGCCGTGCCCGTCGTCGTCCCGCTGCCGGTCCCGCAGGGCCGCCACGCCTGCACCGGCCGGCTGGCCGTGCGGATGACCGACGGCAGCGAGGGCGAGATGCCGCTGTCCTTCCAGGTCGAGGTCCTGCCCGAGCTTCGCCTGTCGACCGCCCCCGACCACCTGGACCTGCAGGCGGGGACCCTGGTGGTCGAGGGCAGCCGACCGCTGGCGTCCGCCGAGGCGATCCTGACCGGCGAGCAGGGCGAGCTGGGCCGCGCCGAGCGGACCTCGCCGGCCGGTGACGGCCTGACCCTGCACTGGTCGCCGCCATCGGCCGAGATCCTCCAGATCCAGGTCACGGCGCAGGACGCCCACGGCTTCGCCGCCCGCCTCGACCTGTTCCCCTGGTCCTACAGCGTGCCCCACGAGGACGTGGTCTTCGAGACCGGCTCGGCCACGATCCGCCCGGAGGAGGAGGGCAAGCTCGAGGACGCCTGGGCGCGGCTGCAGGAGGTCATCGGCCGGTACGGCAAGGTCGCGCCGGTGCACCTCTACGTGGCCGGCTACACCGACACGGTGGGCTCGGCCGCCAGCAACCGGACCCTGTCCGAGGCGCGGGCGCGGGCCATCGCCGCATGGTTCCGCGCCCGCGGCTTCACCGGCCCGACCTGGTACCAGGGGCTGGGCGAGCAGGGGCAGGCGGTGCCGACACCCGACGAGACGGACGAGGCGGCCAACCGGCGGGTCGACTACATCGTCGCCGCCCAGGCACCGCCGAAGAGCGAGCGGCTGCCGACCAGCACCTGGACGCCCCTGCGCTGATCGGCCGGCGCCAGGGCTCAGCCCACCGGCTCCTTCTCCACGGGCTGGCCGTCGACCAGGAGGCGGGGGGTCTTGTGCTTGCTGAGCGTGAAGGGCCGGCCCTCCAGCGAGGGATCGACGCGGAAGGCCTGGCCGTCGAGCTCGACCAGCCCGTCGGGGCCGATCCGGCCCGGCAGGCCCCCCTGGCGCCAGCGCTCGTACTCCTCCAGGCTCATGCCCAGGCGCGCTGGCGTCGCAGGGGCCCGGGTGGCCGTCGACGGGCCTGGCGCGGGCGCGGCCGGCGCGGACGCCGCAGGCGGGCTGTCTCGCAGCGCGTCGGCCTGGGCGCGCAGGGTGGCCGCCTCGACACGCAGCGACTCCACCTCGGTGCTCAGCCGGTCGAGCACCTGGCGCAGCTCGCCCAGCTCGTCCTTGAGCGCCAGCACCTCGGCCGGACTGGCGTAGCCGCGATCCTGCAGGACCTCGGTGACGATGGCGCGCACGGGCCCCTCGACCACGCGCCCCGCGTGGCGGGACAGGGCGGCGCTGAGGATGTCGATCACGGGCATGAGGGCTCCCTGGTGCTGAAGGCGGGCCCGGTCTAACCCGGCCGGGCGGGTGGTCCGTGGACGGCGATGCTGCCGTGGGCCAGGACCCGAGGCTCCGGGTCCGCCGCGGACAGGTCGACGCAGAGGATGCGGGGCAGGCGCCCGGGGTCGGCCGGGTCGCGCCCTCCGGGCGACGGCGCGGGCCAGGAGGCGACCACCAGCCAGCGCCCGGTGGGGTCCACGGGGCCGTGGCTGCCGGCGAGCTGCTCGAAGAAGTGCAGCAGGAAGACCTG
Source organism: Myxococcota bacterium (assembly GCA_023150805.1). Lineage (GTDB taxonomy): Bacteria > Myxococcota_A > UBA796 > UBA796 > UBA2385 > UBA2385. The sequence goes on along the minus strand of JAKLKF010000072.1, from coordinate 23,229 downwards.
CTCCGCCGTGGGCCAGGTGACGAACAGCTCCTCCTCCACGCTGTCGGAGGGGTCGGGCACCCCGAGCCTGCACCGGTACCAGCGCACGCAGCCGTGGGTCCGGTCCGCCGCCGCGTAGACCAGCGACGCCCCCTGGTCGGCCCAGAAGAAGGCCATCATCGGGTGGGTGCTGACCTGGCGCAGCGGGCCGCCCTCCAGGTCCGCCAGCCACAGGCCGTCGAAGGGGCTGCCCTCTCCGCCCGGCGCGCCGGCCAGCGCGACCCGCCGTCCCCCGGGGTCCGGCGCAAGCGCCAGCAAGCCCCGCAGGGTGACCACGTGGCGCAGATCCTCGCCGTCGAGGTCGGCCGTGCAGACGTGCGAGGTGCCGCTGGCGGCGGCGGCCGCGAACAGGATCCGGGGCCGCGGACCGGGCAGGACGACCGGGGCGCAGAAGTCGCCGGGGGCGACGGGGAAGACCACGTCCGCGCCGCGCCCGGCCACCACCCGGCGCAGGAGCCGTCCCTTGCCCGGGCCACGTCCGCAGTGGACCAGCAGGCCCGTGGCGTCCGGCGTCCACTCGAAGAACAGGGGCACGCCGTGCTCCACCAGGCGGTGCGCGCCGCCGTCCACCTCCACCGCGTACAGCAGCAGCTCGTCCTCCTGCTGGCACAAGAGCGCGATGCGCCGTCCGTCCGGGCTCCACCGCGCGTACACCGGGTGCGCGTCCCGCTTCCGGAAGAGCACCTGCTCGCGCACGCCCCCGACCTCGGCGACGAAGAGGCAGGCCGTCCCGTCGCGGCCCTCCTTCTCGGCGCGGAAGGCGGCCAGCCAGCGCCCGTCGGGCGACCAGCCCGGCCAGGTGCAGCCGTCCGGCGTGCGGGCGCTCCCCGTGGCGGCGAGGCCACCGACCTGGCGGGACCAGGTGACCTGCTGCGTCGCCGCGCCCCCCGCCCCCGGGGCCACGTGGAGCTGCCGGTCCAGGCCCACGTAGGCCACCCGGGGCGCGCCGGGTGGCGGCGCCGCGCGCGGATCGGCGCTCAGGAGAACAGCCGCCAGGCCAGCCAGCCCTGCGCCAGCAGGGCGACCGCCGGCATGGCGAGCGCCACACCCGGCGAGGCGTGCAGGCCCAGGGTGGCCGCGCGATCCCGCGCCAGCTCCGCGTCCAGCTCGTCGGAGATGGCGGCGGGCAGGGGTTGCTTCTCGCGCCGCGCCCGCAGGGCGAGGAAGAGCGCGGCGTCGTGGTTCGCGCCGAAGGCGGCCAGGCCCAGGCCCGTCGCCAGCAGGCCGTGCGGGATGAGGGTCCACGGCTGCCCCCGGGCCACCATGACCAGGGAGGAGAGCAGCAGCAGCGCGCCCAGCGCGAGCAGCGGGGCGCCGGCCCAGCGCAGCGAGGCGTGCCGGGCGGCCGAGGCGGCGGCGGTCATCAGCCAGCCTCCGCGATGGAGGGGAGAGGGCGAGGGGTCAGGCCGAGCCCCTCGAAGATGAGCCGGATGCCGTCGGTCGACAGCCGCTCGACGTCCGGTCGGATGCCGACGGCGGACTGGCCCGCCAGGCCGTCGACGAAGGCCTTGAGGAGCTGCGCCACGGCGAGCGGGTCGATGACGCCGAACTCGCCGCGGTCCTGGCCCTCGGAGATGATGTCGGCGAGCTGCCGGACGAAGCGCTGGTGGATCTCCTGCACCCGCTCGCGGATCTCCTCGTCGCGGATGGCCATCTCGGTCATGAGCAGGAAGAAGCGCGGCGGCGACTTGAGGCCCGCGAAGTAGTCCAGGTACTGCCGCCCCAGGTCCAGCAGCTTGATGGTGGCCGGCCGCTCGTCCCCCTCGGCCCGCTGCAGGAAGGACAGGGTCACCCGCTGCTCTTCCTCCACCAGGGCGTAGAAGAGGTCCCGCTTGCTGGGGAAGTAGAAGTACAGCGCCCCCTTGGACAGGCGGGCCCGCCGGGCCACGTCCTGCATCCGGGCGGCCATGAAGCCCTTCTCGATGAAGACCGCACGCGCGGCCCGCATGATCTGGCTCTTCCGCTCTGCCTCGGGCTGGTGACGGGTCATCCTGGTCAACCTGCCACGCTGGGGGTGGGCGGGCAAGACCGGGGGGCCCCGCCGTCGCAGCCCGGGGGTCGGCGACGCCGCCCTCACTTGCCCTGGTTGGCCATCCGCTTGAGGTCACGCATGTTGGTGATCTCGAACAGCTTTCCCTTGACGGCCAGGTGCGACAGCTTCTGCATCTGTCGGAAGCGATCCCCCACCTGGTAGGCGGCACCCCAGAACTTGTCGTACTTCTTCTGGTTGAGCACCCGCACGATCGAGTCGCTGGCGGCGAACTGCACCAGCTCCTTGGGCAGGTTGTTGAACAGCGTCAGGAAGAAGAGGAAGTTGAGGTAGCTGCCGTTGGGCGTGTGGAAACCCTTCCGGTACACCTGGTTGTACTCGTCGGTGACGTAGCCGTCCTCGATGGCCTTGTGGTAGAACTCGGTCCCCGGGTAGGGGACAAGGCTGGAGGGAAGCAGGTTGTACGGAGGCGGCAGCGTCCACAGCAGCCGCAGGCCCTTCATCACGTCCTCGGTCGACTCCCACGGGTTGTCCAGGATCATGTGGTAGTCGGGGACGTTGATGAACTCGCTGTACTTGCTGATGATGTTGACGGCCTTCAGGAGCTGCTCGTTCGTCATGCCGCGCTTGTAGGTGCGCATGGTCTCGGAGCTGCCCGTCTGGATGCCCAGCTCGGTCGCGCACAGGCCCGCGTCGATGAGGTCCTTGTACTTCTCCTCGTTGATGGTCGTCGGGCTGCACTGGGCGCGGAAGTTGAGCCCCAGCTCCTTCTGCCAGACCTGGGAGAACTTCTTGATCTCCTGGTTGCTGGTCGAGAAGAAGACGTCGTCCTGGAAGTGGATGATGCCGATCTCGGGGAAGCGCTTCACCACCTCCTTCACCTCGCCGACCATGTGCTCCACCGAGCGGCGGCGCAGGTAGCGCTGGCCCTTGTAGAGGTCGTGGTTGAAGGCCACGCCGCAGTAGCTGCACTTGTGCGGGCAGCCGCGGGTGATCATCGTCTTGTAGCCGTCGCGCAGGTCGCCGTTGCGGTCGGGGTAGGTCGGGATGACCTTCTTGTACCGCTCCCAGGACAGCTGCTCCATGTGCTGCTCGTCCAGGGTCCAGGTCCAGTCGTCCTCGAAGCTGAAGTCCTGGTAGGGCAGCGTGTCCAGGTCCTGGATCAAGGGACGGTGCGGGTTGCCCACGATCTTGCCGTTGGGCTTGCGGAACCAGAAGTTGCGCACGTCGGTGTGGTCCTGGCCGGCCTCCAGCCGCTCGACCAGCTCGAGCAGGGCGTGCTCGCCCTCGCCCACGCAGACGGCGTCGACGAACTCGAGCGCCTGCTGGGGCATGGTGGTGGGATGGAAGCCGCCCCAGACCATGAACTTCTCGGGGTGGACCTTCTGGATGGCCCGGGTCACCTGCACGGCGATGTCGAACTGGCAGGTCATGAACGAGAGCCCCACCATGTCGAAGTCGCCCACCAGGCCGACGATGTCGTCGATCATCGTCTGGGCGAGCTGCATGATGTGCGCCTCTTCGTGCCGGTGCTTGATCTGGTCGGCCGGCACGAAGATCTGCCGCACGGTGTGCCCGTGGAGCTTCAGGTAGGAGGAGAGCATCCGGATGCAGGGCGAGTAGTGGTCGCTCGGCGTCGGGTTGATCAGCGCGATCTTCATGGCGAGGCTCCGGTTGGGGACCGCGGGGGCCGTGACAGGTCGGCTCGGAGTGTAGCGTCCTGGTCGCGAGGCGCCAGGGGGGCGCACCCCCCGCAGGTCGGTCGGATATGATGGGGCCCATGATCGGGATCGTCATCGCCACCCACTGCGGCATCGCCAGCGCGCTGACCCACGCGGCCCAGGTCGTGCTCGGCCCGCTCGAAGGCCTGGTCCCCGTCGACCTCGCCCCCGAGAGCAGCCGCGACCAGGCCTGGGCCGGCATGCAGCAGGCGCTCCAGCAGGCCGACCAGGGGCAGGGCGTGCTCGTCCTGGTCGACATGCTGGGGGGGACGCCCAGCAACCTGGCGCTGGCCCTGCTGGCCGAGGGCCAGGTCGAGGTGATCACCGGCGTGAACCTGCCGATGGTCCTGCGGGCCGCCCAGCACCGGGGCCAGTCGGACCTGGCCACCCTCTCCCAGGACGTGCTGGCCTACGGCCGGCGCAACGTCACCTCGGCGACCTCGTGGCTGAAGCCCGAGAGCCCCTCCGGAGGCTGATCCCCCGATGACCGAGCTCCAGGTGCGCATCGTCAACGAGCTGGGCCTCCACCTCCGGGCGGCCGCTCGCTTCGTGGACGCCGCCAGCCGCTTCCCCTGCCGCGTGGCGGTGTCCACCGACGGCCCCGCCGTCGACGGCAAGAGCCTGCTGGCCCTCAGCTCCCTGCTGGCACGACGGGGCACGACCCTGACCATCCGCTGCGAGGGGGAGCGCGAGGCCCAGGCCGCCCAGACCCTGCACGATCTCGTCGCCAGCGGCTTCCCCGGCACCTCGCCGCGGTGACCGCCTCCAGCGCGGGCGGGCGACCCACGTCCCTGCAGGGCGTGGCCTGCGCGCCCGGCCGCGCGGCGGGGCGCACCCTGCGCTGGCCCCGGGACGGCGCCCGGGTCGCGCCGGAGGCGGGCCCCCACTCGGCCACCCGCACCCTGGAGGCGGCGTTGGCCCGCGTCGCGGAGGAGCTGGACCGCCGCCACGCGCGCCTGGGTGGGCACGGCGAGGACGAGCGGGGGCTGGTGGAGGTGCAGCAGGCCCTGCTGTCGGACCCCGCCTTCGCCGGCCAGGCGCGCGCCCTGGTGGAGCGCGGGGCCCCCGCCGCCGTCGCGATCGAGGCGGCGACCGACCACGCCGTCGCCACCCTCCTGGGCCCCGGCGACCCCACGCTGGCCGCGCGCTGCGCCGACGTCCGCCTGCTGGGCGAGCGCCTGCTGCGCGCGCTGGAGGGAGGCGTCGAGACGGCCCCGTTGCCCGACCGCCCGGTGATCCTGGTCTGCGCCGACCTGGCGCCCGACGAGCTGCTGGAGCTGCTCGGGCCCTCGAGCGCCGCCACCCGGCGGGTCCGCGCCGTCCTGCTGGCGCGGGGCGGTCCCCTCACCCACCTGGCCATCCTTGCGCGGGGGCGGGGCGTGCCCGTGGTCGGCGGGCTGGCCGGCCTGCCCGAGCGGCTGGAGGACGGCCGCGGCGCGCTGGTCGACGGCGACCGCGGCCGGGTGGTGCTCGACCCCGACGCGGCCGCCTGCCGCGCCTTCCTGGCCGCACGTCCCCACCCTCCGCCCCCGGCCGCGCGGCGCCTGAACGTCCTGGCCACCATCGACCTGCCCGAAGAGGCCCCGCTCGCCCGTGCGCTGGGCGCCACCGGGATCGGCCTGCTGCGCACCGATCGCCTGCTGCGCGACGGCGACGCCCCCGGCGTCGAGGAGCAGGCGCGCCGCTACGCCCTGGCGCTGCGCTGCTTCCCCGGCACCACGGTGGTCATCCGGACCTTCGACGCCGCCGTGCCGGGACCCGACCCGGCGCTGGGCCCCCGCGGGGTCCGCTGGCTGCGCCTCGCGCCCGAGCGGAGCCGCGACCAGGTCCGCGCGCTGTGCATGGCGGCCGCCCGCGTCCCCGAGACCCGGCTCTGCCTGTTGCTGCCGATGGTCAGCGCGGCCGAGGAGGTGGCCCTGGCCCGCGAGGAGGTGCGGCGCTGCTGGACCGCCGACGGCCCGGCCCCCGCCGTGGGGGCGATGGTCGAGACGCCCGCCGCCGCCCTGGAGGTCGAGCGGCTGCTCGACGTGGCCGAGCTGCTGGTGATCGGCAGCAACGACCTGCTCCAGCTCACCGTCGGCGCCAGCCGGGAGGATCCCCGCGTGGCCGACCGCCTGGACCCCGATCACCCCGCGCTGTGGCGGCTGCTCCGTCAGGTGGCCGCCGCCGGGCGCGCACGGGGCCGCCCGGTCCTGCTCTGCGGGGCGCTGGCGGCGGACCTCGACCGCCTGGCGCGGGTCGCCGCCCTCGACCTGGCGGGCGTCGGCGTGGGCCTCGCCGACCTGCGCCGCGTCGCCCGGATCCTGACCTCACCTGGGGTTGACACGGCCCCACGGGGCTCGTAGAAGGCCCGGCACCCCAAACACCGCGGACGTTCGAGTATCCCCTCGCCACCCGCCCAGGAGCCCGCACCATGGCCGTCAAGGACTACATGTTCACCTCGGAGTCCGTCTCCGAGGGTCATCCCGACAAGATGTGCGACCAGATCTCGGACGCCATCCTCGACGCGCACCTGGCGCAGGATCCCCACGCCCGCGTGGCCTGCGAGACCCTGGTCAAGACCGGCCTGGTCGTCGTCGCCGGCGAGATCACCAGCAAGGCCGAGATCAACTACCACCCGCTCATCCGCGACGTGGTGAACCAGATCGGCTTCGACCACAGCGACAAGGGCTTCGACGGCAACACCTGCGGCATCCTGGTGGCGCTCGAGCAGCAGAGCCCCGACATCAGCCAGGGCGTGACCGCCGGCCAGGGCCTGTTCACCGAGCAGGGCGCCGGTGACCAGGGCATGATGTTCGGCTTCGCCTGCGACGAGACCCCCGAGCTGATGCCGATGAGCATCCTCTACAGCCACAAGCTGCTCGAGGTCATGGCCAAGGCCCGCAAGCGCGGCGACATCGCCTGGATGCGGCCCGACGCCAAGAGCCAGGTCACCGTGCAGTACAAGGACGGCAAGCCCGTCCGCATCGACACGGTCGTCATCTCGACCCAGCACGCCGACACGGTGAGCCACGCCGAGATCACCGACACCCTGGTCAACCAGGTCATCAAGACCACGCTGCCCGGCCACCTGCTCGACGACAAGACCCGCTACTTCATCAACCCGACCGGCCGCTTCGTGGTCGGCGGTCCGATGGGCGACTGCGGCCTGACCGGCCGCAAGATCATCGTCGACACCTACGGCGGGCACGGCGCGCACGGCGGCGGCGCCTTCTCGGGCAAGGACCCCAGCAAGGTCGACCGCTCGGCCGCCTACGTGGGCCGCTACATCGCCAAGAACATCGTGGCCGCCGGCTACGCCCGCAAGGCCCTGGTCCAGCTCGCCTACGCCATCGGCGTGGCGGAGCCGGTCAGCATCATGGTCGACACCTACGGCACCGGCGAGGTCAGCGACGAGCGCCTGGCCGCCTGCGTGCGCGAGGTCTTCCCGGTCAAGCCGGCCGACCTGATCCGGCACCTGGACCTGCTGCGCCCGATCTACCGGGCGACGGCCGCCTACGGCCACTTCGGCCGCGAGAACGCCGGCTTCCCCTGGGAGCAGACCGACATGGTGGGCAAGGTCAAGGGCTTCCTCAGCGCCTGATCGCGCCGCGCCGAAGCGAGCCCCTCGGAGGGTGCCCGGAGGCACCCTTCGTGGGGGCCCTGTCGCCCGCGACGAGCGCGCCCCCGACCTGGTCCCGGGCCTGTCACCGCCAGGGCAGGCGCTCGGCTAGGGCAGGCGCTCGGCCAGGGCGGCGATGCGGACCGCCCGGAAGACCAGGGGCAGCGGACAGTCATCGGTCCCCGTCCCCAGGTCCATCTCCCACGCGACGGCGCCGGACGGGGTCACCTCCACCACCACGCTCTGTTCGTTGGCGACGACCTCGCCCGGCACGATGAGGGTGTTGCCGTTGTCCAGGCGGTCCGCGTTGCCCCAGCCCAGCGACACCCAGGGGCTCTGCTCACCCTCGGGGGGATGCTGCCAGGCGATGTGAGCGGTCATGGTGGAGAAGTCGAGGTCGTACTCGACCGCCCGGGCCGTGCCCAGGTCGGTCTGGTTGTCCAGCAGCAGGAGCCTGTCCCCGGGCAGCAGCGTGGGAGAGTGGGCGCCCGCGAACCAGGGTCGGGTCGCGTCGGGGTCCGCGGCGAAGTCGCCCCCGGACCCCAGCACCCACAGGACCTGGCCGGTCTGGCGGTCCACCTGGTAGACGCGGTCCAGGTACTTGGCGCTGGCGGTGATCGTCCCGGCGTCCAGGTCGACGGACACGCCGTTGACGTGCGTGAAGTCCCGCTGCTTCTTCCCATTCACGGTCACGTCCTCCGGGTCCAGCTCGACGTGATCCGAGAAGGCCCAGGACCAGGCCACCGAGTGATCCGGCGCGATCTCGGTCAGGACGTCGGCCAGCCACCCGTCTTCCCGCTCCTCCGAGACCGTGGTGATGTAGTTGCCGTTGTCCAGCTCCTGGAAGACGTGGTGCCGAAACTGGTCCAGGTCGTTGATCGGACCCTCCCAGGTCGTCCGGCCGGCGAGGTCGACCTCCAGGATGGGCGTGTTCGTCGGCACGGCGGGCCCCAGCAACACCCCACCGCGGGAGGTCATCGTGACCTGCAGGTCCGGGGGGGCCGTGGCGGAGCTGGGCGAGAAGTACCAGGCCACCCGGGCCTCCTCGTCCACCACCAGGGCCACCGGGGGCGAGGCCAGGCCACAGACCAGGTTGAACAGCGTCCAGCCCGGCTGGGCGAGGGTCTCGTCCCACACCTTCAGGCGCGGGCCGATCCAGTCGTAGGGCAGGGCGGGGGTCGTCCACGGCTCGGCCTCCGCGCCCAGGACGCGGCCGTCCGCCAGGGTCGACGACGCCACGATCTCGTAGTCCGTCGCTGGCCGCATCCCGACCACGACCACCTCGTGCTCCTGCACGAGGGAGGGGTCGGCGATCCGCCAGGCCTGCCCGGAAGGGTCGCGGAACTCTACGACCGAGTCCCCCGGGTCCGAGGTCGTCCAGCGCGCCAGGACGACCAGGGGGCTCTCGGGTGCCGGCACGAGCTCCAGGTCGTCCAGGGTCGCCGCCGCCTCTTCGCCTGGCGTGGGTGCCTGGCAGGCTGCCAGCGCCAGCCCGGCGGCGAGCTCCACCAGGGGTGAGGCTGGACGGCGACCTCGAGTGGCGCGCGGCACAGGCACTGCGGGAACGCTTGCACAGCGCACGGGTGCCGTCAACGCGGAAGCTGGCGGCAGACCTTCGCGCCAAGGCGCGCTCTCGTGTGGCGGAGCCCCTGCCTTGCGGCCGCGGCCCCGCCGGACCCGCGCTTGAGGGCCCTCCGCCGGGGGTGTAGGGTTCCAGCACTGGAGGAGCTCGAGGTCCTGGCCCCGCAGGTGCCCCAGCCCGACGGGCGCCAGGCCCGGCTGCACGGGCAGCCGCCGCCCCGGGGCTGCTTCCTCGCCACCGCCGACCGAGCCCATGTCCACTCCCCCCCGCCCCCCCACCCTGACCGACGAGCTGCGCGCGGCGGTCCGCCTGGCGGTGCACGCCACCGTCCAGGTGACCGAGGTCGTGCAGGAGATGCACGTCACCATCGGCGGCGGGCCGGCGCTGCTGGGCCGGCCGCTGGCGGGGGTGGTGCGGCTGGTGACGGCCCCCACCTACGGCAGCATCAAGGGCATCACCGGCCTGGTGGGCACCGGCCTGGACGCCGCCCTCGTGCAGCTCGGGCCCCTGCTGGGGCCGGGCACCTCGGGGCCCGAGCGCGACGTGCTGCTCGGCGCGCTCAACGGGGTGGTGGGCGACCACCTGGAGGAGACCGGCAGCGCCCTGGCCCTGCCGATGACGCTGCGTCGAGGCGACCGGCAGGTGGACCCCGACGCGCCCGGGCAGGCCCTGCCGCGGCCGAGCGGCCGCCTGGTGCTGCTGATCCACGGCAGCTCGGCCAGCCACCGCTGCTGGTCCCGGGGCGGCCAGCACCTGGGCCAGCGCCTGGAGGACCAGGGCGAGCTCTGCTGGCTGGCGCTGGACTACAACTCGGGCCTGCACATCTCGACCAACGGGCAGCGCCTGGCCACGCTGCTGGAGCGCCTGGTCGCGGCCTGGCCGGTGCCCCTGCGCCGCATCGACCTCGTCACCCACAGCATGGGCGGCCTGGTCAGCCGGGCCGCCATCCACACGGCCGAGCAGCAGGGCCACCGCTGGCGGGGCCTGCTGGGCAGCCTGGTCTTCCTGGGCAGCCCCCACCACGGCGCCCCGCTGGAGCGCGGCGGCGCCTGGCTGCAAGCGGCCGCCGGCCTGCCCGCCGTCACCGCCCCGCTGGCCCGCCTGGCCCGCCTGCGCAGCGCCGGCGTCACGGACCTGCGCTTCGGCAACCTGCGCGACGCCGACTGGCAGGGCCGCGACCGCTTCACGCCGGAGCCGGACCCCCGCCAGCCCCTGCCCCTGCCCGTGGGGGTGGACTGCTTCGCCGTGGCCGCCGACCTGGCAGCCGGGCCAGCCGGCGCCTTCGCCGACGCCAACCTGCCGGGCGACGGCACGGTGCCGGTCGACAGCGCGCTCGGCCGCCACCCCGACCCGGCGCGGGACCTGGGCCTGCCGCCCGAGCGCCGGGTGGTGGTGTACGGTGCGAGCCACATGGACCTGCTCGACCACCCCCAGGTGCGGGACCGGGTGGCGGCGTGGCTGGAAGTCGAGGGCTGAGAGCCTCCCCTCCCCTCACCGCCTCCGGCGGCAGGCCTCACCGCCGCCGGCGCCAGCCCAACAGCCCCACCAGCCCCAAGAGCAGGGCCGCGTCCTGCCGCCGGCCGCCGCAGCCGTTGCCGTAGCGGCTGCAGTCGCTGAACAACAGCCAGCTCGTGAGCGGCTGGCCGCGGAACTGGAGGTCCTCGATCTCCTCCACGCAGGCGTCATCGGGCGCGGCCAGCGGGTCGAGCAGGAAGCCCTCGACGACGCGGGTGGCGCAGTCCCCGCCCTTCGCCGGCGTGCTGCCCAGCAGGATGTGCGTGCCCTGCGGGAACAGCACCAGGTGCTGGCCGGGCCCCTGGAGCTGGCTGGCCGGCCCCTCGCTGCGCCACTCGGGCGTCTGCGGGTCCAGGCCGCCTTGCAGCACCAGCACCGGCGTGTCGGTCGACAGCGGCTGCCCCACGACCGGGTCCAGGGCGTAGCGCGGCCAGTCCTCCAGCAGCGGCCGCTGGGCCGGCCCGACGGCGAAGGAGAAGAGCGCCTGGTCCACGACCGCCTCCAGCTCCTCCTGCGAGGGCCAGGGCTCGGGCCACTGCTCGGACAGCTCGATGTTCGCGAACAGCACGGGGCTGTACAGCCGCTCGGTGTAGTGGGGCTCCCGGTCCTCGAACAGGGAGACCAGCCGCGTGATGTCCTGGCGGTCGTCCGCGGTGCAGCGCCCCGCCCGGTGGAAGAGGGCCGGAGCGTAGCCCCGCAGGCTGGCGTCCGACAGGAAGGCGCCGGCGCCCGCCCGCAGCGTCTCCACGTCGAGGGCCTCGGCGCAGTGGCCGTCGGCCACCCGCGCCACGATCTCCTCCGCGGTGGCGACCGGGTCCGCGCCCAGGGCCTCGGCGCAGCGCTCGTCCTGCCCGCACTCCTCCAGGAAGGCCCGGCCGACCAGGTCGAACTCCTGGTCGTAGACGCGGTGGTCCACGTCCACGGCCAGCGAGTCCAGCACGACCCCGTCCACCCGGTCGGGGAAGTGCTGCAGGAAGCGCCAGCCCAGGGTGGTGCCGTAGGAGCCGCCGTAGACGAAGACGGGCACCCCGACCTCGGCCTGGGTCAGCAGGTGCTCCAGGTCGAAGGCGGCGGCGTCGACCGAGAAGGCCGCCAGGCCCTCGCCCCACTCCTCCTGCACGGCCGCCAGGCAGCCGGGCCACTCCGCGACGCTGACGTCGATGCCCTCCTCGCTGCCGTCGGCCTCCTGGTCGGGGCAGGACAGCCGCGTCGAGCGCCCCACCCCGCGGTGCTCGTAGAGCAGGATCTCCGTGCCCGGGATCGCGTCCTGCAGGTCGAGCACGTACTCCTCGTACACGGCCGCGCTCTGGCCGGGTCCGCCGGCCAGCATCCAGAGCTGGCGCTCGACCTCCTGGTCGGGCAGCCGCCGCTGGGCGAAGATCTCGATGGTCTCGCCCTCGGGATCGTCCCACCACAGGGGCAGGTCGGCGGTGGCGCACTGGGCCCAGGGGCGGCCCTGGTCCTCGTAGCGCAGCGGGCAGGGCTCCCAGCGCAGCTCGCCGGTGACGGCGGTCTCCCGGTTGGGATCGGCGCAGGCCAGGGCGAGCAGGGGCAGGAGCATGGGGGCCTCGGGGACACGGCGCGGGAGCAGGGTAACCAGGGGCATGCTGCTGCTGACCCTGGCCTGCATCGTCCACGACCCGGCTCCCGGGACACCCCCCTCCGCGGCGGACAGCGGGGCGACCCCGGGTGACGGCGGCGCCGCCACGGGGGATGGCGGCGACACCGGCCAGGGCGGGACCCCCGGCCCCGGGGACTCGGGGGCCCCCGCCTGGGTGGGCGCCTGGTCCGGCAGCACCTGGGAGGTGGACGGACAGGCCCTGGGCAGCCAGCTCGGCGGCTCCATGGCCGCCGGAGATCCGCTGGGCACCGGCGCCGACCTGGCCCTGGTCGCCGGCTACCGGGCCCACCCCGGCGACGGCAGCACGCGGATCTGGCTGCACGCGCTCCAGGGGCCCCTGGGCGGCGAGGGGCCCATCGACCGGGTCGCCACCGACGCCTGCCCCGGCTGCCTGTCCACCGTCGGCACCGCCTGGGCGGTCTCCACCTTCGCCGACCTGGACGGGGACGGCGCCGACGAGTGGCTGGTGCCGTGGTGGTCCGAGGCGGGCACGGTCACCGTCTTCGCGGGCGGGCCCTCCTTCGCGTGGACGGCCGGCGCCTCGACCCGGGTGCCCTCTCCCGGCGGCCAGGGCCTGGGCGCCCTGCTCTCCACCGGGGACCTGGACGGGGACGGCCGCGACGAGCTGGTCGCGCCCTCCCGCAGCGGCGCCAGCCTCTTCCTGTACGACGACCTGGACACACCCCGCAGCACGCTGACCTGGACGGAGGCCCCCTACCTGCACGACCAGGACGTGCTCGGGGACGTGGACGGGGACGGCCTCTCCGACCTGGGCGTGCGACCGGCGCGAGACGATCTCCAGGTCGTCAGCGGGGCCGAGGCCCTGGCGGGCGACCTGTCCTGGGGCGAGGAGGCGCTGACGGTGCGCGACACGGTGCTGTGGATCCAGGTGGTCGGCGACCTGGACGGCGATGGCCGGGCCGAGGTCGCCTGGTCGGACAACCTGGCCCTGCACATCCTGTCGGGCGAGGGGCTCGCCGAGGCCTGGACGGTGCCCACCGCCGAGGCGGTGAAGGGGCTCTCCACCCACGAGGCGGCGCCGCCGCGGCCGGTGGACCTGGACGGAGACGGCCAGCATGACCTGGTGGCGCTGCGCCAGGGCGAGGACGCGGGCATCCTGGCCTTCGCGGGTCCGGTCCCGACGGGCAGCCTGGGGCCCGCCCAGGCCACCTGGAGCGCGGCGCCGCCGCCCGAGGCGGGCGTGGACGCCTTCCGCGCCCACAGCCACTGGCTGGTGGCGCCCCTGTGCGAGGCTCAGGCCTGCCTGTTGCTGGGCACGAGCACCTGGACGGACGGCGAGGTCGACGACGTCGGCATGGCCAGCCTGCTGGCCTTCGACCCCACAGCCACGGGTGGGGCGCGCTGACAGAGGTGGCCCGCGGGAACGCTGCGTCTCCCCTGCCCGGCCGGCCCCTCCGCTATCGTCGCCGCATGACGCTCCTGCTCTCCCCGCTGCTGCTCCTGGCCTGCGGTCGGCCCGAGGACACCGGCGCGACCTGGAAGGACTACTGGAGCACCCTGGACGGGGGCAGCCCCTCCACCGACGGCGGGGACACCACCGGCTCGCCGGTCACCGACCTCACCGCCAGCCCCCACCCGGAGATCGGCGCCCTGCTGGTCGTGACCTGGACCCAGGCCCAGGCCGGTGACACCTGGGTCGAGGTGGGCCTGGACGGCGAGGAGCCGCTGGTCTCGCCCTCCACCTGGCGCGAGCCGGGGGCGCAGGAGCAGGTGGTCATCGGGCTGCCCTACGCCTCCGCCGGCAGCCTGCGCGTCCTGGTGGACCCGGGCGACGGCGCGGTGGCCAGCGAGGCGCTGACCGTCCAGACCGACCCGCTGCCCGAGACGGCGCCCGCGCCCCTGCTGCACGAGGCCGACGACGGCGCCTGGGCGGAGGGGGACCGCTGGCTGCTGATCGGCCTGAGCAGCGGCGGCGAGGGCTGGGAGGCCGAGGGCTTCTGGAAGCTCATCCTGGACCGGAGGGGCCGGGTGGTCTGGGCGCACGAGACCCCCGACGCCCACCGCACCTTCTACATCCAGCCAGCGCCCGAGGGTGACCACATCCTGTGGGACGAGAGCACCTTCTGGACGGACTTCGACCTGGGCAAGGGCTCGCTGGTGCACCGAATGACCCTGGACGGCGCCGTGTCCGAGCGCGTCGAGGTCCCCGGGCTGCACCACACCTTCCTGGCGCTGCCGGACGGCGTGGTCGTGTGGGGCGGCCACCAGGGCGGCCACGAGGTGCTGCGCGAGCGCGCCGCCGACGGGTCGGTGCGCCGGGTCTGGGACTGTTCGGAGCACTGGCAGGCGCAGGGGGCCCCCACCGACTGTGACGGCAACGCCCTGTTCTGGCGCGAGGAGGACGACAGCTTCCTGTTCTCGTCGGACGCGGGCCACAGCATCGCCCAGGTGGACCGGGCGACCGGCCAGGTGACCCGCACCTTCGGCCAGCTCGCGGGCTCCTACGCCTTCGCCGAGGGCACCCCCGCCTTCTGGAAGCAGCACAGCCCGACCTGGACAGACGAGGGGACCCTGCTGCTGTCGACCTGGACCGGCGAGCGCAACGCCCAGATCGTGGCCCGCGAGTACGCCGTGGACGATGAGAGCCGGACCCTGACCCAGGTCTGGACCTGCGGCGACGGTACGGGCACCACCGGCCAGTACGGCGGCGAGGCGCACCGCCTGGCCAACGGCAACACCCTGCTCAACTACGGCGAAGGCGGCCACATCCGCGAGTACACGCCGGACTGCACCGTGATCTGGCACCTGGAGTGGCCGGGCGCGAACCTGCTGGGACGGGCGGTGTTCCTGGACGACCTGTACGCCTACCTGCCCTGACGAGGGCTCCGGTCGCCGGGGGGAGGGCCCTCAGCCCACCCCGAAGACCTGCGTCGCCAGCACCCAGGCGACGGGTCCTGTGAACAGCAGGCTGTCGATGCGGTCCAGGATGCCGCCGTGGCCGGGCATGATCCAGCCGCTGTCCTTGACGCCGTAGGCCCGCTTGAACATCGACTCGACCAGGTCGCCCAGGACGCCGACGACGTCGAGCACCGCGCCGAGGATGGCGGCCTGGACCCAGGTCAGCTCGGTCAGCCAGAAGTACTTGAACACACAGGCGAAGGCGACGGCGAAGAGCAGGCCGCCGAAGAAGCCCTCCCAGGTCTTCTTGGGGCTGACCCGCTCGAAGAGCTTGTGCTTGCCGAAGGCCCGACCCGCAAAGTACGCGCCCGTGTCCCCGGCCCAGGTGACGGCCAGGGTGAGGAAGAGCCAGGCCAGGCCGTGCTCCAGGCTGCGGACCTGGATGACGTAGCTGAACAGGACGGGCACGTAGATCAGCCCGGCGAGCAGGCGCACGGCCACCTGCTGGCCCAGGTTCGTGTCCGGCACCCGGACCATGCTGCTGATCATCACGAGCAGGCCGGCCAGGGCCAGCACCCAGGTGGTGGCGCCGGCGGGCAGGAAGAGCTGGGCGGCGTAGACGGCGCCGCCGGCGACGGTCAGCAGGGCCAGGGCGAACCAGTGGTCCTGGGGCACGGCCATGCGACTGTACTCGTCGAAGGCGACCAGGAGGACCAGGGCGGCGACGATGTTCGATCCGACCAGGCCGCCCCAGACGATGGGCGGCACGACGATGGCCAGGCCGACGATGGCGGCCACGATGCGCTGGAGCATCAGCCCTTCCCCGGGGCGGGCGCCGACGCCGACAGCTCCCGCGCCTGCTGGCCGGTGCGGCCGAAGCGGCGCTCGCGGTGGGCGTAGGCGGCGAAGGCCTGCTCGAGCTGGGGCACCCGGAAGTCCGGCCAGGCCAGGTCGGTCACGTACATCTCGGTGTAGGCGATCTGCCAGAGCAGGAAGTTGCTGACCCGAAGCTCGCCGCTGGTGCGGATGAGCAGGTCGGGGTCGGGCATGCCCCGGGTCTGCATGTGGGCGCTCACCAGCGCCTCGTCGACCTGGCTGGGGTCGAGCTGGCCGGCCTTGACCTTGCGGGCGATGTCCTGGACGGCGTCGACGATCTCCTGCCGGCCCCCGTAGGACAGCGCCAGGCACAGCACCATGTCGTCGTTCTTCGCGCTGTCGCTGACCAGCATGCGCAGGGGCTTCTGCACGAAGGCCGGCAGGCGGTCGGGCTGGCCGATGATGCGGAGCTGGATGCCGTTGCCCAGGATGGTGTCCCGTTCCTGGAAGACGTAGCGCTGCAGCAGCTTCATCAGCGCCGCCACCTCGTCGGCGGGGCGGCGCCAGTTCTCGGTGCTGAAGCTGTACAGGGTGAGCGCCTTCACGCCGCGCTTGCGGCAGTGGCGCACCACCTCGTTGACGCTGACGGCGCCTTCTTCGTGGCCACGGATGCGCGGGAGCCCGCGCGCCTGGGCCCAGCGGCCGTTGCCGTCCATGATGATGGCGACAGACCGCGGCGGCGGCGGCAGGGGCTCCATCAGACCTCCAGGACCTCCTTCTCCTTGGCCTCGGCGATGGCGTCGATGCGGGCCACCGTGGCGTCGGTGCCGTCCTGGACCTTCTTGAGGATGCGCGTCAGCTCGTCCTCGTTGATCTCCTTCTCGGCCTCGAGGTCCTTGAAGAGATCGTTGTACTCGCGGCGCACGGCGCGAGCGCGCACCCGCGCCTCCTCCGCCATGCGCTTGACGGCCTTCACCAGGTCCTGCCGCCGCTCGCCGGTCAGCGCGGGGATCGGGACCCGGATGACCTGGCCGTCGTTGCTGGGGTTGAGCCCCAGGCCGGCGGCCATGATGCCCTTCTCGATGTCGGGGATGGTGCCCTTGTCCCAGGGGTTGACGACCAGCAGCCGGGCGTCGGGGGCCGAGATGCTGGCGAGCTGGTTGATGGGCATCGCGGCGCCGTAGGCGGCCACGTGCACGTTCACGGGCTCGAGGAGCTGGGGGGTCGCACGGCCGGTGCGCACGCTGGTCAGCTCCTTCTCGAAGGCGGAGATCACCTTCTTGAAGTCGTCGTCCATCGCCTGGATGTACTCGGCGCTCATCTGCTTCTCCGGGGGTGGTCGGTGCAGCCTAATCGGTCCGGGGGCCGCGGCGGGGCGAGAGGATGCCACAAGCGCACAGGGCGCCCCGAAGGACGCCCTGCTGGACACAGAGGCCGGCGCGCCGCCGGCCCGGGTGGCTCAGGCCTGGCCGCCCGTCATCGCCGCGACCTCGGCGGCGAAGTCGTCGGACTTCTTCTGCAGGCCCTCGCCCACCTCGAAGCGGACGAAGCGCCGGACCTTGATGTTCTCGCCGATGGTGGCGATGGCGTCGGCGATCACCTGCTCGACGGTCTTGTCGTCGGACTTGATGAAGGGCTGCTCGAGCAGGCAGACGTCCTGGTACCACTTGCTGATGCGGCCATCGACGATCTTGTCGGCCATCTTCTCGGGCTTGCCCTCCTCCAGGACGCGGGCCCTCTGGACGGCGCGCTCGTGCTCGACGGCCTCGGCCGGGATCTCGTCGCGCGAGACGTACTCGGGCGAGGAGGCGGCGATGTGCATGGCGATGTCCCGGACCAGCGCCTTGAAGCTGTCGTTCATGGCGACGAAGTCGGTCTCGCAGTTGACCTCGAGCATGACGCCGATCCGGCCTTCGCCGTGGATGTAGGCGTCGACCAGGCCTTCGCTGGCGATGCGGCCGGCCTTCTTCGCGGCCTTGGCGATGCCCTTGGCGCGCAGCCAGTCGATGGCGGCCTCCATGTCGTCGCCGCTCTCGGCGAGGGCCTTCTTGCAGTCCAGGATGCCGGCCCCGGTGCGGTCGCGCAGGGCCTTGATGTCGGCAGCAGACGCCATGGTCAGCTCCAGTTCTCAGGGGGGGGTGGGGTACAGTTGGACCGGTCCCCTGCCGCGCGCTGCGGG
This sequence comes from Myxococcota bacterium, assembly GCA_023150805.1. Taxonomy (GTDB): domain Bacteria; phylum Myxococcota_A; class UBA796; order UBA796; family UBA2385; genus UBA2385. The sequence continues at coordinate 5,306 of JAKLKF010000072.1, read as the reverse complement.
GGGACCGGAAGGAGATGCGGGGGTTCGTCGGCGGGGAGAGGCTCAGGCCTCCTCCTCCTCCTCCTCGAACTCCTCCTCCAGCTCGGCCGAGCGGACGTAGACCTCGACGTCCTGCATGCCGTCGGAGCGGCCGGTCACGACGCGCCCGTCGGTGTTCCGGCTGCTGGCCTGGGCGCCCTCGATGGCGGCGTCGGCGATGGCACCCGTGAACAGGCGGATGCTCTTCAGCGCGTCGTCGTTGCCCGGGATGACCCAGTTGATGCCGTCGGGATCGCAGTTCGTGTCGCAGAGGGCGACGACGGGGATGCCCAGGCGCTGGGCCTCACGGATCGCGATGTGCTCGCGCTTGGGATCGATCACGAAGACCAGGCCCGGAAGGCTGCGCATGTCCTTGATGCCGCCCAGGGACTTGTCCATCTTGCTGATCTTGCGGGTGAGGTCGAGCGCCTCCTTCTTGGTCAGCATCTCGAAGCGGCCCTCGTCCCGGGCCTTCTCGAGGGCGACCAGGCGGTCGATGGAGCGCTTGACCGTCTGGAAGTTGGTCAGGGTGCCGCCGAGCCAGCGCTCGTTGACGAAGAACATGCCGGCGCGCTGCGCCTCCTCGGCCACCACCTCGCGCGCGGCGCGCTTGGTGCCGACGAAGAGGATCGTGCGGCCGCGGCTGACCTCGGAGGTGACGGCGCGGGTGGCCGACACGAGGTTGCGGGCGGTCTTCTGCAGGTCGATGATGTGGACCCCGTTCTTCTCGCCGTAGATGTACGGCTTCATCTTGGGGTTCCACAGCCGGGTCTGGTGACCGAAGTGGACGCCTGCCTCCAGCAGGTCACGCAGCGAGACGTTCGCCATGAGGATCTCCGGGAGCCCCGCAGGGCCCCATTCGGGTTGAGCGACCGCCGGTCCGACCAGCCGACCCCCTCCGCAGGTCGATGCCTGGGGAAGGAGCACCTCCGGCTGAGGCGGGGAGCTCCGGCGTGAGTGTCCCCGCGGGAAGGCCCCGCGGAGCGGCTGCCCGCTAACGGGTCCGGCGCGGCCGGGCAAGGCGCGGGAGGGGCTCCGTCAGGCGCGGGGGGACGGGTCCTCGCCATCGGCGGAGGGCTCGATCGCGGGCGCCGCGGCGGCGTCCTGCTCGACCGAGCCGTCGTCGGCGGCGACCTGCGGGGCGGCCTCGGTGCTCTCGTCGGAGGAGGGGGCGACCGGCGCCTCGTCCTCGGCGGCGCCCGACTTGTAGCAGCACTTCTTGAACTTGAGCCCGCTGCCGCAGGGGCAGGGGTCGTTGCGCTTGATGCCGCGCTCCAGGCCCCACTCGCGGGCCTCGGCGCCCGCGGCGGGGCGGGCGGCGGCCTGGGTGGCGGCCTGCGCCGCGGCCTGGGCGGCGGCCTGCCGGGCCTGGGCCTCCTGCGCGGCGCGCACGGCGGCCTGCATCTGCTGCAGCGTCATGATCGGGCGGCCGGGGCCTTCCTCGGCGGGCGCGGCGGCCTTGGGCGGCGGCGGCGGCGGGGCGGGCGCGCCGAGCTCGCCCTCGACCAGCATGCGGGCGGTGTTCTTGCCCGGCGAGGCGGTCAGGCCCTCCTCGCCCAGGTCCAGGCGCAGCAGCCGGGCGACCACGGCCTCGTCGCGCAGCGAGTTCATCAGCAGGAACATGCTGGTGCCCTCGCGCTTGTACTCGAGCAGGGGGTTCTTCTGCCCGTAGCCACGCAGGCCGATGCCCGTGCGCAGGCGGTCCATGGCCAGCAGGTGGTCCTTCCAGTGCTGGTCGGTGAGCTGCAGCAGCAGCATGCGCTCGACCTGCCGCATGCTGGCGGCGCCGACCTCGCGCTCCTTGGCCTCGTAGCGCTCGACCGCCTCGGCCCGCATGCGCTCGCGCAGCTCGGCCACGGCGAAGTCGCGCAGCTCGTCGTCGGTCTCGGTCCAGCGCAGGTCGAAGATCTCGTCCAGCCGCTTGCGCAGCTTGGTGATCTCCCAGGCCTCGGGGTGGGTGCCCTCGGGCAGGCACTCGTCCATCACGTCCTCGACCAGGTGCTCGATGGCGCCGACGACCATCTCGCGCACGCCGTCGCCCTCCAGCGCCTTCCGCCGCATCTCGTAGATCGACTTGCGCTGGAGGTTCATCACGTCGTCGTACTCGAGCAGGTTCTTGCGGGCGTTGAAGTTGTGGCCCTCGACCTTGACCTGGGCGTTCTCGATGGACTTGGTGATCCAGCGGTGCTCGATGGGCTCGTCGTCCTTGAGCCCCATCTTCTCCATCCAGCCGATGATCTTCTCGCTGCCGAAGACGCGCAGCAGGTCGTCCTCCAGCGAGAGGTAGAAGCGGCTGGAGCCGGGGTCGCCCTGGCGGCCGGAGCGGCCGCGGAGCTGGTTGTCGATGCGGCGGGACTCGTGGCGCTCGGTGCCCAGGATGTGCAGGCCACCCAGGGCCAGGACCTCCTGCTTCTCCACCTCGCACTGGGCCCGGTGGCGGGCGACGGCGGCCCTGAAGCCCTCGGGGTCGACGTGGGGGTCGACCTCGTGGCGGGCCATGGCCTCGGGGTCGCCGCCGAGCTTGATGTCGGTGCCGCGGCCGGCCATGTTGGTCGAGATGGTGATGGCGCCCTTGCGGCCGGCCTGGGCGACGATCTCGGCCTCGCGCGCGTGGTTGCGGGCGTTGAGCACCTCGTGCGGGATGCCCTCGTGCCGCAGCAGGCGGCTGACCAGCTCGCTCTTCTCGACGCTGGTGGTGCCGACCAGCACGGGCTGGCCCTTGGCGTGCACCTCGTGCAGCTCGGCCATCACCGCGCGGAACTTCTCGGACTGGGTCTTGTAGACGATGTCGTGCTGGTCGTTGCGGATCACGCCCCGGTTGGTGGGCACCACCAGGCAGTCCAGGTTGTAGATCTTCCGGAACTCCTCGGCCTCGGTCTCGGCGGTGCCGGTCATGCCCGAGAGCTTGCTGTACATGCGGAAGTAGTTCTGGAAGGTGATGGTCGCGTAGGTCTGGCTCTCGGGCTCGACCCGCAGCTTCTCCTTGGCCTCGACCGCCTGGTGCAGGCCGTCGGACCAGCGGCGGCCGTGCATCAGCCGGCCGGTGTGCTCGTCGACGATGATGACCTTGCCCTGCTGGACGACGTAGTCGCGGTCGCGCTTGAAGATGGTGTGGGCCTTGAGCGCCTGGCTGACGTGGTGGAGGATCTCCATGTTGTGGGAGTCGTAGAGGTTGTCGACGCCCAGCTTGTCCTCGACGCGGTCCACGCCGGCATCCGTCAGGCTGACCGAGCGGGACTTCTCGTCGACGACGTAGTCGATGTCGGCCTGCAGCAGCGGCACGACGCCGTCGACGATGTAGTAGCGGTCGACGTCCTGGCTGGCGGGGCCCGAGATGATGAGCGGGGTCCGCGCCTCGTCGATGAGGATCGAGTCGACCTCGTCGACGATGGCGTAGTGGTGGCCCCGCTGCACGTACTCCTCGGCGGCGAACTTCATGTTGTCGCGGAGGTAGTCGAAGCCGAACTCGTTGTTCGTGCCGTAGGTGATGTCGGCGCCGTAGGCCCGCTGCTTGGCGGCCTGGTCGCGGTCGCTGGACAGGATGGTGCCCACCGACAGGCCCAGGAAGCTGTAGATGGTGCCCATCCACTCGGCGTCGCGGCTGGCCAGGTAGTCGTTGACGGTGACGACGTGCACGCCCTTGCCGACCAGGGCGTTGAGGTAGACGGGCAGCGTGGCGACCAGGGTCTTGCCCTCGCCGGTCTTCATCTCGGCGACGCTGCCGCGGTGCAGCACGATGCCGCCGAGGAGCTGCACGTCGAAGTGGCGCATCTCCATCGTGCGGCGGCCGACCTCGCGCACGACGGCGAAGGCCTCGGGCAACAGGTCGTCGATGGGAGCGCCGTTCTCCAGGCGCTGCTTGAAGTCCGGCGTCAGCGCCTTCAGCTCGGCGTCGGAGAGGCCCTGCATGCGGGCCTCGAGGCCGTTGATCCGGTCGACGAGCGGCTTCATCTTCTTCAGCTCGCGGGCGGACCGGGAGCCGAAGATCTTCTTGATGATGTCGTCGAGGCCGAGCATGAGGGGACTCCAGGGGATCCGGGGGAACCTTGCCGCGGATGGGCCGGGGTCAAGGGCGGCCCGCACATGCCGCGCGCGGCGGGGGCCCCGCACCGAGGGGCGGCCCGCGTAGCCGAGCGCGGCGGGCCCGGCCACCGATCCACCGTGGGGGCGCGGATCCTCGCTGCCCGCGCGCGGCCGCCCGGGTCAGCGGCGCTCGAGGAACCGGTCGGGGTCGACGGCCACGCCGTCGACGTAGATCTCGAAGTGCAGGTGCGGGCCGGTGGTCCGGCCGGTCATGCCGACCGTGGAGATCTGCTGGCCGCGGGCCACCTGGTCCCCCTCCCGCACGAGCAACCGGCTGTTGTGGGCGTAGCGGCTGACCACGCCATCGCCGTGGTCGATGTGGATCATCCGGCCGTAGCCACCCGACCAGTCGGCCAGCGTCACGGTGCCCGCGCCGGCGGCGTAGACCGGGGTGCCCGGGGGCGCGGCCATGTCGATGCCGGTGTGGAACTTCCAGCGGCGGCTGAAAGGCGCCCGTCGCCAGCCGAAGCTGCTGGTGTACAGGCCCTCGGGCACCGGCATCAGCGTCGGCGCGGTCTCCTTGCGCCAGCGCCACTCCTGGGCGGTCTCGACCAGCTCGCCCAGGCCGGGCTCGACCAGGCGCACGCCCTCCAGCAGGCGCTCGGCCCGCAGGGTCAGCTCCAGCGCCCGGGCCTCGGCCTCGGTCAGCTCTGCCGGCGCCACCTCGTCCCCCGGGGGCTCCTCCATCGGCATGCCCGGCTCCCAGTCCCCCGCGGCCCAGTCGGCCGCGTCGGCGCGCCCCAGCCAGATCAAGCCGGACAGCTCGTCGGCCTCCAGCGGGCCGAAGCCGGGGATGCCCGAGAGCGGCAGCTCGTCGAGCTGGCTGTTGTACAGCCGCAGGCGCCGGAGCTGGGCGTCGACGTCCTGGAGCTTGCGCTCGACGTCCTGCATCCGCGCGCGCAGCGAGAGGTTCTCGGCCAGCAGGGCGTCGCGCGAGCGGGTGGCCGGCAGCGCGACGAAGGGCGAGAACGCGCCGGCCAGCGCGAGCAGGCAGATCGCGGCCGCGGCGGTGAGCGCCAGGCGCACCTGGACCAGGCTCAGCTCCACCTGGCGCAGCGGCCCGCGGCCGCCGTCGGGGATGAGGAAGAGGGTGTAGCGGCGGGCAGCCAGGGGCTCGGGAGCGTGCTCGACGTCGAGCAGGGGCACCACCGGCTGCATCGTGAAGGCGCCAGCCGGCAGCGGCCCGGGGCGCGGCGCCTCGTCGG